>NZ_CAXTNE010000191.1:0-16017 GCF_964245445.1 uncultured Nostoc sp.
CACGCACGGTTTTGGAGAGCAGTGGCTCTTGTGAGAGAGTCACTGACTTTAATCGTTCTTGCCATGATGCTGTAGTAGCAATATTTAACGCAATCAGGTATAAAGCCAAATACGTGCTAGATGCCGACATTGCCGAATGTTTCGACAGAATCAACCACAGGGAACTTCTCAAAAAGCTAAACACATTCCCAACCTTAAAACGCCAGATAAAAGCTTGGCTAAAATCAGGAGTGATGGATGGCAAACAGTTATTCCCCACATCTGTTAGCGAAGCGGGCGCGCGTACTCGCGCGACGGGTACACCGCAAGGAGGGGTAATATCTCCCCTATTAGCGAACATTGCCCTTCACGGGATGGAGTAAAGGATAAAGCAGGTAGCTGAAAAGCTACCAGGTAACAAACGAGACAATCGCTACGCCTTAAGCCTAATCCGATACGCCGACGATTTCGTGATACTGCACGAAGACATAACCGTTGTCCAAAGATGCAAGGAAACTATTTCTGAGTGGTTAAACGGTATAGGACTTGAATTGAAACCAAGTAAAACGCGCCTTGTCCACACTTTGAATAAATATGAAGGATAAGAAGCAGGGATTAATTTCCTGGGATTTCACATCAGGCAATACCTAGTAGGGAAATACAACACGGGTTGTAATACCAAAGGGGAACCACTCGGTTTCAAGACACTCATCAAACCCAACAAAGAAAAGGTAAAGGTACACTACGAACGGATAACAGAAGTAATAGAACAACATAAAACCGCCCCTCAAGCGGCGTTGATTGCACATCTAAATCCAATCATTGTTGGATGGGCAAACTATTACAGCACAGTAGTCAGCAAGGAAACTTACTCCGAGCTAGACAATAAGGTGTACAAAAAGCTAAGAAGTTGGGGAAAAAGAAGACATCCGAACAAATCTGGTCACTGGGTAGCCAGCAAATACTGGCAAACCATAGGAGAAAATAACTGGGTATTCGCAACCAGGCAAGAAGGGAAGAATCCCATGCGGTTACAGGCACATAGCGACGTAGAAATCACACGCCATGTGAAAGTTAAAGGCGAAGTCAGCCCGTATGACGGAGATTTGATTTACTGGAGTACAAGAATGGGCAAAAATCCCGAAGTTCCAAAGAAAGTGGCAACACTTTTAAAGATACAGAAAGGTAAATGCGCCCACTGCGGACTATATTTCACAGAAGAATCGGTGATGGAAATTGATCATATCATTCCTAAGTCAAAAGGAGGAAAGAGTGAATATAAAAACCTTCAGTTACTACACTGACATTGCCACGATGAAAAGACTGCCTTTGATGGCAGTCTGGGTAACAAATCTGGCTGTAAAAGCGCCAAACCTAAGCCTGAACTAACAGGTAATCGAGGTACTCATGACAAGAGCCTTATTATTGAGGAGCCGGATGAAGCGAAAGTTTCATGTCCGGTTCTGAAAACGAGCGGTTCTCGTGAGAGAATCGCTTAGTTTAACTTTATTTATCCGTGATGCGGGTCATTGATGTACTCCAATAGACTTATCCGCAAAACGCAAATGGTTACTGTGAGGGAGTTTGACTGATTCAGATTGAATAGGCGATCGCTATCGGGAGCAATGCGATTTTGTGAGGTGTTTAAAATTCGGGTGCTAAATCACCTATTTAGGAGTGCGTAGGCGTAGCCCGCCGCAGGCATCGCGGCCAAATAACTGTTTTTATTGAGAATCTAGCTCTGTAAATGAGAATTAAAGTCCAATCTAACTTTGGAGCATCGCTCCCCTGGGACTATTGCTCAAAGTGGTTGTGAGTGAGGGGAATGCTGGTGAGAGAGTTCTTGCAGCGTATGTTTTGATGGAACTGATGGAGGAACGACTAGAATTATTGGAAAAAGTTGAAGTCATGTGGGTTGACTCAGAGCAAAAGGGTGATAAGTTTGCTCTGGCTGTTTGGTTGATGATTCAAGCTCATGTTGAAGTCATTCGTCGTACTAATAAAGAGTTTGAAGTTTTACCCAAGCGTTGGGTAGTAGAAAGAACATGATTGCTGGTTTAACCAGTACCATCGTCTCAGTAAGGATTATGAACGTCTGACACCAAATGAGTGAGGCTGCCATATATGCCGTTATGACTCGAATTATGCTACGTCGTCTAGCTGTCTAAAGATTTACTTTATAAATGGTCTCTAAAGCTGTCGGCGTGGCTGATGGTGAGCTAATAAAGAACAGATTGGGCACTAGCAAGTTGCTCTACTTCCAGTGTATTTCTGGAAAACAGATTGTGCCATATGTAGTCTAAGATATAGCAATTGCTAAGGCGGTTAGGACAGACAGTATAATTGATGAGTAAAGTAAAACTAGATACCGATTAAGCGTTCAGCACAAGGAAAGCTCATGCCAAAACCTTACAGTTACGACTTACGCCAGAAGGTAATTCAGGCAATAGAGTTAAACGGGATGAGCAAAACCGAAGTAGGGCAAGTTTTTCAAATCAGTCGAAACACAATCAACCTATGGCTGCAATCGATTTGCTAGTATTGGAGATTATCAAGCATTACCAAATCAACCATCAGGGAATGACCATAAAATTACTGACTATTCAAGAAATAATTGAATCAGCAGGATGTCAACTAAAATACTTACCATCTTATTCACCTGACCTGAACAAAATTGAGCGATGTTTGTCATGGTTGAAGAGTCGAATTCGTCAACAACTAATTCAATTTGACTATATAAGGGATGCTATGGAATATGTGCTTCGTTTAGCGTCCTAACCGCCTTGTCCGTTGCTATAAATATCAATTTAGCCCCAGAGGATCTAATGATTAATCGCTTTGCCAATTTCATTTTTCTTAATTCCTTTGCTTCAGCAATTAACCTGATATTTAGTTCATTAATTAGTACTAGAATCTGCAACTATTTATAGGAAGGAGAAGTAAGTAATAAATTTTCCACACTTGAAATTAGCAATAGTTTTTTGAAATCACCATCATCTTTGATAGATACACATTAGTGGAAGCATAAAAAATGTAATATTATTTAATTTTTTAAGGATTAAATCTGTTGCTAGGTCAAATAAAATTCACTGGTGATTACACCTTTGAAGCAAACCTTTCACTTTGTAAAATTCAGTTTTTAAAAACGAATATTAATTTTTTAAATTATCAAACATAAGTTCAAATAATCTTTTTAGACAATAATATAACTCTAGCAAACATTTAAGATACTAAAAATTGCATAACATTTCTTGATAATAGTTGACTTTTTGAAGGTAAAGTAATGCTCAATATAGATTTAGAACGACTCCTTTACACGGTAAAAATAGATTTTCAAATAGAGGCTACTAAGATTGCTGGACAAGTTTTTAGCGACACTGAGTTTCAGTTATCGGCTCGAAAAATCGGTAAGGTTCATGCAGCTTTAGTTGTACCAGAAACCTATTTAAAATCATTAAATAAAGGCTATCAAAACATTGTTGATAATAATTTAGCTATTACTTTTAAAAGTGGAAACCGTGCTGTAGGAAATTTTCAAGTAAATTATTTACCTAAAATAAATATCTTAACTATATCTGGGTATTACAAAGAGGGCACGGCTTATCTGTGTTATTCTCCAGCGATGAATCCTGATTGGTACAATGGCAGAGGTTATAAAATAGCTCGCCCTGATTGTATTGGAGAAAAATTTGAGTTGTTAGCGAACAAGTTTTATCAATTTTTTGAAGAATTTTTTGCAGTTTAATTTTAATTAAACCCATTGTCAGGATGGCTAGAGAACGACGAATTATATCATGTCCGGCTAAAGACTTATCATTCAGAGCGCAGTTCTTGCTGTTCTTGCTGGGGGAAAGAGGCTTTTGGGATTTTTGCACAGATACGGTAATCATAAGTGATTCACCGGACTTGATATTATTTGACCAGAGCGACAGATTGTTTGTCACAAATCTAAATCCTTCTGCATTGCGTATATGGACAAACCTACTCTGAACACCTTAATTATTTACGGATGCACTCTATTAAAGGTAAGGTTTACTTCATCTTAGATGGCGTAGAGCTGGCGAAGCTGTCACCAAGTGCAATCCTTACGATTTAGTTTAGAAAGAGAGCATAACTATATACGTTTTTCTTTGAGTCGGTGGGCATTATCGCTTCTTGTGCGATCGTGTTAAGAGGGTAACCGCCCGTTATTGGCGATACCCAAAGGGCGATGGCGCGATCGCCGACAGGCGTACCGTAGGTATCGCTCTTTGAACGGGCGATCGCATTCTAATCATTAAGTCCAAGTCTGCGTAAGTAGTGAAGAATGCGATTACAAATCTTAAATAAATTCCAGTTCATCTATAAAAACAAATTCGCACTCAATTGGTGAGAGCCAAATATGACAAATTGTATTATCGTACACTTCGGCTTCAATTATAATCCCTGGTTCAAGATACTTCCTACCCACAAAATCCAAATTTCTAAAATAAAAATTTCCACCTACTAGAGGACTGAAGCGGGTTGAAGCCGCCGAGCGGAAAGAACGGCATGTAGGCAATGCCTTTCCCCCCGGCTCGCCAACTAGCACGTCTCGTCGCGGTGGGCGAGGTTATACTGGTTCTGCACACAGACCACAGGCGCGATCGCTTCGCGCAGAACAGCAACGGCAGCATCCACATCGCGCGGCGGTCCCCAAACACCCGCGCCAGCAAGCTACATCGCACCATAGCCGATCCGCTTCACAGTCACAGAAGTGCCTGGAAGCGTGAAACTACCGCCAAGGTTCACTTGAGTAATCATGTTTTTGTTCCTCCTAGATGTTTATCGGTTTCTGAAGAAATCAATGACTTGCAGTGGTGATGGCCGCCTTCAACTGCTCGATGTTCCAGCGTTCGGTATAGCGAACTCCATTAATAAACAGTGCCGGGACAGCCGTGACTCCACTTTGGTATCCACTTTCGATATCTTGATTGATGCGATCGATATGCACTCGTTTGGATATATCTTGTAAAAGCCGGGAAATATCGAGTCCTAAAACATCGGCATACTCCACAAGATAGCCATTTCCCAAAGCTTTTTGATGGGTAAATAGCAGATCGTGCATCTGCCAAAATTTACCCTGCGCTGCTGCTGCTTCCGCCACTTGGGCTGCCTTTTGTGCTTGAGGATAGATTGAACTCTCAATGAAGTGACGAAAGACTACACACACCTGATTCTCCTGGGAAAACACCAGATCGAAATATTGCTGAACTGTTTGAATCAATTGATACACTTCTCCACACTGAAGACACTGGTAATTTCCATATTTCACAAGCACGACAGGAGCATTAAGTTTTCCCTGGTAGCGATCGCGTGGTGAGGGTGGAATAAACAGATGATTTCAACTAGTATCTTGATTCATCGGATGCATTAGTCAAAAGGATTTCTTGTGGCATAAAGTGATTACATGGTTGAACCTCACTCGGTCACGTTATGTCTTCAGCTTATAAAACTAATGCAGCTTTGTCGCCAACCCAGAGTTGAGTGTTTGCTCTGACAAAATGACAGTCACTACCTATCTGTCCAACCAAGCCTCAACCGAACTTAAGTTCAGTCACAACTCGGATAAACCCCGCTTCAAGGCTGTGACTACTGCTTGAGTGCGATCGCTCACGCCTAATTTGCTCAAAATTCGGTTAATGTGAAATTTGACGGTACTTTCAGTGATATGCAAAGCCGCACCAATGTCATGATTATTTAAGCCGTCCACCATCAAATGAATCACTTCTAGTTCGCGATCGCTCAACTCTGGATTGTTCATCCGTTGAATTAGCTTGGCAGCAACTTCAGAAGGAATATATTGTTGCCCGCTGTGAACGATATGAACGGCATTGAGGAGTGCCTCCGGTTCCGCATCCTTGAGCAGATAACCTTTGGCTCCGGCGCTTAACCCACGGTAGATATCTTCGTCACCATCATAAGTGGTGAGTATAATAATCCGGGCACGGGCAGATTCTGTACAGATTGCTACGGTCGCATCAACACCGCTCATCTGCGGCATTCGCAAATCCATTAAGGTGACATCTGGCTGTAGCTGTCGATATTGGTCGATCGCTTCCTGTCCATTACCCGCTTGACCCACCACTGTCATATCTGGCTCATTTTCGATCATCGCAGCGAGTCCTTGTCGGACAATTGAGTGATCGTCAACAATCAAAACGCGGATTGCTGCGGACTGACTCATGCTGCGATCTCCCGATTCACGGATATGACCACTTCTGTTCCCTGCCCTGGTTGACTTTCAATTGAAAGTTGTGCTTTAATTTGCTCTGCCCGTTCGGTGATGCTCAGTAAGCCAAACCCCCGATTTAGCATTGTGTTGTTGATTTCAAATCCTTGTCCATTGTCTATAACTCGTAAAGAGCATAACATTGACCCATAGGTTAATTCAATCCGAATTTCGCTTGCATGGGCATACTTAATTGCATTTGTAAATGCTTCCTGTGCAATTTTTAGGAGGTTATTCTCAGTTTCAGGGGGTAACGTATAGGGTGTGCCGACAATATTACACAGCAAGTTGATCTCGGTTGAAGATTGCATTGTGGATACAAATTGCTCAAGCGCAGTCCACAAATTGCCATCTTCTAGTAATTGGGGACGCAGTGCGGCAACGGAGCGTCGAGCCTCTGTTAGCCCACTGCGAGCTAGTTCTCGCACGGTATTAGTATGTGTTTGTACTGCTTCTGGGTTGGTTGTCGCTAATCGAGAAATGGCTCCCATGTGAACTAGAATCCCTGTAAAGGCCTGCGCTAACGTATCATGGATTTCTCGTGCCATCCGGTTGCGCTCTTCTAAGATTGAGGCTGCTTCTGCTTGCTTATGCGCCGTGATATCTCGCGCCAACCAAATCACTTGGTCGTGCTGGATCGGTACAATGCGAGTCGAAAACCAAGTTTTTCGTCCAGCCATCCACAGGTAATACTCAACCGTAAGCATTTGTTGGGTTCTAAGAACCTGGTGAATGTAGTCTAAAAACTCGTCGGCTTGTTTTTGGGCAAAAATTTCATGCAGGGTTTTATTCTGCTGGTTCTCAATTGGTTTATATAACTTAGTTGGCTCAATTTCGGCAGCTTTGATCACTTGCCCTTCAGCAGTCAGCACAAAGAATGGATCGGGAATTGCTGCAAGTAATGCCCGTATCTCTCTCTCTGAAGCTTGTAAAGCTTCTTCAGCACGTTTGCGATCGCTAATGTCTGTGACCAGAGTATAGTATCCTCTGACTTGAGCATTGCAATCAAAATCGGGGATATAGGTAACACTGACATGCTTTTTGCCAGACGGATAGGGAACTTCTACTTCATAGGTTTTGATCTGTCCCGCCAGCGCTTGCTTGATATACGGTTCAGCAACTTGATAAACTGCTTCACCCAAGAGTTCACGGCTATGCATACCGAGAATTTCATCTCGACTACGGTCAAACCAGACCTCATAGGTTCGGTTGACAAATCGATAGCGCTGATTGGCATCCACATAACTAATAAGAGCAGGTAGAGAGTCAGTGATTAATCGTAACTCCTGTTCTCGTAAGCGAAGCTCGTCGTAGACATCAAGCAGTACGGCTTCACTTTTCTGCAAAGCTGTTGTTCGTTCTGCTACCTGTTGCTCTAAGGTGTGATTGTAATCTGCTAAGAGGCGTTCTGCTTGTTTACGCTCTGTGATATCTTGAAAGGCGGCGATCGCATAAATCACATTGCCCTGTTCGTCAAAGATAGGAGTTCCCCACGCCTCAACTGGAATGATTGCGCCGTTTTGATGAATTTCTAAATCGTCAACTGTGGTACGTTCGCCGTTCAACGCCCGGACAATTGGCATATTCTCACTGGGATAGTTTCGATCTGTTCCCGCCAGATAAAGTTGATAAACTTCTGGGAATTGAGCCGGTGCTACGTTAGGGTCGATTCCTTTACCCAATAGTTGAATTCCCTGTTGATTGACGTAGCAAACGCGACCTGCTGCATTCAATACCCCAATGCCCACCGGAACCGCTTCGAGAATTTGTTTCATTTTACTCTCGCTAGTACGTAGCTTGGAGTAGAGTCTGGCGTTTTCAATTGCGATCGCTGCCTGAGTTGATAACAGGTGCAATACTTGCAATCGCTTTGGTGTAAATACTCCAGTTGCTAATCGATTCTCTAAATACAACACGCCGACGAGCTGACTCTGATTCAGCAGCGGCAAACAGAAGATGGATTGAGTTTGGTTGTGTTGGATGTATGGCTCATGGATAAAATTACCTTCACGAGTGGCATTATTGAGGATAACAGATTCATGAGTGCGGATTACGTACTGAATAATTGATTCAGGCAGGTGATTAGCAATGGGGATAGATTGCAGCACTTGTGTAGCACAGTCAGTCTCACCAAGATTGAGTTCGCTAGAAGCTTCAATCATCCATTCTCCTGAGTTTTCCAAAATTAGAAATCCGGTTTGTGCTCCGGCATTCTCGATTAAGATCTGCATCAAGGAACTGAGTAACTGATCGAGTTCAATCTGACTTGAAATCGCTTGAGAGGCTTTCATCACTGCCGCTAAATCGAAAGTGATGTCTGAGCAACTAGTAGTCTGCCAAGGAAACTTTGCATCGCGGTTAGCAGAGGGGCATAGGTCTAGAGCAGAGGGGAAAGAATTTGTATAAGACTCTCCTCTGCTCCCCTGCTCCCCTGCTCCTTTGCCTGCCTCCACCTGGTAATTTTGAGTTGGTAAACTACTAGAGGTGGTTCCAGAAGTGGTGCGGATTGGCGTATGAGCTGCGTCAGATGGCTGAGGAAAGAACTGCGGATAGCGAGTTTCTAAATCTTTGACTTTCGCCGTTGCTCCCCAGCGTTCATAGCAGTAGTGCGCTTCTTTCATATAGGTTTGGGCAAACTTTTCCCTGCCACGAGCTAGGTAAAATTTGGCAGCTAGTTCATAGGCTAATGCTTCTTCCTGGATATACCCATTTTCCCTGGCTCCCTGGATCGCTTGCTCATAAAACTCTTCTGCCTCAAACAACTGACCCAAAACTCGTGCCATCTCTGCTTGTACTAGGTGATATTTATGCAACCAATTCATTGGCGCACGATCTGCCCATTGCTTTATTTCTTCCTGGCTAACTGCAACGTTTTTGAGGATTTCTGACTGTACTTGAGCGCTGCTTCTGGGATAGGTTGCGAGTCTTGCCAGAGCGTCATAGAAGTAGTGCAAAAGAACAAGATATGCTGATGCGACGCGGCTTACATAAGGTTCTGCTATAACTGAGTACTCAACTGCCCGATCGTACCTAGAAAATAGATAACATAGGAAAAGTTTGTAGAAGTATACCAGAAAGATTGCGGTTACATCATTTGCTGCTTTATGTTGTGGCAGTTCATTCTCCTGATTGTAGAATTCACCAACTAGACGGTAGGGGTTAGTTGAGCATCCCATCAAATTTGCGATTGTCTGATGGTGTATTCTACTCCAGGTTAATACAGCTTCCTGCTTGATCTGACGGATTACCTCAGCGTATATTGTTATCTCGCGTTCAACCTCCATGAGTTCCTTTCCGGTAAAGTAGGAGTTAGCGTAGTAAATATGAGCGCAATAGGCGGCAAACTCTAAATCTCCAGTTTCTAACCCACTTTGATAGCCTTCTAGTAATGGCTGCAATGTTTCTCTAATATGTTCTTTCCAATGAATGATGAAGTGATTTACGGTTAGCAAAGTCTTGGCTTTGAGTGCATCGGTATTCGGCTGCGACAACAATTTGAGAGCCAGCTGTCCAAACTGGTATCCAGTCTCTATGTTGTCAAATATTCCGCAAAGAGCAAATCCATAGGAAGCATACGCAAAGGGAGACACAAACGAATTACCATATTGGATTGACAAGTTGACCTGCTTTAATGCGAGTAAAGGTACTAAATCAGAAGCAGCATTTCGCGCAGCAAGCGTTATCTTTGATAGGATTTGCATTGCTGCTAACTTGTCCGGCTGTGTCATTTGGGGCAAATAAATTAAGTCTTTAATTGGCTTGTTGCCAATAAGTGACATAATTGTATCTAGTTCAACTTGAATATCTATCTGACTTGGCTGTTCGGGAAAACTGATCCCTAGTTGCTGCAAAACCTGTAGTGCCGTGTTGATTGCCTTTAATAGCAGATTCTGTGCGATCGCGGTTTGAATTTTGACTTCGTAGACTTTCACGCGATTAAGAACCGTTTTAGCCTCTCTTAGAACGATCGCCGCAAAGTGTTCTACCTGCTCAAACTCGCCACATAAATACGCGACTTCTGTTGTCTGTGAATATAACTCTAAGGTTAGCTCATAGTTGGTTTGCCAGCTAGAGGCTGCCAGCCATGCTCTGCCTGTGTCTAAGTATTTTTTCGCCGCACTATAGGCGATCGCTGCTTTTGCTTTCTGACTTGCCAGCAAATTTAATTTGGCGATTTCATTTCGTTCTGCTTGTTCGGTGACTAGCTCAATTCCCTGATTGAGATGATCCACAATTTCAAACAGGCGTTCTGATAACTGTTCTGGCAGTGACTTTTCGATCAGATTGCGACCAATTTGCAGATGAACCACTTGTTTTTGGGACTGATCAATTAAAGCATAGGCGGCTTGCTGTACGCGATCGTGCAAGAACTTATACTCTTGAACTAACAAGTTTTCGTCTAACTCAGAGAGCGGTTGAATGAATCCATCTTGGATTGCTGTCAGTAACGCTTGGAAAACTGTATTAGCGGGTTGCTTGCAGACAGTTGACAACGTTTCTAAATCAAACTCAGCCCCAACACAAGCGGCTAAACGAAGCATATCCTGGGTTGAGGCTGGTAGTTTCCTCAACTTCAGCAACAACATATCTACCACATTATCAGTAATGTTTTGGGCTTCAATCTGAGCCATGTTCCACTGCCAGCTTCGACGCTCAAAATCAAAAGTTAAACAATCTTCTGCATAGAGGGTTTTCAGAAACTCGCTTACAAAGAAAGGATTGCCCTCTGTTTTATGCAACACTAATTCTGCTAAGGGTAGCACAGTATCAGTGTTGTGATGTAGCGTTTCGGCAATCAACTGACTTAACGGCAAGAGCGTTAAAGGTTTAAGGGCGATCTCCTGAAGCACTGCCCCTTTTTGTCGCAGTTCCTCCAGCTTTAATACTAACGGATGGTCTGGATTCACTTCATTATCTCGATACGCCCCAATCAAAAATAGATGTTGAGTCTGTTCATCCAGCAGCATCAACTCGATTAGCTTCAACGTGGCTGAGTCTATCCACTGCAAATCATCAAGGAAGATTACCAGCGGCTGTGACTGTGAACAAAACACCCGAATAAATTTCTGGAAGATGAAATTGAAACGATTTTGAGCCTCAGTAGCTTCAACTTCTGGTACAGATTGTTGCCGACCAATCAGCAATTCTACTTCCGAGATTGCATCAATAATTAGTTGTCCGTTGCTGCCCAATGCTGCGAGCAGACGCGATCGCCACAGTTGCAACTGTTTGTCTGGTTCAGTCAGCAGTTGCTGCATCAATTTTCGCAGGGCAATCACAAGGGCGCTGTAGGGAATATTGCGTTGAAATTGGTCAAACTTACCCCAGGTAAAATAACCGCGCTTTGCTGCGATCGGTCTATAGAGTTCCTGCACGAGTGCTGATTTTCCAATTCCTGCATAGCCAGAGACCAACATCATTTCAGAAGACGCAAAGACGGGGAGACGCAAAGACGGGGAGAGTGACACCATCCCCGCGTTGCTGCGTCCCCGTGTTCTTGCGTCTTCTCTCCCTGCCACTCTTTCAAACGCCGCCAACAATACTGCAACCTCTGCTTCTCGTCCATACAGCTTTTGAGGAATGTAAAACCGATCGCAAACATCTTGCAGACCCGGTTGAATATAATCAATTCGACCGATCGTCTCTAACTGTTGAGCACACACCTCTAAATCTGCTTTGATGCCCCAGGCACTCTGATAGCGATCCTCCGCATTTTTCGCCATTAGTTTCAGAATAATCTCTGAAACAGCTCTAGGAATCGCAGTATTCATTTCATGCGGCGGCAGAGGATGTTTGGCAATATGACAATGGACTAGCTCCAGCACGTCTGTGGTGGGAAACGGTAGTTGTCCGGTGAGCAGTTCGTAGAATGTCACGCCCAGCGAGTAAAAATCAGTCCGGTAATCGAGCAAACGGTTCATCCGTCCGGTTTGCTCTGGAGACAGGTAGGCGAGGGTTCCTTCTAGCTGATGAGGACTTTTGAACGTTGGATTGGTGCGGTTAAATTGTGTGGCAATTCCGAAATCAATAATTTTGACAACGCCAGTATTCAGATTGAGGACGATGTTTCCAGGGTTGATATCCTTGTGAATAACATTAGCTGCATGAAGCCTACCGAGAATATCTGTTAAAGCGATCGCCAGCCCAAGAAACATGGATAAGGGCATGGGGCAGAAATCTGGACGCTTGTGCATCCATTGCTCCAAGGACTCTCCGCCAAAATCTTCTAAGAGAATCACCAGAGTGCGTTGATAGTCCTGTTGGCTGTATGCCTTGACTACTCCTTCTATGTTAAGGGAACGCGTAATTTCATATTCTTGTCTGTAGCGCGTTAATTCTTGAGGCGAAGGATAATCTTGCTTAAGCATTTTAACGGCGATCGCCCTACCATCCAGTACTCTGATACCCCGATATACTAGAGAATTAGAACTCTCATAAATTTTACTTTGGATGGTGACTCCGGCTAGGGCAATCATTAGACCTCTTGCAAAAAAGTTTTGTGGTATGATTGAGGGCTGATTAAATCCAAGAGAAATTTAGGCTTTTTGAAGTTCGTAATTATAAATCCCAGCAATTAAATGGCAGCGCTCTTCCATTACGTTTCCTACGATTACGGTAACGCTGACTCAAAATTTGAAAAACTTTTAACCGCCGATTAATATGTTCAATCACGACTCGACGACTCGCTAAAGTGCGGTTGGATTGCTTTTGCTATGCAGGTTAACTTACCTCTTCTAGGTTTTTTCTGAGGCAACTGACTATTCGTATGTACCTTAGAAATCCTTTGGTAGCCACTGTCTTCTAAGCTTTCTGTTTCGGGATGAAAGTGAACCTTGCTGTCTACAAATAGTTTGTAGTCATGTTTGCAACCAGAACCGTTTACAAGGCAACGAATTTCAAGAGTTGTTAGGTCAATTATCAATTGAGATTTCAGAGTATGTCGTTTTTGTTTACCACTATAAAAGCGTTTTTGTCCGTGTAATGGACGTTCAATTTGACTCTTTGTTACATCCATCACAGCTGTTTTCGGTTTCTGTGATGAGAGCAACAAGGACTTTTTTCCTCCTAAACGAAACTTCCCACAACTAACTAATCAGCTTTCAACCCAACGGACTATGCGGCAAACAGTTGATTCGGATACCTGCCAATCACCAGCTATATGGAAATAAGTTCGATATTCTCTCCAATACTGTAGACAGATTAAAGCTTGATCTTCCAACCCTAGCTTATTCGGATAACAAGAGTGTTTGTTTGAGACTAGCTGTATTTTGTAACACCTTAACTATCTGATCAAACGTGTGTCGTTGCACCCCAACCAAACGTTTGAACTGCCGATTCGATAACTTTTTTGTTTGCTCGTATCGCATAAGTAGATTGATTCAAGCGACAAGACTTAATATCATACCATAAAATATTTTTGCAAGAGGTCTATTGAACTCTCTCTCCAGATAAATGTCATGAGCCACATCAGCAATTATACTCTTGACGACCGGCCTGCGAAAAACTATTAACTCAAGTTGCGGGTTATCAAGCTGTGGGTACTTTGCACTTGAATACTCGTGCGATCATTCGCTACTTCAACTAACTCCAAAACACAAATACTGAATAATATTAAAGCATTATATTTGACTCATTTAATAAATGCTTTTTTCAAAGTAAAAGCAAAAATGAATGCTTCTAACTTCAGTAAAAACCCTTAATAATTCACTGCATGGATTGACTTTGGAAAGACATATGTGCATCCAATACCTTGCTGTTGCTGAACAACACCCCAAAATTTGACAAATTTCCGTTTGAGTTTTTCCCTCATCTGCCAACAACATGATTTCAATGCGCTGTCGGTAAGATTTAGGTAAAGTTTTTTCCAAACTTTCTAACAGTAACTTCCGCTGAAATGATGTTAAATATTTACTGCTAGTCAAAATTGTATACTTGCTTCCACGTTCGCGTAGCGTCCCGTAGGGAAGTGGTACGACAAGTTCAGTGACTACTGGCGAATAGCGCAGCGATCGCACCAGAGCATCAAGATTGCTGACTACTGAATTCTGACCGGAGGCGGAGCGTCTCCGGCTTTGCTCCTGAATTCTTCTTTAATCAAATCCAAGAGTTGAACCACATTCGCAGCTTATAATCGTGAGGTGAGAGGGGTAAACCCAAATAAATGGGCATCCAAAAAATAAAAGCAGCCAGAATTATAAAAGTAATGGTGACACCTAGCGCCCGGAGTTGTTGATAATAACTGCGAAGACACTGATCGGCAAACCAAGCGATCGCTAAAAATATAAACACCACTGCACACATATAGTGGTATATAAAAACGCACCTTGTCACTTTTACCCAAGGTAATAAGTTAGCAGCATAATTTATAACTAAATACAAGGCAATCCAAGTATCAACACTAAGAGTTGCAGGTACTGAAAAACGCTTTTCTTTCACCCAAAGAATTACGGGTTGTGACACCAACATCCCTACTAAAAACAACATGGCAGCAACACCAAACCACCACAAAAATGGATTGCCCATTGCATGGACATCATAAATAACTTGTCCAGCACCGGCAGGCAAAGGCGGGCCCATCACAGGTAAAGGTTCGGTGATACTTTCAGCCGTTTGATAATAATATGCCATTGGTCGAGTCATCAACGGCCATTTGTACCAGGGAGCACAATAAGGATGCACGTTAGGACTATTGCCACCTAAATGTAAATGAAATTTCAAAATTTGCTGATGTACTGCAATAAATCCATAAGTTTTATCTAGTTGAAGGTGAGGAATCCAGATGATGCTGTAAATCAAAGCTGGGATAATTCCTAGATAAAACAGCATGTGAAAAATATTTAGCTGAGTCAAGTTTTGTAGCGGTGTCTGAGATGAGGGAGATGAGGGAGAATAAGTACTAACCCCTGCCTCCCCTGCTTCCCCTGCTCCTCTACTGTCCTTGCCTCCTACCTCCTGCAATGAAGGGGATGTAAAAAAGAGTTTGGAGTTAATAAAAGAATGTATCAAATGAATTGCCCAAGCTGCTATCCAAATGAGATAAACACCTGAGAGGAACCATAAACCGTTCCACTTAGTACCGACTGAGGCACCAAAAGCAATGCCAGCAAAAACTAACCAAAAAGAACGTCGCCGATTTTGGTTATGTAATGCCAATAATAAAAACCAGTGCCCTAATAAACCAAAAATGACGATATAAATATTACTTAAAGCATAGCGAGACTCAACTAGAAAAATGCCATCACAAGCTGTAAATAAACCTGCAAGCAGAGCAAAGCTACGACGATAACTCAATTGATAAGCGATCGCAGCCACAACTAAAGGGATAAATGAGCCAGTAAGGGCATTGAACCACCGATAAGTCCAAGGCGATCGCAATGATCCTGTCAGCCCATTTACCGTATCGTGCCAAAAAGGAATGTGACTGCCAATCCAAATGCCGATGCCGATCATATATTGACTTAGCGGCGGATGAGCATTGAAAAATGGCGTATGCGTGATATAATTATTACCGAATTTGGCAAAGTAAACTTCATCAAATACTAGAGTGTTAAATCGCTCTAGTCCCCAAAACCGTAAGGCGAGTGAGAGAAGAAATACACTCACCATCCCAATTCGGAACCACTTTTTAGTCATTTGTCATTTGTAATTTGTCATTGGACATGAGGAATAGGGGATGAGTCTTTGATACTCGTGAATGAGTCTTTAATACTCCTGAATGAGTCTTTGATACTCCTGAATGAGTCTTTGAACTCCACTCCTGTGCCCCCTGCCCTTTGCTCCCCCTGCTC
>NZ_CAXTNE010000192.1:0-15838 GCF_964245445.1 uncultured Nostoc sp.
CGCTACTATCCACATCTGGATTCACAAAATATTATTAGTGGGATAGGTTCATGAAAGTTCTAACAATACTAAGTATTTTCGCGCTATCGAACTTGGTTTAGAAGGTGATTATTTAGTCACACTCGACCCAATCGATGGTACGAAGTTTTACATGGATGGACATTCTAATTACCAAATTATTCTCAGTATTCTAAATTCGGATGACTTTGAAGCAGTAATCGCTATTTCCCCTGCCCAAAATGTTTATTTTTACGCTCTCCGAGGTGAAGGTGCTTTTACAGGGACACTGGATATGAGCTTAGAAACCTGTGCCCCGTTACACATAACATCCGTCAAACCTTCTATTTTGTTAGGATGGGGAATGAATTCTATTGCACCTTTACTAAAAGATCGATATAAAGTAATCGATATAGCGACTGATTACTCTAGTGATATTGAAATTTCCAATCTCAATGGTATTTTCAGTGGTGACTTGAGTGGAGCAGTTATCAAATCGGGCAAATTTATTGATAGTGCTGCACTCGCTTTTATTGCGAAAGAGGCTGGCTGGATTGTAACTACTCTGGATGGTTCGACTTTACCACCACTGCATACTTGTGAAAACTATACTACGCCTGGATTGATAGTAGCTGCTTCAAAATCTGTTCATCAAGACCTGCTGTCAGCGATGCAAAGCGTAGCTGTTTGATGTAAAAGCAACTGGATACCGTCTTCCACGACTCATATTCTTTTGACAAAATGAAAATTTGTATTGTTGGCGCGGGTGCGATTGGTGGATATTTAGGGGCGAAATTGGCACTAGCAGGTGAAGAGGTGACGCTAATCGCTCGTGGTTCTCATTTGGAGGCAATTCAAAAAAATGGGCTGAAGTTGATCATGGCAGACGCTTCCAGCCAAATTGCTACTCCGTATTTAGCAACTAGCGATATTCAGATAGCAGGGCCACAAGATGTAGTCATTTTAGCTGTCAAGGCTCACAGTGTGCCTGCGATCGCACCTTTTCTCCCTGCACTCTACGATGCTCATACAATGGTGGTAACAGCCCAAAATGGGGTTCCTTGGTGGTACTTTCGCAAGTATGGCGGTGAGTATGAAGGGACGCGGATTCAATCTGTTGACCCAGATGGGATTATTGAAGCTAGTATCGGTGCTGATCGCGCCATCGGTTGTGTTGTTTACCCGGCAACTGAGATAATTGAACCAGGTGTGATTAAGCATATTGAAGGCGATCGCTTTACTCTTGGTGAAATCGACGGCACTAAAACAGAACGCATTCAATTATTAGCACAGACTTTAAAACAGGCAGGATTCAAAGCACCAATCCGCAATCAAATTCGCACGGAAATTTGGATCAAGTTGTGGGGGAATGTGGCGTTTAATCCGATCAGTGCCTTAACTGGTGCTACTTTAGAGGATATTTGCCGCTATCCCCTCACCCGTGAACTAGCGCGGCAAATGATGAGTGAAACTCAAGCGATCGCCCAAAAGTTGGGTATAAAGTTTGGCATTAGTTTAGAACAGCGAATTAATGGGGCAGAAAATGTTGGTGCCCATAAAACCTCTATGCTACAAGATATTGAAGCCAGACGCACAACGGAGATAGATGCTATTGTTGGCGCGGTGGCAGAATTGGGAAAACTCACTCAAATTCCCACACCTTATATTGATGCTATTTATGCCAGCGTCAAGCTGCTGGAGGCGACTAAATTAAAAGTTTGATTTGACTTTCCTTAACTTTTGATAGCATCTGGAAAGTAGCGAAGAGTTAGTTAATCAAAAAATCTAGAAATGGCTCAAGAATTTACCCAATTATCATACACTAATGCTAACATTCTAGTCAGAGAATTATGTAATATAAGAATTGTGGAAGAAATTACTGGAAATAAACGTAATCGAGCTTTTATTTATGAACCCTACCTATCTATTTTTAAGGAGTATTAACAGCAAAAATGGAATTTATAAAATATTTTTAATTTTCGGTAGTAGAGTAAAAAATACTAAAAACGGTAATTTTTGGGACGAAAAATAAAGGAGTCTTCAAGAAATATTACTTCATCCGCCTTCATCTCGTTGACAAAATTTCTGAATAGTGACCAGTAGGGGCTATTTCGATTTACATCAGCCCAAAAATGGTTACTTTCCCAACAACGGATAGCATAATACCCAAACATATAGAAAGCAACATTACGTTTGATAATGCCGGAATTTACCATTAAAGCAATATCTTCATAAAATCCTAGTAATTCGACTTTTTCCGACCATGAAACTTCTGCTAAATATGAGTCATTTGTCTCAAGCATACTAATTAGTTTCGATATAACTTTACTTTCCCTAAAACGCTTCCGTATTTCTGCATACTGTTCGCTTCGTTTTTGGGCTAGTTGACGTGTATATTCGTAAACACCTTTTATCCAGGTAAGCAGAGCAACAAACGTTCCCATAATGATGGCAATATTCCGGCAGTCATCTAATGTCATTAAATTCATTTAGTAGGTTAATAGTTAATCTATAATAAACTACTTTGTTTGTATGTCCACTTATAGCTACACTAAAATCTTTGGCTAGCTGAAGTTATATAATTATCACGTCCATGAAGAAAAAGAAAGTATGGCTATTAAGGATACTGGTTCTAACAGTAGTAGGAATCAGCATCATCGGACATAGTAATTCTCTAAAAGCTGTTTCACCTTTAGGGAAAGACACGTTGACGATGATTACTTCCCCAGATTATCCTCCTTATGAGTTTTATGATACTAAAGGAGGCGATCGCCAAATCGTTGGCTTTGATATAGATATTGCCAAGAACCTTGCTCAAAAACTAGGGTTTAAACTTCAAATAATGGAGTCTGATTTTAATGGGTTAATTCCTGCACTCCAAGCAAATCGCGCTGACTTTGTAATGGCTGGGATGACTCCGACTCCAGAACGTCAAAAAAATATTAACTTTTCAATTATTTATTACGAAGCCAAAGATACCATTGTCGCTCCTAAAGGTAGCAACCTAAAGCAGCCCCAAGACTTATTAGGAAAAAAAGTTGGGGTACAACTAGGAACCATCCAAGAACAAAATGCTCAGAAAATTGCTAAAAAATTTGCCGGTATTCAGCTAAAGCAACTCAACAGAGTGCCGGAAGTAGTTCAGGAAATCAAATCTGGGCGAATTGATGCAGCAATTGTTGAGGATACCGTCGCTAAAGGATTTGCCCAAGCTAACCCAGATTTAGAATTTAATATTATTCCCTCAGAGGAGGCAAGTGGATCTGCGATCGCTTTTCCTAAAGGTTCTTCTTTTGTAGAACCGTTTAGCAAAGTCCTCCAACAAATGAAAGACGATGGCACATTAAATAAACTTGTCACCAAGTGGTTTTCACAGAATATCACCGCCAATCCTGTATCCTCAACTCCTGCCAAAGGCGGATTGAATCTCGACTTCACTAGAATTCTTCCCGACATTCCCTTTATTCTGCGGGGAATCCCTTTAACTTTGTTGTTTACGCTATTATCTGTAACCTTGGGGTTAATCTGGGGAACAATCCTGTCTCTATTAAAAATTATCGGCATCAAGCCGCTTACCTGGGTTGCTAACGCCTATACCTCTGTTTTTCGAGGCACACCTTTGCTATTACAGTTGGCGTTGGTTTACTACGCAACACCCCAGCTTACAGGCTATGATATTTCAGCATTGCAGGCTGGGGTGCTAACTTTTACCCTAAATTCTGGCGCTTATATGTCGGAAACTATCAGGGGTGGGATTCAGGCGGTGGATAAAGGGCAAAGTGAAGCGGCGATGTCTATGGGTGTTCCTTATTGGTTAATGATGTGGGATGTGATTTTACCGCAAGCATTGAAGAACATTCTCCCAGCATTGGTAAATGAAACTATCGGATTGCTCAAAGATTCCGCGCTGGTGTCAACGATTGGGGTGGTGGAAATATTACGCAGTGCCCAAATTGTTGGTGCAAACAAGTATATTTATTTTGAACCACTGCTATTTGCAGGGTTAATCTACTATGTTTTAGTAATGGGTATGACCTTGGGTGCATCTGCTTTAGAAAGGAGGTTACGGGAAAGTGAATAATGTAGTAATTCGCACGGAATTCTTATGTAAATCCTTTGGTAAACTCGACGTACTCAAAGATATTTCCACTGAATTTTATCAGGGGGAAGTGGTTGCTATATTAGGCCCTTCTGGTTCAGGTAAGTCTACCTTTTTACGATGCATAAACTTGCTAGAACAACCCACCAGAGGAAGAATCTACTTTCACGAGCAAGAAATTACCAAACCCAAAGCAAACATCGCTAAAGTACGTCAGCATTTGGTGATGGTATTTCAACATTTTAATTTGTTTCCCCACATGAGTGTGCTGCAAAATGTCACCTACGCACCCATCAAGGTGAAAGGAATAAACAAGCAAAAAGCAGAAGAACATGGCTTAGAATTGCTTGCTAAGGTAGGTTTAGAGCCAAAAGCAGATGTCTATCCGTCCAAACTATCCGGGGGACAGAAACAGCGAGTAGCGATCGCCCGTGCATTAGCAATGGAACCAGAGATGATTTTGTTTGATGAACCCACTTCTGCATTAGATCCAGAAATGGTTAAGGATGTGCTGGAAGTGATGAAAGCTTTAGCGCTATCTGGAATGACAATGGCGATCGTCACCCATGAAATGGGTTTTGCAAGAGAAGTTGCCAATCGGATTATGTTCCTCGACCAGGGAATTTTAGCAGAAGATGCTACTCCTGGCGAGTTTTTTCAAAATCCTAAGTGCGATCGCGCTAAACAGTTCTTGGAAAAAATGCTTTAGAACATCAGGAATTTGCCGCTTTTTTTGTATTCTTGAAACTTTTCTAAAACGGGGCGATCGTTTGGCATTAACGTAGGTAAGTCTGCCAAATCAAAAAATTCTAGCGCCAGCGATTCTCCATCTAGGCAAGCGAGGCTGCCTTGCCATTCAACAGCTCGCAAAATTAAAATGAAGTTTTGGACGCGATCGCCATTAGGATAAGTTACAGTTTCAAAGGCTGGATTGGAAGAAAAACCCACAGCTTCAAAACGCTTAACTGTTAAACCAGTTTCTTCAAAAACCTCTCGTGCTGAACATTCTTCGGCAGAGTCACCTACTTCTGGACAGCCACCAGGTAGCCCCCAAAGTTTGAAATCACTTCGCTTTTGCAATAAAACGCGCCCCAAGTTATCCTCGATAATCACGCGTGCGCCAAATAATAGAAGTAGGCGATCGCCTACAACTTGTCGTAACTTACCGAGATAAGAATCTGACCAATTCGCCATAATTTTAGAGAAAGTTTCTAAAGAAAATCTAAAGGTAGCAAATAGCGATCGCCTGAAAACAGGATAATGCAGCTGAACAGGTTAATTATTTCCATTCAACCTAGAATTATGGCATCTACACCTAAAATCCTTGCCTTTGCAGGCAGCACCCGGATTGAGTCTTACAACAAAAAATTGGTAAAAATCGCGGCGGCGGGCGCTCAGGCAGCAGGCGCAGAAGTGACTTATATAGACCTCCGCGATTTGCCCCTACCTCTGTATGATGAAGATTTGGAAGCTCAAGAAGGACTACCTGCCAACGCCCGTACTTTCAAGGATTTGCTGATTTCTCATCAAGGATTGCTGATTGCTTCGCCGGAATATAACAGTTCACTTACAGCAGTTTTGAAGAATGCCATTGACTGGGCATCCCGTCGAGCCCCAAATGAAGCGCCGTTAGCTGCTTTTGCAGGTAAGGTTGCTACTATTATGAGCGCTTCCCCAGGCGCTCTTGGTGGTTTACGGGGATTGGTTCACCTGCGGTCTATTTTGGGAAACATCAAAGTTTTGGTACTTCCCGATCAAATAGCCCTATCCAAAGCTTACGAAGCCTTTAATCCTGATGGCACGTTAGTAGATCCTAAACAGCAAGAATCTATTGAAAAGCTAGGCGATGGCTTAACAAAAATATTGCTGAAGCTTAATTAAATTCTTCAATTTGATAGTAAATAACGAATACCTATCATTAGCACAAAGATGTCATACAGCTTTTTTATCAACTTGCTGCTAATAAATGGCTGATTTGCAAACAATGCCCCGAAGAAGTTATCCACGATTAAACCAACTGCAATAATCAGGGCATATTTGATATAAAGATTACCGTTGCGATGGTAAACTAAGGCTGCTAAAATGCCGATTGACAAAATTTTAGCAGCCACAGAAGTTCTTGTAGCTAACTTCTGATCCAAACCAATTACTAACACCATTGCCGGAATCATAATTGCGCCGCCTCCGATACCAAACATACCGCCAGCAACGCCAGTAACTAAACCAATTAACAACGTTGGATAAAGATATTAGATAGAAAAAATGGTCGCTAGATTATAAATTATAAATTAATTTTATGGGAAAATATTGATTTAGGTAGCATTCCATGCACACCTTTGTGGGGACTGTTTACAACTTGAGTGATATGAAAATTTACAGTTAAACTGCACAATACATAAGCATCTTCTGGCGATAAATTTGCAAAGGATTCCAGAAAATCAATCATATTTTTTAAAGCCAGTTCTAAGGCTTCATCTAAGGTTTGAGCAAAGCCCATTGTGATGATATGAGTTGGAGTTTCAGCGATTGGTGTTGTTAGTTGTAAATTCTTGCGAAGTTTGAGGGTAATTCTACCGTTCATGGAAGTTTCAATGGCGGTGACATTAACTTCACCATCTCCCTGTGCCGAATGCCCATCACCAATAGAAAATAATGCACCTGGTACGAAAATCGGCAAAAATAAACGAGAACCAGCTTGCAGTTCCCGATTGTCGATATTACCGCCGTAAGAACCTGGTGGAACAGAAGTTCGAGAAGTTTCTGGGGTAGCGACACCAAGAATTCCAAAAAACGGTTTGAGGGGAATTTTTATGCCAGTACCCGCCGCAAATTCCGCGATATTGTTTGCTAAATCTAGAGAAATGAATCTCAAAGCAGGTTGAGGAAACTGATGTGGTAAAGCTCCCCAACCTGTACGAATGGCATTGAAACCGATGGGTAAACGAGGTGCGATCGCATCTAATTGTACTTCTAAAACATCCCCTGGTTCGGCATCGCGCACATAAATCGGTCCTGTGAGTAAATGCGGCCCCCCAGCAATTTTGCGTTCTGGTAGAAGATTTTGGCAGATGTCGAGAAATTCTTGTGTGACAAATTCAGGTGGTGCTTTGTCATAAACGTAGTAACCAGTATAAGTTTCCACATCAACCGTATCACCTGAATCAATAGTGAGTGCTGGTTTTAACAGATGGGAAAAACCACCTAAATGCACAGTTTCTTTTGAGGCTTTTAAAATGTAATGAGTCATGTCGCTTCGCTCCAATTAAAAATTAAAAATTAACAATCCCCATAAATAATAAATTTAAATTTACTTGCTCTGTATCATGAGTCTGTTTCGGTCATATCATATCTGCCTAATCACTTATCAAGCGTTAGAGCGTCCCCCTTGCTCCCTTGCCTCTTTTCCGACTTCTGTCAAGCATCAGATGAAAGAATGCCTACTAATACTCGTACCAAATCTTCTAAACCTTCAGAAACACGATAAAGTTTAATATCTTCTGTAATTAGCTTCTGTTGTCTATTGAGTGTACCAAATTTCCAGTCATCTCCATTAGTAACTGCGCCAAATAAAATTGATGATTGTTCATCTAGAGACTGACCCAGAGCTATTAATTCTACAGCTAGCTGTGTAAACCCTCTTCTGATATCTGATTGTTTTGCTTCAATCACCAGTAGAGAGTTAGACTTATGTAAATAATAATTTAAAGTCCCTTTGAGTTTTTCATCCACATTAATTGGATACTCATTATATAGTTGAGCTTTTGTCTGATCGCAGATTTCAGCAAGGATAGGAGCAATCATAAATTCTCTGATTGATATCTCAGCCGTTGGGTTAAAAAGCTTTATATTGCGCTGTAAGTAATTTTGCAAAAATTCTAAATAGCTAATATCAGCAAAGTATCTTGGTAATTGTAGCTCTGTACGAGCATAGCTGTACTCAAACTCAGCTACTATATCTATTGTTGGGTTAGGTAACAAAAAATATTGACTAAAAGTGTAACTTTGCTCAGGTTTTAAAATTCTATATTTGCTCATGATTTTTATCGTTAATGAACTATGCCGGAGATATTACGAATTACAATTAGGAATTAATAATTGATCTGATTATCTCAATAATTTGCTAAACTCCAACTTTAGGGATAGCAAATAAGAACAATTTGAGCAGGGAATTTGGAGGGGTTGCACAGTGGCTGATGATGAACGCATAGTCAATGCACAACAGATAGATCCAAAAGACTTCTCGTGGAGATTATGGCCTGTTGTGCCACTCTACCCTTATGGCAGGCGGCAGACAATCCGTAAAGAAGTGGTAAAGGACACAATTTGGAATTTTGACCAAATTCAAGGCATTTTCTACGTTGTTGTGCCGATTCGCATGACTGTTGTTAAGCTCGAAGCCGGGGGTCTTCTCATCTACGCACCTGTTGCACCAACCCCAGAGTGTATCCGGCTTGTGAATGAGTTGGTGGCGGAACACGGTAATGTTAAGTACATTATCCTGCCAACTATCTCCGGCATAGAACATAAGGTATTCGTCGGGCCTTTCGCCAGATACTTTCCAACTGCACAGGTGTTTGTGGCTCCCCATCAGTGGAGTTTCCCGCTAAATCTCCCACTTAGCTGGCTTGGTTTACCTCCAAAACGAACTCAAGTACTTCCAGAAGATAGTAGCAAAACGCCCTTTGCTGAGGAGTTTGATTATGCAATGCTGGGGCCCATTGAGCTTGGCCCTGGTCGGTTTGCAGAAGTTGCTTTTTTCCACAAGCGATCGCATACTCTTTTAGTAACAGATTCTGTACTTTCGATCCCAGAAGATCCACCTGCGATCGCACTTTTAGATCCATATCCCTTACTATTCCATGCCAAGGAGCATGCTACTGATATTGTTGCAGACATTCAAGTAAATCGCCGTAAGGGTTGGCAGCGTATCTCGTTGTTTGCTTTGTACTTTCAACCCAACGCACTAAATATCCGCCAATGGAGTCAGGTGTTGCAAGATGCCTTGAAAGCACCAGAACGCTCAAAGAAAGCTTATTTTGGATTGTATCCCTTTAAATGGCATCCAGATTGGCAGCGATCGTTTAATGCTTTGCGAGGTGATGGGCGTTTGTTTGTCGCGCCAATTTTACAGACGCTGATTCTCAACCGCGCACCGAAAGAAACCATCGACTGGGCTGATAAAGTTGCTAGTTGGGACTTCGAGTGGATTATTCCTTGCCACTTTGATTCACCGATTAAAGCCAAGCCGCATCAGTTTCGCCAAGCTTTCTCTTTTTTAGAAAAGCAGCCTGCTGTCAGTGCGGGTTTGTTCAGCAGTAGTAGCTATCCCTTGCCAGAGGAGGATTTTAAACTACTTAAAGAAATCGATACAGGTTTAAATAAGTTTGGCATTGTGCCAGCAGCAAAGGAGAAAGTGTAGGGTAAGTAAGTTCGTAGTAAGGATTAAAGTCCTTATATTTTAAGTACTAAAGTGCTTACTACAAACTTTTCATTACTAGCTTGACAGACTACTAGTTGTTATTTAGTTTCATTAATGAAATATTTTCGTGGGAATAAAGCCATTTTTCAAAATTGCTTTTACAGCGCAACCATTCTTTATCTGTCATTGCGAACCAATCAGTATCTTTGTTTTTTCCACGAACAAACATGTGTTGTCGAAAACGTCCTTCATAAATGAATCCCATCCTTGTAGCTGTAGTTCGACTCGCATGGTTGAGGGAATCACATTTCCACTCAACTCGACGATAAGAATGATGATCAAAAAGATGCTGAAGTAGCAAAAACTGTGATTCTGTATTGACTTTACTTTTGTGGACTGCGGGAGTAAACCATACATGACCAATTTCAGCACGACCATGATTTGGTGCGATCGCAAGTAATGCTACAATTCCCACTTGAATATTTGTTGAGTTTTCAAAGACTGTCCAAGTAAGAGGCTCAGATTTACTTACTAGGTTTATTTCTATCCAGTCTTTCATCGTCGAAGGGTGATCAAATGGGCCGTAAAATAGATAATTCCAGACGGCTTCCTTTTCAGGACTGCCATGTGAAGCTGCATATAATGTATCCACATCTCTTTCGGGAATTAAGGGCTTGAGTGTTACAAATTCACCGTTAAGTTGAAGAAATTCCGGTGGTTGCCAAGTTCGGTTTTGCATGATTTTATTGTTTTCCACACACAGATAATCTCATATCGAAACCACCTGCGATTCGGTTATATAAATCTGCGAGTTATCAACCCATAGCAGCCTATGGGCGTTATGTGGGAAATCTACTGAGTGTTTGCTGAAACGGATTCTTGAGTTTTAATGTTTAATTCCCTTAAACCGTTCTTGCGCTGCCTGAAATGCTTCTTGCATTACCAACTGAATTTTCTGGGGATCGGGTTTCTTACCTCCCATTAAATCACCAAAGTAAACGCAGGCTGCTTCCCCTAATGCCCAGGTGTAGGCAGCTGCCCAAGAGGCTGCGATCGCACTACCAAAACCCGGTATAAATTTAATTAATTCCCGTGCTATTGCCTGTGCTAAAAAACCACCTGCGATCGCACTCACAACGCCTCCCGCCTGAGATGGCGTAACTGTCTGCCCATATAATTTACCCAACAGACCCACCATTGACACTTGCAAGGCAGTTAGTACGGGCATTGTGGTAAATGGCAGAGGTACAGCTGCAAGGGTGGCAGACATAATCGCAAATGGCAAAATATAACGGCGTGCAGCATCTCGGTAAAGATTGCCAAGTTGCTTCCCAGATTCTTCTCGATCTAATAGCTGATAAATCGCCTGGGCTTCTGCTTCTGGAAGTAGTTCTGCTAAGGAATCTCGCAGTGCTTCTAAGCCATAAAATACCGGATTATAGCCATCTTCTTCTAGGGTAAAGTCAATGAGTACAGAGCGATCGCTTATTCCTGCAAAGGCTTGCTGCATTGCGGTAAATGCGCGGTTGACTTCTTGATAATCTGGTGGATAGGCAGGATGATCGACGGTATCGGCAGGATAAACCTCATGCAAGCAAGTAACTACCAGCAAACAGGGAATATTTGGATACTGCTGGCGCAGTTGTTTAGCAACTTGTCTTAACGTGTCAGTTGCAAAATCATTGATTTTGACGGTAAGAATGAGGATTCTAGCGGAACGAGTCTCCTTTTTTAAATCGCCAACTAATTCCTGAATGATTAATTGAGTATCTTGTTTAACATCACCAAGTCCCACCGTATCAGTAAAAATCAGTAACGGCAGGTCATTGGAAGGATAGGCATAGCGCTGGGTGTGTTGCGTGTGAGGACGAAATCCCTGACCGACAATCTCGGCAGAAACTCCCGTCAATCCCCGGACAATCGAACTTTTGCCGGCTTGGGGTTTACCAATCACGAGGGCTTCTGTGGTTGGCAGTTCGGCTCGAACTTTCTCTAAAATCTCTGCAACCTGAGTTTCGCTCACACTAAACCATTCAACAACCGTTTGTGCCAGTTGTTCTACGGGTAGGAGTTGCGTTAGATGTGTTGTGGCTTTATTCCAGACACCAGTAATGCGGTTTGTCCAGGAATCATCGACCGATTTGGTAGTTGCTCCATCAGTCGGTTCACTCAATTGCTGAGAATCAGTTGACGGTGAGTCAGCATCACGTTGCTCAGTCATTTCCATCCAAGCGTAAAAGACCCTTTTATCAATCATCTTATAGCGATTCTCAAAAGGATAACCAGTACCGTTAGTAGTGTATCAACTTGGGCGATCGCGTTCTGGAGGTAGCGTGTCCACACTTCTAAAGGAACCGTTGCTGTAGAAAAACGTAGCAAGGGACTTCCAACTAAAAAAATAATCAATCGTTTTGGAAGGCAGGGGGAGCTGGCGTTGCAGGGGGAGAAAAAATTGGATAGTGACGTTGGATGTAGGAATTGAGTAATTTAATTCTTGGATGTCCCCAAGGCAAATTTATTGTTTCGACTGACAATGCGATTGTTTCGACTAACAATGCAATTGTTTCGGCTTACAATGTTAATACAAAACTAAAGTTATGGAAAGCCTCTCGGACGCTTACCTAGATCATTTTGGCTCAATCAAATCAACGATCGCTTTCACCAATACATCTGGATCTACTGGTTTAGAAATATGCATTTCAAATCCTGCTGCTAATGCTTGCTGCTGATTCATTTCGCCTGCATAAGCCGTCAGAGCGATCGCTGGTACGTTTCCTCCTTGTTCAGGTGATCGCGATCGCACTTCACGCATCAGCATATAACCGTCTGTCTTTGGCATTCCAATATCACTAATTAAAACATCTGGTACTGACTCAGACAGCACTTCTAATGCTTCCTGTGCTGAAGATACGGCAGTTACTTGTACACCGTAGTCTTGCAAAATAAAAGTAATTAAGTCGCGGATATCTGGTTCATCGTCCACAACCAAAATGTGAGTATCAGAAAGGAGCGAGGATTCAGGTTCACAATCTAAAGACTCATTCTCTCCACGCGTCACCTGTTCACTTCTAACTAAAAGCGGTATCTCAACGGTGAAAGTAGTACCCGATCCTTCTCCAGGACTTTCGGCTTGAACTTTTCCCCCATGCATCTCTACAACCTTACGCACGATCGCTAATCCTAAACCTAATCCACCAAATGCCCGCGTAATTGTGCTATCAGCTTGGCGAAAATAATCGAACACATAAGGCAAAAACTCTGGGCTAATTCCCTTACCTGTATCGCTGACCTGAATTTGAGCTTGGTTGCCAAGTTCCATGAGTCGAATTTCTACCCGTCCCCCTGCTGGTGTAAATTTGACCGCATTGGAAAGTAGATTCCACACAACTTGCACAAGCCGATTTGGATCGCCCATGACTTGTCCCAAAGTGGGATCAAATATCGTCTGAATTTGAATTGACTTAGCTTGTGCTGCGAGTTTTACTGTCTCTAGTGCGGCTTCAATTACCATTACCAAGTTTACTGGACAGATATTCAAGTTTAATTTTCCTTGGAGGATGCGAGAGACATCCAACAAATCTTCAATTAGCTGGGTTTGTAACTTGGCGTTGCGTTCAATAGTTTCTAAGGCGTGGTTAGTGGTTTTTTCATCGAAATTGCGAGTTCGCAGTAATTTTGACCACCCCAGAACAGAGTTAAGTGGGGTTCGCAGTTCATGAGAGAGAACCGCCAGAAATTCATCTTTGACTTTGTTGGCGATTTCTGCTTCTTTGCGTGCTTTCATTTCTCGTTCGAGGAGGCGATCGCGTTCTTTCTCAACTGATTTGCGATGGGTAATATCTAGTATAAAAGCAACACCGTTATCCTTTGAGTCATTTAGCAAGGCCATCCCCAAAACAATTGGGACTCGCTTACCGTCGCGCTGGAGATATTCTTTCTCATAAATTCTGGAAACTCCAGTGGTTTGCACTTCCAAAAGGGCGCGATCGTCTAAATCTTTATACTCAATAGGAGTAAGTTCTCTCCAATTAATTCTACCCAAAGTCGCAAACTCATCACGATTGTAGCCAGCTAGCTGGAGAAAGGCATCATTGGCATCAAGAATAAAGCCATCTACATTCCAAAAAGCGACCCCGATCAGGTTGGATTCAAACAAACGCCGAAATCTGGCTTCACTTTCGCGTAGTGTTTTTTCTGCCCGTTTGTGTTCGGTAATATCACGAAAAACTGTAATTACGCCTTCAATATTTTGGTTATAATTCCGTAATGCTGTGAGGATGTATTCATAATAATGCACCCCATCAGCAGTAACATATTTACACTCATCCTTGATTGGCTGCCCAGTTTTCATCACAGCTTTTCGTTGATTATCTACCTGTTCTATAAGGTCTGCGGGTAAATCCAGGTCTTGCAAAGTTTTTCCGACAATATCCTGGGGCTTGAAGCCTAATACCGTAGCTGCATCACGACTGACATACTGATAGCAACCTCTGCGATTAAAGATGTAAATGTGATCGACTGAGGCGGTGAGGATGGCATTTAAAATATTTGCCTGTTCTTGCACTTGGGTTGTGAGTTCACGAGTACTTTCTTCTGCTTGCTTGCAGACAGTAGTTTCCATACAAACGCCGATCATTCGCACCGCTTGTCCTTGATCGTCATAGATAAATTTTCCCTTGGCAGAAATCCAATGTACACTTTGGTCTGATCGCACTATGCGAAATTCATCGTTGTAGTCAGACTTTTGTTCAAAAGCGTGGGCGATCCCTTGCATTACAGATTGCCTGTCTTCAGGATAAACGCACTTCTGAAACGTTTCGTAAGGGCCATCAAAACTACCTGGAAGCACACCAAAAAGCAATTCATAATTTTCAGACCAGATGACTTTATTGGTAACAATATTCCAATCCCACAAGCCCATCTGGGAAACCTCTAGAGCTAGCCTGAGCCGTTCTTCACTCTCCCTCAGCAACGCTTCTACCTGCTGTCGTTCTGCAATTTCTTGTTGGAGTTGTTCTAAGGTTACTGCCACATTTGTTGACACATTTAAGGTTGTGGATGTCCCCTGTTCAAAATGTCGCTTGATATCATATTCGACAGCTTGAATATGGGGATATTCTAGTGCAAGCGCCAGTTTTTTTTCTAGCTCTATTACTTGCTCCTCAAGGGCTGCTTGCCTTTGCTGATAAAATATTTCTGATTGCTCTAACTCAGCTACACGCTGCCGCAGAGCTACTAATTCATCAGTGACTTGAAAGTTAATTTTATCAACATTTGGCATCTTACACACCGTTTTTAACTAAACAATACCGATTTGAAGAGTAGGCATCCCCTAGCTTTAACAGTATCGATTTTTAAGCTAAAAAATGTAATCAGTCAAAAGACGCATAAGGTTTTAACCGAAATACACCTTCTGAGGTTAAGAGCTTTGTCCGGCGACAAGACACTTTGCATCCAATAAAAAATTATCTCTTCAAACGCATAAAACATGCACCCATCAATATTGCCACAACCTGTCCCCAGAAAACACCACCCCATTGGTTTACGCCAACAGGAGGAATATTTAAACTGCCGATGCCATAAAATAATTGTTGCACAAACCACCAAAATAGATAGAAAAAAGCTGGAAGTTGAATTGGAATATACAAGATTATTAGCGGCAAAATTGTGTCAATTTTAGCTTTAGGAAACTTCATAATATATGCTCCTAAAACAGCTGCGATCGCGCCATTGCCCCCAATCAGTGGTACTGTCAAACTCGGTTCTGCCAGAATTTGCACACAATAAGCGATCGCGCCAGCAGCCAGATACAATCCGAGATAGCCTCTATGCCCCAGAATATTTTCGACAGTCTTACCAAAAACCCATAAGAATAACAGATTTCCCAATATTTGGCTAAAACTGCCATGTAGGAATATTGCAATAAGTAGTGAAAATGTCCGCCAAATTACAATTATCCAAGCAGCATTATTGAATAAGAATGCATTTGTAATTGCCCCACTAATCTGGGCTGGAATTACACCCCAACTATTAACAAAATAACCTAATTCACCACTAAATTCTAGTTGAAGCTCCCATAAGAATACGGCAATATTAATACCAATCAGCCAGTAATTAATAATCGGTTTATTCCGACAACGAATATTATCACTTATAGGAATCATATAAATTAGTCATTAGTCACTGGTCATTGGTCAGCGCCCGCGCCTGCTCACCGCGGAGCAGGGGACGAGTGACTAATGGCTAATGACTAATGACTAAGAAGGATCGACCCGGAACAGCACCTGATCGAACTCGACACCGTCACCGCTCTTGGCGCACAC
>NZ_CAXTNE010000193.1:0-9554 GCF_964245445.1 uncultured Nostoc sp.
TCCTTGTTGAGAAGTAGATTACCATACTTTTTTATTAGTGGGATAGTTTCATAGATAAGATAAATATGGATATCTTCAATACCTTTTATGAAGGTATTGTTCTTAATGACATGATTTAAGTGGATGGCTACGGTCATTGAGATGGTTGTCAAAAAGCTTTACATGATTTTGAACGTTTGATAATAGAGCAACTTAATCTTCAAAAAATTGACTACACGGCGGTGTGGTTTAAGAAGGGTGAAATGATAGATACCCAACAAATCTAAAAATTGACATGAAAGTTACCCTTTTCCGATCCCAAATTCAAAAATTTTTCCGCCAGTTGACCAATTCTGCTTGGCGGCTTTCCCTGGTGAGAATGATTCTGAGTATATTTTTCATATTCTTATATGGTTGTCAGGGGACAGTGCAGAAGAATGACGGAGTGATTCATCTGAGTCTATGGCAATCAATCAATCCCCCTGTTAATCGGGATGTGTTTAATAAACTAGTAGATAAATTTAATCACACTCATACTGATGTTCAGGTGAAATCTATCTTCATAGGTCAACCCCAATTGCCAAAAATATTAACAGCAGTTGTGGGCAATGCGCCTCCAGATATTCTGTCATTCGATCCTCAATTGACAGGTCAGTTTATGGAACTAGGGGCAATTCGTCCTTTAGAAGAATGGCTGGAAAAATTTCCATTGAAGTCGGAAATTAGCCCCAACTTATGGGAGGAACTAAAATTAGACGGTCATGTTTGGTCAATCCCACTTTACACGAGCAATGTAGGCATTTTTTACCGACCTAAACTTTTCCAAGCTGCGGGAATTACGCAACTTCCTAAGACTTGGGAAGAGTTAAGGGAAGTTGCCAAAAAATTAACTATAGACCGGAATGGTGACAATCGGCCTGAACAGTATGGAATGTTACTGCCTTTAGGAAAGGAAGAATGGACTGTTTTTAGTTGGTTCCCCTTTTTATTGAGCGCCGGAGGAGAGATTGTAACAAATAACCATCCGAATTTGACGAATCCAGGTGCGATCGCAGCCTTACAATTTTGGCAAGACCTATTAAAAGATGGTTCAGCAACCCTTTCTTCTCCAGAGCGAGGTTACGAAGAAGACGCTTTTATTGCAGGTCGCGTTGCTATGCAGATTACAGGCCCTTGGACTTATATCATGAAGTCTAATGTTGACTTTAACGCATTCCCCATACCTGCAAGTGTGAAACCTGCTACGGTAACAGGTAGTGGAAATATGTATTTGATGAAGACCATACCAGAAAGAGAGCAAGCCGCACTCAAATTTTTAGAGTATGTTTTAAGTGAAGAATTCCAAACAGAATGGAGCATCGGGACGGGTTTTTTACCAGTTAATATTAAATCTGCCCAAAGTCAAGCTTATCGAGAATTTCTCCAGCAAAAACCTGTCTTGAAAGTCTTTATTGACCAAATGCCTGTATCAGGTTCTCGACCAATCATTCCTGGCTATAGTCGTCTGTCTGACAGTTTAGGTCGAGCCATCGAAGCCACGATGCTAGGAGCATCCCCAGAAACAGCACTCAAACAAGCTCAAGCAAATATCGATTCAATTTGGGATTCCCTATAATCTAAATGGAATCTAAAATCCTAACTAAGGCTTCGTTTTTACTTAGCCTTGCAAAAACTGAATTTAAAACCCGATGCTTAATTACTGGAGTTTAAACTAGGCAGCAAGAAATGACCCAGCAGTGCTGAGTTTAGAAAACATAACCTCTTAGTGTTGCCAAGCAACTTTAAGTGGAGGAATTTCCTTTCCCACCCTTTTCATGATTATTATTGTAGTGTTATTTGCATACATATGCATTACATAATGCTCAAAAATCGCGGATTTTTGAGGCTAACTTGAGAAGATTTTTATCTGCAATTCTATTTGATTTGCGCTCTCTCATACCGCTTTTAGTCTAAATTCCAGTAATGATATCCGTTACCATTTAGAAAAATATTCAGACATCACTTCTTTGGAAGAGGATTTAAATAAAGCTATCGAGCAAACCAGAGAGCAACCGCTTGTCTGATTGATTGCTCATCAGGTTCGCTGTCAGAAGCCCAGGCGATAATCCCATCAGGACGTATCAGTACAGTGCTCAAGCCTAATTGTTCTTTCGCCCGGTCCGAAACATACTTCATTCGGTCGCCGTATTCACTCGCCAAAGTTTTAAGTGAAGCATTCATATCGAAATCAAGCAGTATCCCGTGGCCATCGTGCATTAGCTCGCCAATCCTTGTACCGTCTTCAAACTCAAAGTTGGGAACGCTGTGGCCTACTAAAGGGTGGTCGCCACCGAGATTGTAATGTGTGAAAACGCCCCACACCCTTCCTGCAATATAGGTGGCACCATCGCGAGTATTCATAAGGTCGCGGACAATCGCATTCAGCGCGCGGGCATGTGGGACTGGTCTCATGATTGCAACTTGGGCACGTGACCAATCCAGAACCTGTGCACCAATTGGGTGTCGTTCAGTATGGTAACTGTCCAACAAGCCTGACGGCGCAATATTATGGATGGTTGTGGCGAGCTTCCAGCCCAGGTTCATGGCATCGCCCAGTCCAAGGTTAAGCCCTTGGCCTCCCAACGGCGAATGAATGTGCGCGGCATCGCCAGCTAAAAGTACACGTCCGTTGCGGTAGGTTGTGGCCTGCCGTGTTCGGTCAGTCCACGTGCTCACGATATGGAGGGCGCTGATAGTAACGTCGGTGTTCGAGATGCGGCGTAGAACCTCCTGCATGTGTTCAAGCGTGATTGGCTTTTCTGGATTATGAAATGCCCCGCCATCAAAATCCTGCATTATTAAGTAACCTGGCTGGGATTGGAAGTACATGCCTGTTGGTGTCACGTTTCGGCCCGGACTGAGCTTCTCCGGGTTGGCGATGTCAACCTGGGCAGAGTAGCCGGTAAATTCTGGCTCCGTACCGACGAATTCAAAACCGCCCGCCTTGCGAACAACACTACGGCTTCCATCGCAACCCACGAGCCATTTACCTTTAAAAGATTGATCACCTGACTGAACAGTTACCCCGTCCTCGGTTTGATGAAAGTCAGTAATGGCAAGCCCGCGCTTGATTTCTACACTCAAGGCTTCTGCGCGGCGAGATAGCACTGCTTCAAGCTCCTCCATTTCAGATAACAAATTGGTGTCGGTCGAGCTTGGTAAGCGATACCTCCACTGTGAGGTGTCAATATTGCCGTAATGAAATGGAATGCCGGCGAAGTGCCCTCCCTGACGTTGGGGTTGTGACCATTGCACTTTAGTTGGGTTGCTATGGGGGTCTTCAAGGCGTTTTGGTACCTCAAGTTCTTTTAGCAACCCACGGCGGTAAAGTGCTTCAACAGAAAGCGCAGAAAGCCCCCGTATCCCGAAAGGAAGCTGCTTCAATAGCGAGTGCGGATTCTCTGCCTTTTCCAGTATTAGGACTGAACATTTGGTCAAGGCCAGTTCACAGGCTAGGAAAAGTCCTACTGGGCCAGCCCCAGAAATGATTACATCGTAAACCGATTGATTTTTGTTGTTACTCATGAGTGTTTCCATTTGTACCACCTATTGGTCGGCAGAGATGACATGTGGTCCGGTTACGGCAACAATCACAATCCCCGACCCTTTTTTCTTGAATTCTCTATGATTATCATTATTGTAAGTATTTTTATACACGCATACTACACAAGAGGGGAGAAATCATGTGTATACTTTGAAACTGACTTGAAAGTATTTTTAATCTGTAATTCTATTTGACTTGCGTTCCCTCATATCGCTTTTAGTCTAAACTCCAGTAATTATGATTAACCAGAAATTCCACTCTGGCAATGTGAATTTCTTTTCAAGGTACATAAGCCAATTGCTGGTATAATTCCCAAAATTAATGCTGTAAATCCTTGTCCACTCCAATACAGTATAAAAGTACGGTTGGCTTCTGGAATCAAATTTTGTACAACAAAAAGCAACCAAATCAAAATAGTGATTAAGAAGAAAGAGATTGAGGGTAAAAAATTCCACCACCAAATGCTTGTTGTGTATCGCCTCAATACCAGCCACTGGCAAAGCCCTAGCCAAATACCAGAAATAATATATGCGATCGCAGACAGAAATCCAAAAATAAAAGTCTGCTCAGGAGATAAAATTTCATTTAACGATATGGCAATACTTGAAAGATAGTTAATCCAGGCTGTAGAAACGCCGTTAGCAATCAGCCAACCTACACTAGTAGCAAATATCCACTGCCAACCCGATAAATATCGGTAAAGGACAAGGGCTTGATCGGCAGCAAAAATCACAGCAAATATAACATTGCTGAGACTTCTGACCAAAATGCCCCATGTTTGGGGTTGGATTGCAACGCTAGGTGAGGTTTGGAGAATAATTTTCTCTATGGCGATACTGGCAACGCCACCCACAACCCATCCGATCAGGGTCATTAAGGTAAACTGGATAAAGAACCTCTGTCGCTGCGATCGCGGAATCAAAAATTTTCCTGGGTTAGGCTCATTATTAGCAGATGCAACATCATCGGAACTGTTAGAGTCAGTTTGCATATCAAGTTAGGGGACTAGGGAGTAGGGAGAGCAGGAAGATAGGGGAGCAGGGGGAGAATAACTAATACCCAATCCCCAATCCTCAATTAAATATTGATTCTTGTTTTATCCTATTTCTCAATCGCCAGTCCCTATTTTCCATTCCCCACTGGCCATTCGCCACTTCTCCAAGGCGAGGATATTATATCAATAATAGCAATTGCGTAGGTTGGGGAGCCGTGCGTTGAGCGGCTCTGCTGACTTGTTCGCTCTTAGCGTTCCCGCAGGGTAGCAACTGGCGTTTGAGGAACGAAACCCAACATTTCAGGGGCTTTGTTGGATTGCGCTTTGCTTAACCCAACAAAGCAATTTTTCATAAAGCCAAGCGTATTGATGTTGTTTTGCATCTGAATGGGAACCGCTATATTGCTAAAGATTTAGGGGTAGCCCATCGTAGACATCGCTTTAAATCTCGGAAACTAAACAAACGAGAAATGGTGATTTTTTTGTTGGTTCTTAACTTTGGTTGCGATCAAGAGTAATTTAGATGCGTTTGTCCTGTCCACTACAATTACAGAACAACCTTCACATAATCTTTAAATATATTTTAGTATATACACCGTATCTTTTGCGAGTGAAAAAAATAAAAATAGGATTATAAAGCATCAAGATAAATTTACAATCTTTGAGCTTGTTATACCCAACGACACTCATTTACAAATACCTAATAATATTTGTGGTTTTCTTCTAGTTTGTTGGAGTAATAAAACTAGGTTTTTGTAACTAGTTTTTCAGGAAAATCCAGTCTTAATTCTCTTTATCTTTTTCAAGGTTTATTACTAGAATGCTGCAAAAATTATCCTTTGCTTTACTCGGAATAACTGCTGTGATCATGAGTGCAAATCCAGCTAGTGCCGTAACTCTGCAAGTCAACAGTGGCCCGTTTACTAGCTACGCTGATGCCAAAACTGTCACATTTGATGATGGCACAGCAAATGATCCTAATGGATTTGTTACTTACTCTAATATTACTACTAACATTGTTGAAGGTAGCGCATCTGGGCAATACGCTTCACCTTATGGGGATAACACCAAATTTCTAACAATAGCTCCAGTAGGTAGTAATGTTGCAGGCGACAGTGGTTTTGTCAATATTAACTTCAAAAAAGCTGTTAATTACTTCGGTTTTTATGCAGGTTCATTGGATGATTACAACTATGTTGACATTTACAAAGGTAATCAATTGTTAAAGACTTTTAGTGGTACAGATGTGCCAACTGCTATAGCTAATGGTAGTTGGACTAGCTCTCAAGCTAATATGTTTATCAATCTTGTAGCTGATACAGGAGAAACATTTGACCGAGTTGTGATGCGCTCAAATGGTATTGCCTTTGAAACAGATAACCACGCCTATAGACTAGCCAGCGTTCCCGAACCTAATGCGATGTTAGGTGTGTTAGCAATTGGTGCTTGTGGTATTATGTCACTTTTCAAACGCTCACAACATAAAGCGACAGTGAAAGGATAAATTTATCCAGATCCCTGTTCAAAACCCTTAAGGATGTGTCTCTACGCATGGCATAGAGACACATTTTGTTATGCAGTTTTCCTCATGCGTTCCCTTGAGGCAAAAGTGAGAGGTGTATTTCTACGTGGAACTCAAAGCAATAATTTCATGGGATAAGCTAAAAAAACAATAAATTAGCGCTTGCTGGCATTAATACTGTAGTCAAGCCAACCGATAGCTTATATCCAATAATCAAAATATTATAAAATATTACTATTATGCCCTGCTATTCACCTTTTCCTGAAAACCTGCTGGAAAAGCGTAATCCTAGAATGATAAGCTAAACAGTGGCATAACTAGGATGAAGTAATAAATGGGTGTTTATTCAACGACTCCTCATCTCTTACGGGCTGCTCGTGGTGAAGTAGTAGATCGTCCCCCTGTATGGATGATGCGACAAGCGGGACGATATATGAAAGCATATCGAGACTTAAGAGAAAAGTATCCTTCCTTTCGCGATCGCTCCGAAATTCCAGAAGTAGCAATTGAAGTTTCCTTGCAACCCTGGAGAGCTTTCCAACCAGACGGAGTAATTTTATTTTCTGATATTGTCACCCCATTACCTGGTTTGGGCATTGACATGGATATTGCCGAAGGTAAAGGGCCAATCATTCACTCGCCCCTCCGCACTCAAGAACAAATCGATGCTCTGCATCCTTTAGAACCAGAAGCAGCTCTACCATTTATCAAGACAATATTGCAAGCGCTACGTTCGGAAGTAGGCGATAAATCAACGGTGTTGGGCTTTGTGGGTGCGCCTTGGACGTTAGCAGCTTATGCAGTGGAAGGAAAAGGTTCTAAAACCTATTCCATCATCAAAAACATGGCATTCTCAGAGCCGACGATATTGCATCAATTGTTAGCTAAATTAGCAGATGCGATCGCTATCTATGCCCGCTACCAAATTGACTCTGGCGCTCAAGTTGTGCAAATGTTCGATTCTTGGGCGGGTCAATTGAGTCCTCAAGATTATGACACCTTTGCTCTCCCCTATCAGAAGCGAGTTTTCCAGCAAGTCAAGCAAACCCACCCCGATACACCTTTGATTTTGCTAGTTAGCGGTAGTGCAGGTGTGTTGGAAAGAATGGGACAATCTGGCGCTGATATTGTCAGTGTAGACTGGGCAGTAGATATGGCAGACGCACGAGCCAGATTGGGTAAGCAAGTGAAAGTTCAAGGAAATCTTGACCCAGGCGTACTATTCGGTTCTAAACAGTTTATCCGCGATCGCATTCTTGATACCGTTCGCAAAGCTGGTAATTGGGGTCACATTCTCAATCTCGGTCATGGTGTCTTACCAGAAACTCCAGAAGAAAATGTCGCTTTCTTCTTTGAAACAGCAAAGGAATTGAATCTTGCAGGAGTTAAGGGTTAGGAGTCATGCAATTTTAGATTTTAGATTTTAGATTTTAGATTTTAGATTTTTCCTGCAATCCAAAATCCAAAATTCAAAATCTAAAATTTCCAGAGTAATAAGTTATCAGTTGCAATTCGGAACTTTTAACTTTATTCTTAACTCTTTAGTTTTAACTCCTAAATTTTGATAAATTCTCTATGAGCCAGAAACGGATTTTAGTGACTGGTGCAAGTGGTTGTATAGGTCATTATTTAACAGAAGCCTTAATTCAGGAAACAGATCACGAACTGTATCTACTAGTTAGGAACCCAAGCAAATTGCAAGTTGATACTAAGGCACGTTCAGGCATCAACGTTTTACAAGGTGATATGCAAAATATTCGCCAGTTTGCCGATTTGCTATCCACAATTGATACGGCAGTACTCACAGCCACAGCTTGGGGTGGTGATGAGACATTTGATATTAATGTCGTCAAGACTATAGAGTTGCTCGAACTGCTAGATCCAGAACGTTGCCAACAGGTGATTTATTTTTCGACAGCTAGCGTTTTGGATCGCTACAATCAACCATTAAAAGAAGCCGGGGAAATTGGGACAGATTACATCCGTTCTAAATATGAGTGCTTAGAGAAAAAAGAAAAATTAGCGATCGCACCCAAAATTACCACAGTATTTCCGACTTTAGTATTGGGCGGTGATGCCAAAAAACCCTATTCTCACCTCACATCTGGCATTCCAGAAGTTACGAAATATATTAATTTGATTCGCTTTTTGGAAGCAGATGGCAGTTTTCACTTTATCCACGGACGAGATATTGCCACTGTCGTGCGATATTTAATTGATCATCCTGCCAAAAATGATCAACCACGTCGGCTGGTTTTAGGTCAAGCACCGTTAACTGCTAATCAAGCAGTGAAACAAGTTTGTGCTTATCTGGGAAAAAAGATTTACTTTCGCATTCCCATATCTATAGCATTAGCTAATTTGATTATTATTCTGTTCCGCATTCGGATGGCCTCTTGGGATCGGTTTTGTATGAACTATCGGCATTTTACATACGAAAAATTCATTAATCCCGATAGTTTCGGCTTGCCAAATTACTGTGCAACCATAAATGATGTTTTAAAAATTAGTGGCGTTGAACGTTAGCTAATGTGGAGATTTATGCTTTTGTAGTTTAATAAGATCAACCAATTACGAATATGAATTGATGTATAATTTAAGACAGTTTATTTATTAATTATGCAACCCTCCCACAGGCCAAATTTTGATAGTTTGGTCGGCACTACCGCTAGCTAAAGTTTGTCCATCGGGGCTATATGCAACAGACCAAACTGGTTTGCTGTGTCCTGCAATGCTACCTAATGCTTTACCTGTAGATGGATACCAAAACTTAATCGTGTTATCTGCATTGCCACTGGCTAATACTTGCCCATCCGGGCTGAAAGTTACAGACAACACTTTTGCAGAATGTCCTACCAGTGTGTGTAACAATATGCGATCGTTAAGCCGCCAAAGCTTGATCGTCTTGTCCGCACTGCCACTGGCTAGGATCTGCCCATTTGGGCTAAAAGCAACAGATAATACTTCTTGAGAATGCCCTACGAAAGTGTGTGTTAGCACTGCACTTTCTTTTCCTGGTTGAGTGTCTAGCTGCCAAATTTTAACAGTGCCATCATTGCCGCCACTAGCTAAAGTTCTACTATCTGGATTAAAGGCAACAGACTTTATAGTATCAGTATCCTGAAGTGTCTGTAATTGTTTACCAGTTTGGAGATTCCACAGTTTGATCGTCTTGTCGGTACTGCCACTAGCAGCCAAAAGACCCTTTGGACTAATCGCCACAGACTCCACATCATCAACATGACCATTGAGGGTACGCAGCAAAGTACCAGTTTCTAGATTCCAAACTTTTATCCGGTTATCCCAGCTACCACTGATCAGAATATGGTTGTCACGACTAATGGCAAGGGACTTAACTGCATCAGCATGGCCTTTAAAGGTATGAAGTAATTTGCCAGTATGCAGATTCCAAATTTTAATCGTGCCATCATAGCTACCACTAGCTAAAGTTTTACTATCTGGACTAATAGCGATCG
>NZ_CAXTNE010000193.1:9654-15785 GCF_964245445.1 uncultured Nostoc sp.
CCACTAGCTAAAGTTTTACTATCTGGACTAATAGCGATCGCATAAATCCATATTGAATGCCCTTTAAAAATGTGAGAAGGTTGTAAATTAAGCAAAGATATAGAGGTCGATGTGTGAGTTTTGAATCGTGAAAGTAAACCATAGAAACTAAAGCTACTCAAGGCTACGATGGTAATCACTAAAGCTGCTGAAACCTTATTGAGGATTAGCTTTGACATTAACTATAGGCTCCAAATCACAACTAACTAGCAAGATTATTTAGATTGAGCAATCTTTGTTAGGGACTTACTCTGAATTTGACTTTGGACAATAAAGAGAGAAGATTATGTTCGTTGTGTAAACTATCCACGAACTACCTCTTTTGTTGTTGTATTCATCTTTTTTTGTTGCTGATTCTGGTGTTCAATCCAAAAACGAATCAGAAATAAAGCCATAATAGCGGTAATAGACATAATGGCAATGGGTGTTAAATATGTCCAATGCCCTGACATTTTGTCCCAAATATGCCACGTTAAAAGAAATATGGCTAAGTAAGTAAGTTTATGCAATTGCTTCCAGTTTTTCTTCAGCTTTTTTACACTCCAATTGTTAGAGGTTATAGCCAAGATGGTGAAGATAGTAAAAGTAGATATTCCCTGCGAATAAATAAAAAATGTCTTTGGATCGAAAAAATCAATATCTCTTTTTTGAACTAAAATAAACCCATGAATCAATGCTAAAAAGAATCCGAACACACCGATGAGCCGACGGCGTTTCAGTAGCCATTGAGGAATACCAGTTTCTTTAGTTTGAGGAAAAACTATTCTAATAATTGTCGGAAGCAAAGTAAGAATGTAGCAAGCCAATGCTAGGAAACCTAATATATTAGGTAGTGGAGAAGGATCGATTGCGATCATAGAAAATCTTCCCATTATATTTGCAAAAAAATATTTGAAGTGATGAGCATTGCATACTATAGGTATGAATTGAGGTCATCAGTTATGTTGCAAAAATAGGTGCTGGTCTAAAAGAATGTCATTAATGTATGAGCGCCAGTAGCCTAGAGCTAGCACATCATGTCAAGAAGAACACAACGTTCTCAATGAGTCTAAATATATCTGATTAGCCTATGTTTATTGCTAAAGTTTTAGGCATCACCGATAGCATAGCGTTAGCGACGCAGGAGCGTCACAGCTCCTCGCATACATCGCTTTGAGTCGAATTAAGCCGTAAACTTTTGGTATTACTGGCTTTGGAGTAAGGGGTGTAGGAAATTAAATATCATCCTGCTATGGGTGCGGTAGTATGCACGATATCCACAGTTTTAAAATCTGACTATAACGGAACTCCACGAGTCATTAATGTCGATAGAAATGCAGCTTGTCAAAAAGCAATTGATTAACTCAAAAAATTAGAACTATTGTGCAATCATTATGAATTATGGCAAGTTAAATATCTAAATAATCTTGAGCAAGATTATCGATTTATCAAACGATTGGTAAAATTAGGAATAAGATTTGCCTCGTTCAATCCATCGAGGTAAACCTTAAGGGCATCAGGCTATGAACATGATTTGTAAGGACAAGTCAAGGGACTTTAATAAATAGACATCGCTGCTCAAGTGAAATTTGTTGCTCAAATTTCGGAGTAGCTGCATAACTAGTTTTGATTTCTAAAGACCTTTTGACCTTCGCAAATAAAATACAACTTCCCTACTCAAGAACAGTTTCTTTGGATTGAAGGAGGCAAGAGAAGCTTTTGAGTTGGGGATTTAACCTTACTGCATTGATAAAAAGTATAACAATAAGGCAGTCAGGGAGCAGACCCCCTAACATCTTCAGACAGATTTCTTTGCTTGCAAGATCAATTCTGGTACGTGAAAATCACCATCGGGGTCAACAGTACCGTCCTTACTGCGGCGGAATTCAGGGATTGGTTTCCAACCTGGGTACTGACGCAAATAAGAGTGACTGTCTCCAAAAAGTAGCCCCACGAATACTTCACCAACGATACGCCCCCCTACTGGGCCGAGTTGGGTAGGAATGTTGTTGATTTCATCCTCACTCAGTTGACCCTGTTGCGCTGCCTTCTGTATCTCTAGCTGTGCCTCTGCCAAAATGTAGTACCAAAGCGGCGCTCGGTTGTTAAACTCTGGAGAGATGCTAGTGAGTAGAGGATTATTGGCAGCATCATTTGCTGTCGCCTTACCGACTCGTAGTTGTTCATTAGGGATAACAGGCAGACCTAAATGTTTTGCCACAGCCTGTCCAGAAGGCAGACCCAAACGTAGCCCGCGTAGCAAGTTGCGCGCTGCCAAAGAATGCTCAACTGTCGCCACACTCTCTGGAAGTGTACCAAGGGGATTTACCAGTGAAGTATCAAGTTTGTAACTAGGCTGAACGCGATTTGGAGTATTTGGTTTTTGTTGATCTAGTGGGGTAATATCGAAAAATAGAGTCCAGTCTACTGCCCTACCGTCTTCAATGGCACGAAAACCAGTAAGTGTTTCACTCACATCACCGTCAGGACTGGGGAAAATAATCCGTCGTCCTGGGTTTTCCTCAGTGCCTGGGTCATTGGTATTCAATCGATAAATTGGACGAATAATCGAGTGTCCAAAGCGATAGGCTGCTGCCGAAAACTCGACAGGAATGAAAGGCTCCTTCTTCCACTTAAAGACCTTAAGGTTGGGCTGAAACTCAGAGAATTCCTTATTTTCCTTCTCTTGCTTGAGCTGAGGCAGGATCTCAAACAGGGTGTCCCAACCGATAATTCTGGGGAGGAAATCGTGCAGAATTACCCATTGATAGTGCCAGCGCACCTCGTGTTGAGCGGTCTCGAAAGAAGGTGGATGACCATCGCGTTCAGTCAGAAAATCGACGATTCGGTTATGAAAGCGCAGTATTGTGGAATGGAGTTGTGAAACAATAGTGTTTTCGTCATTGCGAGGGTCGCCTATCAAAGCACGGGCAGGTTCGCCAGAGTTGGGGGTATTGCGTGGTAAATCTCTGGTGTTTGGATCAAAAGCGCTCCCAGAAAGTTTTTTGCCTAAAAGCAGGTGCAGACCATCATCCGCGTATAAGTAGGGTTGATCGTCTGGGCCACGTCCATAGACGCTATCGAGGTCGAAGCGTGGTGTCCGAAAATCAATCAAAGCCTCTGGATCATTTTTTACTTGGAGGCTACTTGCTGGATCAAAAGTTAGATCGTGGTCGATAAATTGACCAAGGTAGGTATATCCAGCAGGAATACCAGGGTGTTCAGCATTTCCGAGGTTTTCCTCATCATCCTGCTCGTTTTCTGGGGTTTGCTTCTCTTCATGGGGCGCAGTAATTTTTTCAGCAAGAGCATGAAGTGCTTGTATAGAAAAATTAGCAGCAGGAAGTGTGCGAAAGATTCGTCCAAAGCGTCCTTCAAATAGGGAAGACTGTGGTGAAAATTCCCCACCTCGTACACCAGTGCCATGAGGGCGATACCCAGGTTTTCCGCCCCTTGTGGGGATGTTAGACGTGACTTTTTTCTCGTTACTCATAACATATTTTTCCTACAAGATAGTTTTCGTGATGGTATTGGTGGTTTTGGGAAAATTTAAGATGTCAAACCGCAGATACACAGACTCAAATTGCCTCTACAAGTGGAACAATTAGGTTCAACTTTCTCGTCACATTACTACAATGTATTAGGGAAGAGATGTCGCGCCCAATACATGTTTAGTTTCAAAATTTGGTAGTGTCCAAGATGCAATATGGAGAAGTAGAGTTTCTTGATGTGGGAATACTTGCCCTCCTTCTACCACAGATGTGCCAGTGATCGCATACACTGAATTGGGAGCAGCGTATGGGTCAGTTCTGTCGAGCAAATGAGCATTCTCTTGCATCCTATTACTTTAAATTTGGAAGTTGTTGAAGCTTATGCTGTGAATACATATCTGAGTTTGAATAGAAAGTTATGCAAATTTCAAAAATATTTTTTACAAGTAACTGTTCAGTGGGTGCTAAATCGCTCCAAACCCTTGATTCAATATTTATCGCTTAAAGGTTAAGGGGGAAGGGTTTAAATTCACTCCTTACCATAATTAAAAATCCCCATGTTTCCCCTACGAAGATTTAAAAAGTTCTTCCCCTTTAGTGTGGGTTTCAGTAGTTAGAGACTAGAAAAAAGCTTTAGAAATCCTTACCCCAAAGGCAACTTGAGAATTTTACGAATTGTGAATTAGCAATTATTGTTAAATCTTTTCAAAGCGTGGTTCGGTTGGACTACCGATTTCTGGCTGTGGAGGCTTAGACAATGGTCAACCAGTCTAATTCGTAAATTTGAGATATTCTCACTACACTGCTTGCAGTTAGCGGTGAGAGTTGTCACTTGAGTTAAAAATCTCAATGGTAAAATAAAACAACTTTAATAAAAAGTCAATAACTCTTTATTTTCGTTAGAGTGGGATAACAATCAAAGTGTGAGGATTGATACTACATGCGAATCTTGTTAGTGTATCCAATATTTCCCAAAACCTTTTGGTCTTATGAAAAAATCTTGGAGTTAGTTGATCGCAAGGTTTTATTACCACCTCTGGGTTTAGTAACAGTAGCAGCGATTTTACCCCAAGAATGGGAATTCAAGCTGGTCGATCGTAACATCCGCGCAGCAACAGAAGCAGAATGGGCATGGGCAGATGTGGTAATTCTCTCTGCGATGATTGTCCAGAAACAAGATTTACTTGACCAAATCCAAGAAGCAAAAAAACGTGGTAAGTTAGTCGCAGTTGGCGGCCCCTACCCCACCTCTGTACCTCACGAAGTTGAAAATGTTGGTGCAGATTTTCTGATTTTGGATGAAGGAGAAATCACTCTCCCTATGTTTATTGAGGCAATCAAACGGGGAGACACATCTGGCACTTTCCGCGCCACCGAGAAACCTGATGTGACAAGCACACCAATACCCCGCTTTGATTTATTAGAATTGGATGCTTATGACATGATGTCTGTGCAGTTTTCGCGCGGGTGTCCCTTCCAATGCGAATTTTGCGACATTATTGTTCTCTACGGGCGCAAACCGCGCACTAAAACCCCAGCCCAACTTTTAGCAGAGTTAGATTACCTCTACGAGTTGGGTTGGCGGCGGGGTGTGTTCATGGTGGATGACAACTTTATTGGCAACAAACGAAATGTGAAATTGTTGCTGAAAGAGTTAAAAGTCTGGATGGCAGAACATAAGTATCCCTTCCGGTTTGACACTGAAGCTTCTATTGACTTAGCCCAAGACTCGGAAATGTTGGATCTGATGGTTGAGTGCGGTTTCTCGGCGGTGTTTTTGGGAATCGAAACGCCGGATGAGGATAGTTTGCAAATGACCAAGAAGTTTCAAAATACTCGCAGTTCTCTAACTGAGGCAGTGGAAACCATTATCAAAGCCGGATTGCGCCCAATGGCTGGGTTTATTATCGGTTTTGATGGCGAAAAAGCTGGTGCAGGCGATCGCATTGTCCGCTTTGCAGAACAAGCAGCAATTCCCTCTACTACCTTTGCCATGTTGCAAGCGTTACCTAACACTGCGCTTTGGCATCGCCTGAAAAAAGAAGGACGACTACGGGAAAATCAAGATGGCAACATCAACCAAACAACATTGATGAATTTCTTGCCCACCCGTCCTCTAGAAGAACTTGCACGAGAATATATTGAAGCATTTTGTACTTTATACGATCCAGTACAGTACTTAGATCGTACCTATCGCTGTTTCTTGATGATGGGTTTGCCAACCTGGAAAGCGCCAGCGAAAATGCCAGAGTGGGTAGTTGTAAAAGCGTTGTTAATTGTAATTTGGCGACAAGGAATCAAACGGGAAACCCGTTGGAAGTTCTGGCATCATTTGTTCAGTATTCTCAAGCGTAACCCTGGAGTTATTGAACATTACATCTCTGCTTGCGCCCACAACGAGCATTTTCTAGAGTATCGGCAAATTGTGCGCGATCAAATTGAAAGTCAGCTAGCCGAATATCTCGCACAAGGTGCAGAAACGCCTTATGTGCTAGTGAAGGAAAAAGTGGAGGAAAAAGCTGAAGCAGTAGTGAGTTAGTTTCTTTGGAAAATAACAAGTGATATCATGTCCGCTTGATTACTTAGTTAAACCCTAAGAACCCCACCCCGCCAAACCTGCGC
>NZ_CAXTNE010000194.1:0-15654 GCF_964245445.1 uncultured Nostoc sp.
GTAATAATAGTTATCCTCCCTGTATCCAAGTCATAACGACCTCCGACAATTTTTAATTTGCCCGATCGCACTTGCTCAGTTAAAAGCTGCGATCGCTTCAACTGTTCAATTTGATATTGCACATTGGCAACCACAGCATTCTCAACTGCGTCACCCGACTGACTCTTGACCTTTTCCACTGCTGGCTTAATTGCCTTCACAAAAGTACTAATATCACCGAGTAACGATTGGTTTTGGACGGCGGCGGTTACAGCCCCGCAACGCTCATGACCCATTACCATCAATAGCGGAGAGCCTAACAAGACAACCGCATATTCAATACTACCGATCGCTTCATGTGTAGCGATATTTCCGGCAATCCGAACATCAAAGATGTCTCCAATGCCTTGATCGAAAACAATTTCTGCGGGGACTCGTGAATCCGCACAACTAAGAATAGTTGCAAATGGATGTTGAGCTTGAGCAACTTCCTGCAACCGCAGTGCCGATTGATCCGGGTATTGGGGTTGATGATCGATAAATCGCTGATTTCCCTCCATCAGCTTTTGCAATGCTGCATCGGGATTGAGGGATTCCGGGGAAGTTGAGGGTATTTCGGCAGCTTTAACCTGTTCAACCCGCCAAAGCAAATCGCTGGCGGATAGCATCATTCCAAACGCCCCGGTCATTCCCAACTTCAAAAAGTCACGACGTTCCATGAAATGCTTCATTAAATTTATAACTCTCTTACATCGACGCTACACATCTGACAGAGCGAACTTCCATCACATCGGAAACGTAGCAAGTACCTCCGAACTTATTAAGGAGTGGTTTGATATTTTCGACAACACGCTTGAGTTGTTCTGGCATACAAAACGCGAGGATGTAAACATTATCGAGCATGGTCATGTCTAAATCTTCAGTCGTTCCTCGTAATCCTTTACCAGCAACATTTCGGATTACGGCATGGTTATGTACACCCGACTTGTCTAAACTATCTAAAATTTTGGCAAGTTCAAAGGAGTTGGCGATAATTTCTATCTTTTTAACTACGTGCATATTATTACCTCCAGAATAGGTTAATTCCGTAGAGATATAACGGAATTCCCACAATAATATTGAACGGAAATGTTACTGCTAAAGCGGTTGAAACATACAGGCTGGGATTTGCTTCGGGAACAGTCATCCGCATAGCCGCAGGGACAGCGATGTAAGAAGCACTGGCACACAATACAGCGAACAACAGCGAATCTCCGCGAGGCATACCGATCAATTTGGCAATCACCAACCCAATGCCTGCATTGAGTATTGGAATTAGTATGGCAAATAAAATTAAGAAAACTCCGGTTTTTTGCAAGTCTTTAATTCTTCTCGCAGCGACTAGTCCCATGTCCAGTAAAAAGAAGGTGAGAACACCATAAAATAACCCTTGAGTAAAGGGTTCTAATACGTGCCAACCGCGTTCTCCTGTCAAGACACCTATTAATAGACTACCTACTAATAGAAAAACTGAACTATTAAGAAATGCTTCTTGCAAAACTTCCGGCCACGAAAAGTCTCGCTTTCCATCAGCGGTGAATATATTCACCAAAATTAGACCAACTATAATTGCTGGGGATTCCATCAGGGCAAGGGCTGCCACCATGTAACCATCAAAAGTAATGCCAAGCTCAGTTAAAAAAGCGCTAGCTGTGATGAAGGTGACGGCACTGATAGAACCGTAGGTTGCTGCGATCGCAGCCGCATCGTAAGTATCCAATTTCCACTTCAAGATAAAAAAGGTGTAAATTGGAACAACACAAGCCATCATCATTGCTGCTGCGAGTGTTAGAACTACTTCCTGAGTGATGCCGCTTTTAATTAGTTCTACCCCTCCCTTAAAACCAATGGCAAACAGCAGGTACAGCGAAAAGAGTTTGGGCATCGGTGCGGGAATTTCTAAATCAGACTTGACAAAAACAGCAGTCATGCCTAAAAAGAAAAACAGGATTGGCGGATTCAAAATATTGGATACAATTAAGCTGATATCCATATCCACCCCTCCTTGTATTGGTTAAACCTGAAATTAAAGAAATTTTTCATCTTTAAAAATTTAACGGTTGAATCATGATGTATCGTGTATTGCTACTCTATGTCAATTGGGTACTCAAGGAGTGAATAGTCTTATTGGTGACAATACTCTTGGTTAGGTATTACAGCGTTTTTCAAGCAAATAAACCACGGACTAGGGAACATTGCGGTGTCCCTACGAAAATCTATAAGGGCAATGCATGAATTGCCCCTACTCCTCTGTTGAGAACAGGAGCAAGTGAGACCTTGCCCAGTATTTTTATGATGTTTAATTCCCCGTCGCTGATTTTACGATAGAAAGCGCAGGAATAACTGATGACTAACTTATCTATGTAGAAAAGTTAACGTATTGTGATAGCAATTCATAAATTGCCCCAACACAAATTCTGTAGTTTTGGTGATTTTTTGCGTAAATCCTGTAAAGATGATGCTCGATCAAATTACGCTCGATTAGCAGTAATCTAGGCTTAATCGTCAGGACAGTATAGAATCTTCAGGAATACAATCAATCATGCAATCAACAAAGATTAGGCTGTACGATTTGGCAGGGGCTGAAGACGATCGCCGTTTTAGTCCTAACTGTTGGCGCGTGCGGCTGGCTCTACTCCATAAGGGATTGCCCTTTGAAACTGTACCTTGGCGTTTTACTGAAAAGGAAACTATTGCCTTTTCAGGACAGGGTAAGGTGCCAGTAATAGTTTTCTAGTTAAGAATATTGCCAGACAATCTTTGTTGACCAAGTTTCGTTAAGATATTGTAACCTGGGCAATAGCAACTCTCTATTGATGTGACGCCAGGCGTAGGCGTAGCCCGTCGGAGACATCGCTTTTTCACATCCATGACAACAACCATCGACTTTCTCAGTCACCTTAACCCCAGTCAACGTCAAGCTGTCGAACATTACTGCGGCCCGTTGCTAGTTGTTGCTGGCGCAGGTTCCGGTAAAACACGAGCGCTGACTTATCGCATTGCAAATCTAATTCTCAAACACCGCGTTGATCCAGAAAATATCCTGGCGGTTACTTTTACCAACAAAGCCGCACGGGAAATGAAAGACCGGATTCAACGGCTGTTTGCTGAACAGCTAGCGATGAAACAACACGGCCAGCGTTTTGATTTGTTGACAGAATACCAACAAACGCAATTGCGATCGCAAGTTTACAAAGATACTATCAAAGACTTATGGTGTGGCACTTTCCACAGTCTATTTTCTCGCATTCTCCGCTTTGATATTGAAAAATATGTAGACGAAAAAGGACGACGTTGGAATCGCAATTTCTCTATCTTTGATGAATCAGATGTGATGAGTCTGATTAAAGAAATTGTCAATAAACAGTTAAATTTAGACGATAAAAAGTTTGACGCTCGCTCTGTCCGCTACGCTATTAGTAATGCTAAAAACCAAGGTTTATCACCCCAAGAATTTGAGCAAGAACAACCCAATTATCGCGGACGGGTTATTGCCCAAGTCTACAGTTTATATCAAGATAAGTTAGCAGAAAATAACGCTCTTGACTTTGACGATCTAATTCTCGTACCAACTAGATTATTTCAGCAAAACGAGCAAGTATTGGGTTACTGGCATCGCAAGTTTCGTCATATCCTCGTAGATGAATATCAGGATACTAACCGCACTCAGTATCAACTTATTCATTTATTGGTTACTAATGGCGAAACCAAAAAGAGCGAATGGGAATGGGAAAATCGCTCAGTTTTTGTTGTCGGTGATGCCGATCAATCAATTTACAGCTTTCGGATGGCAGATTTCACTATCTTGCTGGGATTTCAGGAAGACTTTGGCGATGGTTTGCTAGATGATGATACTCGGACGATGGTTAAGCTGGAAGAAAACTATCGTTCTTGTGAAAACATTCTGCAAGCGGCGAATGAATTGATTGAAAATAACACCCAACGGATTGATAAAATCCTTAAACCAACACGGGGGCCGGGTGAGCAGATTTATTCTCACAAAGCGGATAATGAACTAGAAGAAGCCGACTTTGTAATTCATCAAATTCGCACTTTAGAACAGCAAAATCCAGAATTGAACTGGGGTAGTTTTGCCATACTTTATCGGACAAACGCCCAATCTCGTCCCTTTGAAGAATTGTTGGTGAAATATCGAATTCCTTACACAGTTGTGGGAGGAATGAAGTTTTACGATCGCAAAGAAATAAAAGATGTGATCGCGTATTTAAGAGCGATCGCTAACCCATCTGATACAGTCAGTTTATTAAGAGTTATCAACACTCCCCGACGAGGAATTGGCAAAACCACTATTGATGCTTTGGTGAACGCCTCCCAGCAACTAGGGACAACCCTATGGGAAATACTCAGCGATGAAACATCAGTTAATACATTAGCTGGACGGGCAACAAAAGCTGTAAATAGCTTTGCCGAAATGATTAGCCGTTGGCAAGGACAAATTGGTACGCTTCCCGTGACTGAAGTTTTGCAAGGAATACTAGAAGACTCTGGTTACGTTCAAGACTTGATGAGTCAAGGCACAGATGAAGCCACAGATCGAGTACAAAACGTTCAGGAACTTTACAACGCCGCACTGCAATTTCAAGAAGAAAATGAAGAGGTTTCTCTCCAAGATTTTCTGAGTAGTGCCGCCCTCAGTTCCGATTTGGATAATTTAAAAGAAGGACAGACAGCTGTTTCTTTGATGACTTTGCACGCTTCCAAAGGTTTGGAATTTCCCGTAGTATTTTTAGTGGGATTAGAACAAGGGCTATTTCCTGGCTACCGATCGCTGAGTGATCCCGCATCTTTGGAAGAGGAACGCCGCTTGTGTTATGTGGGAATTACTCGCGCCCAAGAAAGGTTGTATATATCACACGCGCGGGAACGTCGTTTGTATGGTTCTCGTGAACCCGCCATGCGATCGCAATTTCTCGACGAATTACCAGAAGAATTATTAACTACTCAACGCCTGAGTCGTCAAAGTTATACTAAAAGTGCCTCTACTCCGAATGGAAAGCAAGACTCAACGCAGAATTGGCAAGTAGGCGATAGAGTATTACATAAAACTTTTGGTCTTGGTGAAATTACCCATGTTTTTGGAATGGGTAGTAAGATGTCTGTGGCAATTAAATTTGCCAGCTTGGGACAAAAAATTGTTGACCCAAGAGTAGCGCAGTTGCAACGAGTAGAGTGATACTAAGGGACTTCCAAATAAAAAAATATCCCATAGTTTTAGAGGCAGGGGGCTCTTAGCTGGGGGCAGGGGGAGGCAAAGTCGTGGTGAAGTCCAGAAATTGGATAATTTATTTTTTGGAGTTCCCTAATACGGTTCGGTTAAGAATATTTGTAGGTTGGGTTGAACTTTAGTGTTACCCAACAAACCCAACATATTGTAGGGTTTCGTTCCTCAACCCAACCTACATTGGAGTTATTTTTTGGACTTAACCAAACGTATTGAGAGTGATACAGCCACAAATCCCCAATTTTTCAAATAAGTCGGGGATTTTGTTTTTCATATTTTGATTTCTTCAAAGTGTTCAACAGTGGGAAATAGTTCATAAAAATGATGCAAAAGTTTTTTCCACTCTTGATACTCAACAGAACTTCTAAATCCTACAGTATGAGATTCTAAAGTTTCCCATCTGACAAGTAATAAGTATTTACCTTGGACTTCTATACATTTATGCAATTCATGGGATAAATATCCGTCCATTGACGAAATAAATTTAGAAGCTTTTTTGAAAGTAGCTTCAAAATCTGATTCTAGACCAGGTTTAACAGGAAGCATAACTGCCTCAAGAATCATAAACTTTTGCGGTGATAATTAAGCTAATGTTAACGCGATGTGCAACTTAATATTCTGACCGAAAACGAAAAGGATACAAGCCCCTAAATTTATTTATGGTTACTGAGCGTAGCCGAAGTATGGGGTTCTCCCCCCAGCTAAGAGCCCCCTGCCCCCTTTCCTCTTTTTGATCTCTCTTCGTTTAGACTATCCATTATCCGTGGTTAGTCGTTTTCTTGCTAAACCGCCAAGTCATGATTATTGCAGCGATCGCTAAACCAATAGCTAGTCCCCACCAAAGACCAATCGCTCCATACCCCGACCAGATTCCGAAAGTATAACCAGTGAATAAACCAACACACCAATAAGCAAAAATACCAATCAACATAGGAATTCGAGTGTCTTTTAGTCCGCGTAATGCTGCCCCCGCAGTAACTTGCACACCGTCAACTATTTGAAAAATCGCTGCCACTCCCAGCAATTTCACTGCGAGGACAACCACATCTGCATTGTTTGGATCGTTAATGTCAATATAAAGAGAAATAATCGACTCTGGCACTAACCACAATGTAATGCCTACTACACCCATAGATAGAGCTGCAATGGCAATGCCTACATATCCAGCCAGACGAGTAGCAAGCAGGTCATTCTGTCCAACTAACTGCCCAACACGTACTGTTGTCGCTAGAGAAATGCCTAGTGCAAGCTGGAATGATATCGAAATTGTTTGTAAAGCAATTTGATGGGCAGCAAGAGCATTTGTTCCTAATTGTCCTATTATGAAAGTAACAACGGTGAACAGTCCCCCTTCGACTGCAATCAGCCCCCCAATGGGCAATCCAATCTGAAAAATCTCGCCAATGATCCGGCGATGCTCTAGGGGAAAAGCTTTTTTAGATAAAGGTCGAAAAATATTGTAAACTGCAAAGCGAGGCTGATTACATATATAAACTGTCAGAGCAACAAACATACTCCAAAGTGAGAGTGTGCTTGCCCAACCGATACCAGCTAAACCCAGCGCCGGAAATCCCAGTTTGCCAAACATCAGCACATAATTAGCTGTGATGTTGAGTAGAGTACCCAAAACCACAGTCACGATCACTAATTGCGGTTGCAATAGAGCAGAAAGAAAGCTTTTAAGTACTCCAAAGCCTAAAGCAGGAATAAAACCCAGTGCGATCGCCCTTAAAAAAATCTCTGCTAGTGCTACTGTGTTAGCATCCTGACCTAGTAGAAGTAGTAAAGCACCTCCATTGTAAAGCAGCAATGTAATTGGTATTCCTAGTACTAGAGATATCCCTAGTCCCAGGCGGACAATTGTGCCAACTTTTTCTCTATTTCCGGCCCCGTATGCTTGGGCAGCTAACGGACTGACAGCAGAAACGATACCAGTAACGATCAACAGACAAAAACTAAAGATAGTAACTCCCAATGCTCCAGATGCAATAGTCTGACTTCCCAACCAGCCCATCATTACCGTATCCACAAAACCAGTTGCAGATTGAGCCAATTGTGCTGCTGCCAAAGGTACGGCTAACATGAGACATTTTTTAACTTCAGAAAACATATACTTATAACCCGATGTGAAGAACAAAGGGTTTTTCCAAAATCTAAACCCATGTTCAGAAGATGCTGCTCCTGTGAACTTGAATCTATCTTAATGGAGTAAGAGGATTCGCATTACAGCCTTACGGAGGAAAGACTAACGAAAAATGCAATGTCTACAACAGGCTACGCCATTAAAACTAATTTTTTAGTAAATAAATAATCGCAGCACAAAACTCTTCATAATATCCTTTAGAATCAGTTTCACTGAAACCTAGAATTAAGTCTTGTCTCTCTCCCTCTGTGATTGTGTTGATGATTTCCAATATTGGCTCAAGAGCTTTTGCACGTAAATCTTTTAGCTTATCAATATTAAGTCCAAGTTTATCAATTGTTGTTTCAGCAGCTAATTGCTTTTTTGAATTATCTGTCGCCAAAATCTGCCCATCATCAGCGTAGTTAAAGAACGCCTCACAATTCGCATTTATGGGTGAAACCATCAAATCCTCGTCGTACCAATGATCTTTCTTGCTCCCACAGTGCAGAGGTTCTTTACGCTCTCTTTCTCTTTGGCATGAAGCCAGCATATTTGTGTATTCCAGCGTTAGCTCAGTATAAGGATATCTAGGTTTTAGATGTTCAATATGGCTAATATCCTTGGTAATACGTCTTCCACAATAGCAACAGATAAAACCTTGCTCTTGCAACAAGGAATCATGTACATCGGTTTTTTGTGGTTTGCTGAAGTTGTCCCAACTTGGTTGCCAATCTTCATTTGCTAGGTTTTTCCAAACGGTAAAACTTTCTGGCTCCTGATTTTTTTTGATATATTTCACCGCTTCAAAATCTCTTTGCGTCGAATAGACACACTTGCTTTTACTAATTCCGGCTCATCTTGTCCAATAATGTCAGAAATTTCCTGAGATAATTCCCTAGCACCATCAAGATTCCCTTCATCAATGAGTCTAAATAACTCATGTAAACGATCTTTAATTTCTTGTGGACGTGCGGGAACACCCATGAGGTCTTCTAATATTCGATTGCTGTCTCTCCCAAAGGAACTTTCTGGTCTTTTAGCAACAACACCTTCGTCTGTTTTTTCTAGAATATAAATTCCTTCCGCCTTGACTTGGCTAATTACTTGAGGCGAATGGGTGGTGACAATAAATTGGCAATTGGGGAATGTTCTTGTCAAAGCTGGAATAATTTCCCGTTGCCATTTTGGGTGTAGGTGGAGTTCGATTTCATCAATTAAAACAACACCACTACCTTGGAGTGGATCTGGTAAACTTGGGTTAGCTATTGCCAATCGTCTTGCTAAATCTCCCACCATTGCCAGCAAGCATTTCTCTCCATCAGATAGCTGATTAACTATAAGTTCCTCACCTTTTTTTCTGACAGTCATTCGTAGGGGTGAACGCTCAACTCGCAAGTTTAAGAATTCTGGTATTAAGGAAGAGATGGACTGTCTTACTGCTTCTAATTGTTTGTCTCTATAATCAGGGTTATCCCTTCGTCTCTCATTCTCTAAGTCTTCTCGATTCCTAAACCATTCAAAAAAGATTTTGAAGTCTATTCTCCCTCCTGTGAGTGCCTGCTCATAAGCATCTACTTGTTTAAAAGAAGATACCTCTGATATTTCTAAGGGCATATCAATAACAGCACGGTTAACGGGGTAATAAACTGCTAAAGGAACATTAGTATCAGTAATAGTTGCTAACTGATTGTTTAAGTTTTCAATAGCTGTTTTTAAATCTTCTCTTAATCCACTACGTATTGCATTTGCTATCTCTGTATGCATATTTTCACTTTGCATCAGAATAGTCTCAAGACCTTTATAATTTTTTAGCTTCTCTTTTATTTCTTTTTGTAAATCGGAAATACTTTTAATATGAGCTTGTAAATCAATGTACTTACCATCATTATTTTTTACACCTCTATATTCAGTCATTGACCAAGTTAATTCTTGTAATTCTATAAATAGAGTAATTTCATTGTATGTTTTATCACATTCATTTGTAACATCTTGTGTAATAAAGAAACGTAAAGATTCGAGTGAGTCTTGAATCTGTCCCGTAAGCTGTGTTAGAAGAATAGCAAGACAGTCAAGAATACTCGATTTTCCCACACCATTGATACCAATAATTACAGTTGGTTCAGCCTCATGGAAATCAAGCGTCAAATCACCGATTCCACGGAAAGATTGCATTTTCAAGCGCTTGACTTTCATAATAATTACACTAATTTTAGTTTAATAATCCCTTTATCAAAAACGCGATTATCAGTAGCGATCGCACTTATTTCTATTCTATCTTTATACACCTCATAAGAGGCAAAACTTAAATCACTCGTAGAATACTTTGTCCACTCAGAACGCCCTACAGGACGATTGCCAGCACCTGCACCACAAATTAAATAAGTTGTACCATCAATAGCACGAGTGCGTTCATAATTATGTTCGTGACCATTAATGTAAAGTTGAACGCCGTGTTTTTGAAATAAAGGAGTGAAAGTTTTAATAAAATCTGGATTACTCCCATACTGACCCGATGAATAAATTGGATGATGACCAAATACAACTTTCCAAGGAGATTTACTAAGACTTAATTCTTTTTCTAACCAATTTAGCTGGTTTTTCCAATCAGCATTACTATTAGTATCTAAAGCGAAAAACTGTACTTGATTACGTTTAAATGTATAGTAACGTCCCTTCATATTAAATCCAGCATACTTGACTTGTGGATCGCCATTTTCAGTACGAATATCGTGATTACCTAAACAAGCTTGAAATTTCACACCAAGTTTTAGCAAAGTTTGATAAGGACGCTCAAAAACTGCACTAATTTTCTCAATTTCGCCGTTGTTGTAAATGTTGTCTCCAGCTAAAACCACTAAATCGTAAGGATTTTGTTTGTGATATGCATTCATCGCTCCAGCCACAGCATACTGTCCTTTAGCACCAGTCCCTGTATCAGCCACAGACACAAAACGTAATAACAAGTCTTTTTTGGCTGGGTTGGCGGCTATAGCTGTTGTTGAATCGGTAATATCAGCAGTTTGATGATTTTTATCAGTTAACATCCAGGCTAAAAATCCTGTACCAATGGCGCTGAGGCTACTTAACAATAAAAATTGACGGCGTTTTAGGTTCATAATTCACCAAATTTAATAAATAGTCAGTTTAGCTGAAGTAATGTGCAATTGAAGTGATACATTAAGGCAAAAGAAGGCAGCACCAGTAATAATGTACGTTGTTTGTCTTTGATTCGCTGCTTTTGGTGAAAGTTCCATGTCACAAGACAATCAGTCAAAACCGACGGATAAGCAAGTAGCTCAACCTCCCCAAAAACCTTACCAGAGAGTTCAACCATTTTGGAAGGCTAAAATTATCCAACTTCTCCAAGGGACGATTGAGGTTTTAGAAGTAACGGTGGAGAAACTGGAGACAGTACCGCCACCTGGTACTGAGGAAAAACCTGGCTTTTTCCAGCAGTTTCAGTTGTGGTGGGGTGGACTGCTAAGGACAATCCGCTTGTTTTTACCATCAAATTTGTCAACAAAGTTATCAGATACCGCTTTGACGGGAATTGTTACTGGAATTGCTGTAATTATTCTTTGGACAACTGCGAGTGTCTTTACTGGTAAACCTACTCAAATCGCAACAGTTCCACCCGTTGAAGAAGTTCCTGCACCAACACCGACACCAACGATAACTACTCCACCGGAGTCAGTTACACCAGAACCACAGCCGTCACTGCCACCAGAGGAAATTACGCCGCCGCCAGAAATACAAACTCCGCCACCAACGCCGGAAGCGAAAGCAAAACCGGAACCAATTCCCACGTCAACGCCAACGCCAGCCTTAGAATTAACACCAGAACAAGCCTTGATTGCGGCTATTGAAAATCAGGTAGCCGAAATTAGCGATCGCATTGCCTCTGGTCTGATAAAGTCAATTCAAGCCAACTTCCGCACCAGCAATCTTACAGTTAAAATTAGTGACGATTGGTACACTCTCAAAGAATCCCAGCAGGACAAACTAGCTGCGGAGATATTACAACGCTCTCAAGAACTGGATTTTACCCATTTAGAAATTATCGACTCCCAAAATAGGTTGATAGCGCGTAACCCAGTTGTTGGTACTGAGATAGTAATTTTTAAACGGCAAACAGCAAGTTAAAAATTAGCATTGCATATTTATAGGATAATTTGTCTCACACAGAGAAGATGAATCTTTTTAGTTTTCAATGTCTAAATTTCATCCCTTGTTTATGCAACGCTCTAAAAATCATATAATATTGCTAAAAAAAGTTATTCACCTTTTTGTCAAGAATAAGATGTCTTTCTAAAACATTATTCTCCACTGTAAAATTATCGAAAAACTGTTGCTTTATCTAGCATATAGATGTATTCTACAGAGTAGCTTTTATGAAAAGCTAAAACAAAAGATAATTTCACCACATTATAAAAAAGCGGAGTTGATATTCATCAATTTAAGCCAACTATATATGTTCTGAATTCATGTAAACACTTTTTTAGGACGTTTAACTTCAAGTATTTATGTTAGATAATGTTTCGCTATTGCTTCAAGCGTGTAAAAATTTAAATATCAGTTATGAAATTTTTCAACCTGCTGAAAACTTAATAAAAATTCAACTCAATAATAAACAGCATTATTTTTGTAACTATAGCACTCCTTTAATTAATCAAGCAGTAGCAAAAATTGTAAAAGACAAAGAATACACTTACCATATTTTAAAGCAAAAGGTTAAACTTCCTCACACTGTAGGTTTTCTTTCGCCTTTTTGTGACATTCAATATAAAATTTATTTAAAATTTCCAAGTATTCAAGATATTGTATTAGAGATTAAAGAAAAATTTGAAACACCACTGATTGTGAAAAGAAATTCTGGCTCTGGTGGACATAACGTTTTTTTATGCCAGAATACAGATGAAATTGAAACTGCTTTAAAAGAGATTTTTAATATTAATCACAAGTATGATTACGTTGCTCTCGCTCAAGAATTTATTCACATTAAATCTGAATATAGAGCGGTTTTCTTAAATAAAGAGTTAGTATTGCTTTATAAAAAAGATATAACTGATGCAAAATTTGCAGGTAACCTCAGTCCTTTGCACTGGGATGGTGCGAAAGCCAAGTATATTAATGATCCACAGATATTGTCAGAGGTTGCTAATTTTGCTAAACCAATTTTTGAAGAATTAGACCTTGATTATGGTGGTTTAGATATAGTCTTAGATCGAGATAACCAATATTGGTTGATTGAAATCAATTCTCACCCAAATTATAGTATTTTTACTAGAGATAATGGAAATGAACATGTGTTGAAAATCTTTGAAAAAATGCTTATTAGCCTAGCCTCAAAATAAATAATTCGGCGTTGCAGAACAGTAGTAATTGGGTGACGCAGGGAAAGCAGGGGGAGATTTTGTGCTACAAAGCTTAAGCTTATTGAGAACTGAAAACGAAGAATCAAGGATTTCAAGCATATTTTACGAAAGAGAAGTAGAGATTATTAGAATAGTGGGATAGGTTCATCCAAAATCCAAAATTAAAAATCTAAAATTGGATGACTCATAACTCAGTATTCACCGCTCTCATAGACTGAGTTGGTATCCATACAGTAAAAATTGAGCCAATACTTACAGTTGATTCTACTTCAATTCGTCCCCGATGAAGTTCCACAAGTTGTTTAGTTAAAGCTAGTCCAAGTCCAGTACCTTCGTAGCGGCGGCGATAGGGTGTATCGAGTTGCTGAAATTTCTCAAACAATAATGGTAATTGTTCATCGGGAATGCCAATCCCAGTATCTTCCACTTGAAAAATAGCAGTATCATCTTCCACCCAAAGACGTAAGGTAACGCTGCCACTTTCGGGGGTAAATTTAATAGCATTAGTTAACAGATTCCAGAGAATTTGTTCTACTCGTTCTCCATCGGCGGTAAAGCGATCGCGCCTAGGATCGATTTGCAAATCAAGGTTGAGATTAATTTGTTCACTGATTGCTTTTTTTCGCAGTGACTCTACAGCATTTTCAGCAACATTCACTAAAGAAAATTCCGAAATATTTAAAGCTGTCTTACCAGCCTCGATTTGCGATAAATCAAGGATGTCATTAATCATTTCTAATAAATGTTCTCCACTGTCGTGGATTGTTTGCAGATAACCCCGTTGTCGTTGACTCAATTCACCCAAAGGCCAACGTAACAATGTAGATGACATCCCAATCACATAAGTTAAAGGCGTGAGCAATTCGTGACTGATAGTAGCGAGAAACTGACTTCTGAGACGGTTAGCAGCTTCGGCAGCGAGGAGGGCATCACGTAATCCTATTGTGCGTTCAATAACTCGTTGTTCGAGAGTTTGTTTTTCTTGGGTAAGCGTTTGCATTAACTCAGCTTGGTGAATTGCGATCGCTAATTGTTCTGCGATCGAAGTCAGCAAGTTTTTTTCACTCTCAGTCCACTGGTGTGGATTATCGCACTGATGAGCAATCAGCAATCCCCACAATTTGTCCTCAAATATAATCGGTGCTGCTAACTTAGCCCTAACTTGACTTTCCCTCAAAAAATTTAACAAACACTCTTCTAGAGCATAAGTTTTTTCGACATCATCCACAGCTAAGGTAAAGCCTTGGCGATACTTTTCCCAACATTGAGAGGTTCGGATAAAACAATTTCTTTCCGTGTAATTCAACACCGATGTAATAGCATCTGTAGCACGGGCTTCATAGACAATATAACCTCGATAGTTTTGCCAGTCTTCTAGTAATGGTTGATTATTGGCTGACACAGAAGGCGAGGGTTTATCCTTGTTCTCTGGTATAGAAAAATAGATTTTGGAAGATTCCCCAACCGACTGTTCTATACCTGTTAGTGGTGCGGTTCCACTGAGGGGAATAGTGTCAGACTGGTATTGTTGAGTCTTGGCTTTGGAACCTTCAAATTTATAAATTACTAATCTGTCTAATTCCAAAAACTCACGCACTTGTGTAATTGCTGTTGCCATAATCACCGGCAAATCTAAGCTTTTGCGGATCTGCGTTGTTACCTGATTTAACAACCGCTCTTGGGCAATCTGTTTTTTTAAAGCATCTTCCACTGGCTGACAGATATAAACTGTCGGCGCAGTTGAGCTTGGAGGTGCTATTATTTCTTGGTTTGGCTGAGTTAGGAGGTATTCTAATAACAACAGCGAGAAATGACTTTGGACTGTGGCATCATTGGGCCGAATAATTTGGCGATAGCCTTCGAGATTTTGGTAAGTGGCGGAATCACACTCAAACAAGTCTCTTAATTCGTAGACAAATGTTGCGATCGCCTCTAAATTAAATGTCAAACTAGCATTGAGTGCTAAGTGAGTGCTGACTGGGGAGTTAAAAGTGCTTGCTGGGTAAATTCCTTGCTCCTCCTCAAAGTTTCCTACCAAGAGCGCACTAAACTGCTCAGAAACCACTAATGTAAACCTTTGCCTTTGCCACTTCGGAGGTATATCAATTCGTACTAACACAGCTTCTGTCAGTATCAGAGCGGCACTTCCCAGCGTTTGAGCCATCTGTTCCAACAATTCCCCAAGCTGATTAAATACAACAATAGGCAAGGTTCGAGAAAAGCTCAAATCAGGAGAACTAAGCATTTTAAATCATTACTGGTAAGAGGGGGCTGAATGCAGAGAAAAACTTTGTTTTGATTGTGCAATAACCAATAGTTTAAGACGGTAATACAGCATTATGCATCGTACAACTAGCATATCGGGTGGATGGAATCAGTCAGAGGGCTTAATTTTTCTAGAACAAACTCCAGCGCCTTTCGTGTTGATTACGGCTGCTGATACCGACATTCAAACCTTAGCAGCTGCGGTGACAAAATTACCTACAAGCTTTCCTGCATTAAGAGTAGCCAATCTGTTGCAGTTACAGCAACAATTAAGTATAGATACTTATGGTGAGCAAGTTGTGGAACTTGCCCAAGTAATTATTTTGCGCCTGTTAGGAGGACGTTCCTACTGGAGTTATGGTTTAGAAGTAGTGCAAGAAATTGTACAACGTAATGGTAGAACCCTCATTGTAATACCAGGAGACGACGCTTTTGATCCCGACTTAATTTCTCAGTCTACCGTGCCTGTAAGTATTGTTAATCAGGTATGGCAGTATTTCAGCGAAGGCGGCGTAGAAAATTTCGTTAATGCTCTGCAATTTATCTCTGATACTTGCCTGTTAACTGCATATAATCCGCCGTTACCCCGGCCGATTCCGCGTGTGGGATTGTATGAATGGGGAGTGGGG
>NZ_CAXTNE010000195.1:0-15603 GCF_964245445.1 uncultured Nostoc sp.
GCTCCCTGCCCCCTGCCCCCTGCCTCTCCGGAGTAGCTCACTAAAATGCTGCTGTGACTGGATTTTGAAATTACATCCGGATTACAGAAGTGCAAGGTAGTTTATGTATAAAAAAGAGATTACTTTGCATGATTAATCAAATTGTCACTTTAGAATCTTGTTGGCATAGTTCTGTACCGTGGGGAAAAGACATGCCACCATTAGCAGTTCAAATCCGGGAAAAAGTTTTGTTATCAGGCTCTGATATATCAGGCTACTGTTGTGGTGTCCAATGGGAGAGACAGGAATGGATTTATGCCATTGTCTGCTGTCGTGAAATACTCTACTTGTCTCAAGAAGAATTTTCTGGAACAAACTTAGTCGAAAAAGCCACAGTTGCTACACCAGCTTTTAAATTGGGCGATGTGGTGGAAGTTGATTTTAGTGAAGAACCATCACGTCGGATTATTCAAGGGATTTTTAGCCTGAAAAACAATTGGCTTTATGCAGTAGAATGGCGTTCCCCAATTTTGGAAGAAATGGCATCGGCTCAAAGTAGAATTATCTGGCTTGCTGATATGGATTTAGTAAAAGTGAATGTATGACTGTATGACGATGTTTTTGGAGTTGTACCAAAAAACTTAGTGCGTTCATCCGAGTGGGCGCTTAATTATTTGGGTTGATTTCCTATTTCTGGCATTGAATCTTAATAGTGAGTCAACCAAATTCCAAATCCGATATTGCTTTCCAAAGATTGCATCATTGCTAATGTTCAACTTCCCGCATTGATAGTAACTTTTTATAGTTAGACGGTGCTAATTCTCAAATTAGACCTATAGGTTGTAGAAAATTAGCCCTTGTTTTGTATAAGTTGAAAGATAAGTAATAGGCTAAAATTTCAACTCATGCTAAATCGCATATCAAAGTATGGAGTGATTTGTATCACTCAACCCCATCATGCCTGGCTTTCAGGTCAATTAGCACGAGCTTGGGGAAATAAGCAATTTGGTCAGTTTGTCCCTAAGGAAGAAGTTTCTCTGGCCGCAGAACAGCATGACATTGGGTGGTTGCGGTGGGAGCAGCAGCCTACGCTTAACCCCCAAACTGGCTACCCTTACAAATTTACAGAATTGGCAACTGAGGTGCATATAGACATTTGGTCGGGTGCTAAACAGCTAGCACTTCCTTTAGGTAGATATGCAACGCTACTGATTTCATTGCACGGTACAGGATTGTATGAGAGATTCACAAGTTGGCAAAACTCAGAGAAGTCTACTCAAATTGTTCAGGATTATTTGAAAAATGAGTATGCTTTTCAAAACAAGATTATTGAACTTCTTAAAAAAGATGGATATTATGCACCTTATGTAATGCCAGAGGTAATAGAGCGCAACAAAAAGCTAGTGGCAACATGGGATGCACTTTCGATAATTTTATGTGAAGGAAAAACTGGAGAACACTATGTTAATCAAGTCCCAACCACTAATGGTACAACTAGATTAAACTTAAGTTTGACAGAAGATAAAGAGCATCATCATACAGTAATCATCTCTCCTTGGGTATTTGAGCAAAGCGAAATCAAGCTGGTCTATGAAGGACGCCTTTTGCAAGAAACTTTTAGGGATGAAGCAGCGATGCAAGAGGTTTTGACAAATGATTGTTGGGTAACTCTAAGTACTATTTTAATACCAGGCTGACGGATGAGATTTTGAACAACTTACTACACCTTCAAAAAATATCGCCGCTTTCGTGTCCACACCTGTCACAAGTTGCGTGCTGTTCAAAACACCTAGTATTTACACTGTAGTATAAAGATTTACTTTTGGATAAGATAATGCTTAGAGGCATAAAATACATGTACATTTATATACTCTACTGAGGCAAATAAATCAGTAGAGTATTTTTATAGGAATCCAATGTCTGCTCCTTGCGCATCGCCGCAGTAATAGCATTGAGCCAAATATTATTTCCAAAAAGTGGTGTAAGTCCGAACAGGGTATTTGTAAAAGGCAACAGATTTATATCTATAGATTGGATTAGCAATACCCAATTGTTAATATCGGCACAAGAAAAAGTATGCTTATTTCCCGACAATATAGGGAAGAAAAACCCTTCGTACTTCCGATGCACCCCGCAGACTTGGCTCGATCATCGCTGTGAACCATGATGGTTCGCCCTTTAGGAAGTGAGCGTGGAGATCAACGAACTGTCCATAACGATTGGCAATTTCTTGAATTGCAGTGTTCATGCGCTGGAGGTTCTGGCGAGCGATCGCCGGTTCAACACCCAAAAAGTTACGGCTGTCATCCCCGAAGGTTGGATCATACACATTACCTAGCAGAATAGGACGGATTGGTAACTGCTGCACAAATGTGTCGAGGGTATTAGCAAAAGTTGCGATTCCTGCACCGGAATCTCGAATTAATCCCCGTAGTAGATCGTTAACACCGATAGTGATGAGTGCAATTGCCTTTCCTTCCACTCGCAATCCTTGCGCCTGAGGCCGTAAACCATCAACCGTCGCACCATCACGGGCACGATGTTCCAGACGAGCAGGTTGGCGTGATTTCAGGTCTTGACCTTGAAACTCTGGAAACAGGCGCTCGTCATTCTGGACAAGGAGTTGTCCTGGATGAACCCCAAACTCGTTATATCGTCCGCAATCTAAAATTGAGTCCCCAAAGGTATATAGCGTCAGCATTGCTTGCTCCCGTCGATTGCAGCCCAAGAGAGTCAGGAAACTTGCCCCTCCAGCTACTTGAATAAACCGTCGTCGTGTAGGTTGAAACAGAGCCATGACACTCTCCTGTTTGTTCGACGCTAGCATGAGCAGATGGTAGACAATATGAATCAGAAGATGGATCTAAGTATAATTAGCGATCGGACACGAGAAATAGAATATCTGATGGGGTTATGAAAAATGAAACCTGTCCGAGTCTATATGTCAAAGTTTCTGGTATTTAGCGCCTACGCTGTGATTATTGTTGCGGCTTTCTCGCAGTCTGGCTGTGTGCGCGAGAAAACAAAAAAAATTGTCGGATTTTCGCAAACAGAGAACATCGGCCCGTGGCGCATCGCCGAAACGAACAGCATCAAAGAGGAAGCTGCCAAGCGTAAGAAAACTTACGATTTCCTGATGACGGATGCTCAGGGGCAGACATCAAAGCAATTTTCCGACATCGAAGATTTAATCGCCCGACAAGTCGATGTAATATTTCTCGCGCCACGCGAATATGAAGGTCTTACACCTGCTCTCGAAGCAGCGAGAGCGGCAAAAATACCAGTGTTTCTCATCGACCGTGAAGCTGCGGGAAGACCAGGCGAGCATTTCGTCAGCTTTCTCGGTTCGGATTTTATTGTCCAAGGCCGCCGCGTTGGCAAATGGCTGGCTCAGGCTACTAATGGCAAGGCGTCTATTGTGGAACTCACCGGAACAGCAGGGTCATCGGTCGCAATTGATCGGGCAAAGGGGTTTCGCGATGCGATCGGCAGTTATCCCAACATGAAGATCATCGCCACCCAGACGGCGGATTTTTCGCGGGCTGCGGCCGTGCGTGTAATGGAAAACATCATCCAAGCTAAGGGTTCTGATATCACGGCAGTTTATGCTCACAATGACGAAATGGCATTGGGTGCGATCCAGGCTCTCAAGTCCGCAGGCATGAAGCCAGGCAAGGATGTGATCGTCGGTTCAATCGATGGTCAGAAAGCCGCACTTGAAGCGATTAACCGTGGTGAGCTTGGCGTGAGTGTCGAGTCGAACCCGCGTTTTGGCCCACTTGTTTTCGCTACGATGGAGAAGTATTTTGTCGGCAAAAAGATTCCTCCTAGAATAATTCTTGAGGACAGACTCTTCGACGTGACAAACGCCAAAGATTTTGTGCATGAAGCATACTAATACCGCAAGACAGAAGTCAAAAGTTAACACTGGGCGACTTGCCTTGAGCGCAGTCGAAAGGAGTCGAAGTGTCAAAAGTCACGCATAATTGTATTCTGAGCTTCTTGCGCCATATAAATAAAGAAAAGATAGCCAGGAAATATGCTGAACCTGGACGATGAATAAAAAAGATGACTATGGGCTATCAGGACAAAAACTAGGTAAAGCCGATGACTCAGGCGACTCGAACTGTCTTGTGCATGAGGGACATAAAAAAAAGTTTTTCCGGGGTGTCGGCGCTCCGGGGCGTCGATTTTGAGCTAAAGGCGGGCGAGATCCATGCGCTGGTCGGAGAGAACGGTGCTGGCAAATCGACACTCATTAAGATCATGACGGGAGCGTATCGACGGGACTCGGGTGTTATGGATTATGGCGGGAGTCCCGTTGCATTCCATAACCCAACCGAAGCACAGGCGGTAGGCATCGTAGCTGTGTACCAGGAGATCCATCTTGTAGGTTTCCGAACCGTTGCTGAAAATATTTTTCTTGGCAGAGAGCCGCATCACTTTGGGATTATTGACAGACGGCGGATGAACACTGAGGCATCCGAAATATTGGAGCGCCTGGGGTTGGATATCGACCCGCGCTCGGTGGTTGATTCGCTCAATATTGCCCATCGCCAAATGGTGGCGATCGCACGCGCCATATCCTTTAGTGCGCGGGTGCTTATCCTTGATGAACCCACGAGTTCCCTTACCGAAACCGAGGTTTCTGTTCTTTTTAACGTCATGCGGCGGCTAAAGTTGGAAGGAACATCCATCGTTTACGTCAGCCACCGTTTTGAAGAACTATACGCAGTGTGCGATCGCGTCACAGTTCTGCGTGATGGGCGCAACATCATAACGCAATCCCTGGCCACGCTCAATCGCCTGGAACTCGTTTGTTCTATGCTGGGTCGTGAGCCAGAAGAGGTGAGCAAAGGAGTCACGGCGTTCGCAGGGCGATCGCAAAATGTGGTAGATCGACCAGTGCTGCTCCAGGCGGAAGCTCTCAAATATAAGAAACGGCTTGATGGTGTCTCGATTGAAATGCGGCATGGCGAAATCGTCGGGCTTGCGGGTTTGCTCGGCTCTGGTCGAAGTGAAACTGTGCGTACCCTGTTCGGGGCGGAACCACTTGAGGGTGGAACTGTAAAACTCGAAGGTAATCTTCTATCCCTGCGCGATCCTCATGATGCGATCGACGTTGGGATAGCTTTCCTTTCAGAGGATCGCAAGGCGGACGGCATCATCCCTGAGCTTTCGGTGCGAGAAAACCTCACCCTCGCTGCACTACCAAACCTTACGCAGTGGGGCATCGTTTCCAGAAAACGACAGAACGAGCTTGTTGATCGTTTCATGCAGCGCCTTGGAATTAAGGCGACTAGTGCCGAACAGAAGATCCACGAACTATCAGGCGGCAATCAGCAGAAGGTTCTTCTGGCGCGATGGCTGTGCAAGAATACAAAACTTCTTCTCCTCGACGAACCGACTCGTGGTATCGATGTTGGTGCAAAGGGCGAGATCCAGCGCCTGATCGCCGAACTAGCAGAGCAAGGGCTGGGGGTTGTGATGATTTCATCGGAAGTGGAAGAGCTAGTTGAAGGTTCACAACGTGTCATCGTCCTCCGTGACGGTCGGTCAATCGCCGAACTCAGTGGCGAACAAAAGAACATAAAAGCAATTCTGCACGTAATGGCGGAAGGTGCAGATCGTCAGGAAGCCGTGAAACAGAGCAGGACAGATAATGAATAGCAAGAAGCCTTACCTGGATTGGGGAACCCTATGGAACCCAAACTTTGGTGCACCTGCGGCACTGCTAATTCTCTATGTTGCGAACGCAGTTTTCACTCCGCGTTTCGCTACAGTTAGCAACACCTTGAACATGTTGCTCCAAGTATCGACCACAATGTTTATTGCTGTTGGGATGACATTTGTTATTGCTTCGCGTGGCATCGACCTAACGGTAGGCTCTACTATGGCATTGGTTTCAGTCATTGTGGCATTGCTTATTAAGTATGGAATTACTGTTGCCATTTTGTTCGCCTTGTGCTGTGCTCTTTTGGTTGGTCTGATCAATGGCTTTCTCATCTCACGTCTGAAACTTGACCCACTAATCACTACCTTGGCGGCTCTGATCTTATGGCGTGGGGTCGCTCAGGTCATCGGGGACGGTCAGCTCGTTCCCTTCACCAATCCCACATTTGAAGCGCTCGGAAAGGGCTATCTCAGTTTTATACCAATTCAGGTTGTAATTGCGGCAGTCGTTATTGCAGGAGCCTTCTTCTGTATCCGCTCTACGCTTTTTGGGCGTCAGATTGTTGCAGTCGGCGGCAACGAGAAGGCCGCACGGCTTGCGGGCATCCGTGCAGAACGCGTGAAATACATTGTCTATATAGTTAGTGCCCTGCTTGCGGGGCTGGCCGGACTCGTCGAGACGGCGAGGCTCGGTTTGGGCGATCCTAGCAAGGTCGGTGTAAACGCGGAATTCGAGGCGATCGCAGCCGTTGTTGTTGGCGGTACACCCTTCTCGGGTGGCCGCGCCAACGTACTCGGAACTGTTGTCGGAGCCTTGATTATGCAGGTAATTTCCACAAGTTTCAACATGCTCCTGATTCCCTTCACCTGGTCATTAGTTTTAAAATCCGTAATTATTCTTTTCGCGATTTTTTTACAGCGCCCTAAGGAGGTTTAACGCGTTATGGCTGCCACAAGGTCTCTTGCACTGGCTGGAATGCGGCTATGGAAGCGTCTCGCCAGACTCCTCACCTGGCAGGGCGTGCTACTCATGCTTCTTAGTTTGGCTGTTTTCGCATCGTTTCGTTATGAAACCTTCCTGACACCTCTTAATCTCATGAATATCATGCGACAGAACAGTATGCTAGCGATCGTGGCACTGGGCATGACTGTTGTGATCCTAAGCGGCGGAATCGACCTTTCCGTAGGTTCCCTCGTTGCTCTAGGCGGTGTCGTTGCGGCAATGCTTGCTGAACAAGGAAGCTTTGTAGCAATTGTTGGCGGCATTGTCAGCACCACCTTGCTCGGTGTGGTAAACGGTATTCTCGTGTCTCGCGCCAGGCTCCAGCCGTTCGTTGTTACGTTATTCACCGCAAGCGCGGCACGGGGGCTAGCATTGAGCATCACCGAGGAGAGGTCGATTGCAGTACCATCGGCAGCATCAGGACTTGTTTGGCTAGGCAGAGGGTTTATTGGTTTCGTTCCTGTCCCCGTGATTATGGTTGCGCTCTTATATTTTGCAGCTTGGTTTATGCTGCACAGAAGCCGATTAGGGTTGCATGTGTTCGCTATCGGCGACAACGAGGAAGCCTCCCGGCTCATGGGCGTAAACCCAAACCAAGTGAAGCTTGCAGTCTACACATTTAGCGGTATGCTTTCAGGGCTTGCTGGTGTTATTCTGGCGGGCCGTCTAGGGGCGGGTCAGCCTGTGGCTGCCTTTGGCTGGGAAACGGATGCGATCGCTGCAACCGTCATGGGAGGAACATTTCTCGCAGGCGGTCAGGGAAGCGTGTTTCCGACGCTTATAGGTGTCCTTCTCTTAGGAATGATGTACAACCTTCTGAATCTCGAAGGGACTATTACTCCGTGGTGGCAGCTTGTGCTTCGCGGTGGCTTTCTACTTATGGTCGTGATATTCCAGCAGCGCATCGCCCAGAGGGGGTAATACCAATTCAATTAATGATTTCAAACACATTTTTGGGTAAAGACGCGATTCATCGCGTCTCTACAGATGGTCTATTTGTCGCATTCTTTTTTCAAATTGGTATTACGCTCTACTTGCAAGAGCTTCCGCCTTCACGTTTCAGTGTTTCGTCTTCCCTGCAAGAGCTTCCGCCTTCACGTTTCAGTGTTTCGCGCAGCCTGCAAGAGCTTCCGTCTTCCCTGTAAGAGCTTCGACCTTCACGTTTCAGTTGGCTGATGACTGTTGACGGGTTTTCAGTCATCAGTCATCAGGTAAATGTACAATATTATTTGCGTAACAGTTTATTCAGCAACACACTAGCTCCTGGGTACTTATGACTGCTAAGGCACAATCAGCACTGGGCAAGGGGAAAGATTAATTACGCGAGTAGTAACACTATCATCGGCTCCCTCTTCAGTCAAGCCTAGCCCCCGACAGCCCATAATGATTAAATCGGCTCCGATTTCATCAGCGACATCGCAGATCGTAAAAGCTGGTTTGCCTCGCCTTTCTAAGGTTTCAGATTGAATTCCTTGCCCAGAAAATAAAGATTGGGCATTTTCCAGCAGTTTAGCAACTACCTCTGGTGACACCATCGGATCATCTGCACTAGGCGCATCTGGAGGTGGTTCTTCTACCACAGACAGCAGCACCAAGCGACTGCTGTACTTTTTGACTACGTTGCTAACAACATCAGCAGCTTCCCGCGTTTCCCGGCTTTGATCGATAGGAAATAGTACTGTCTTAAATATCTCTGTCACTTGGGTACCCCTGACTCCGGTAAAATCTTGATGGTTCTACTTTCAAAACAATAACAAAAAGGCAATCAGGAGAGTTTGGTGTGTCCAAAAAAAGTTTAGCAAGTTTATCTTCGGCTGATATATCTGGGAAACGTGCCTTAGTGCGGGTTGACTTTAACGTGCCTGTGGACGATCAAGGCAACATTACCGACGATACTCGCATTCGCGCCGCTTTACCAACCATCAGAGATTTGACGCAGAAGGGTGCTAAGGTCATTCTCGCAAGTCATTTTGGGCGTCCCAAGGGTGTGGATGACAAATTACGCCTAACTCCCGTTGCCAAGCGTCTGTCTGAGTTACTGGGGCAAGAAGTCGTTAAAACTGATGACTCCATTGGTGATGAAGTTGCAGCTAAAGTTGGTGCGTTGCAAAATGGCCAAGTGCTGTTACTAGAAAATGTCCGTTTTTACCCAGAAGAAGAGAAAAACGACTCAGAATTTGCCAAAAAATTGGCAGCTAATGCTGATTTTTATGTAAATGATGCTTTTGGTACTGCACACCGCGCCCATGCTTCTACTGAAGGTGTGACTAAATTCCTCAGCCCTTCTGTGGCTGGATATTTGGTTGAGAAGGAATTGCAATATCTGCAAAATGCTATTGAAAATCCCCAACGTCCTTTGGCGGCAATTATTGGTGGTTCCAAAGTTTCCAGCAAAATTGGCGTGATTGAAACGTTGCTGGAGAAGTGCGACAAGCTAATCATCGGGGGTGGAATGATTTTCACCTTCTACAAAGCCCGTGGTTTAAATATCGGTAAGTCGTTGGTGGAAGAAGACAAGCTAGAACTAGCGAAATCTTTGGAAGCTAAGGCTAAGGAACGGGGTGTTACCTTCTTGTTACCCACGGATATAGTATCAGCAGATAAGTTTGCTCCTGATGCTAATGCGACAACCGTCAGCATTGAGAACATCCCCGATGATGGTATAGGTTTGGATATTGGCCCAGACTCAGTAAAAGTTTTCCAAGAAGCCCTTGCAGATACCAAAACGGTAATTTGGAACGGGCCAATGGGTGTGTTTGAGTTTGATAAGTTTGCGGTAGGTACGGAAGCGATCGCTCATACCCTCGCCGAAATTAGCAAAACTGGCACAACCACCATCATTGGCGGTGGCGACTCAGTAGCAGCTGTGGAAAAGGTTGGTTTAGCCGACCAAATGAGCCACATCTCCACCGGCGGCGGCGCTAGCTTGGAGTTACTTGAAGGCAAGGTATTGCCTGGAATTGCAGCTTTAGATGATGCTTAAGAAAATTAGCTTTTAAGCTATTGAAAAAATCTGGTAGTTTTTGACAATTGTGGTAAGGGTGCGGTGTACCGTACCCTTACTATATTTATTAGCATTTGTGGCAACGATACCACCAGAATTTTGGAGGTGAAAGTGTAATGGCAAGAATTGAAGAAATTTCAGTCAAAAACTATAGGGTTTTGCAAAATATTACCCTAAAAAATATCCCTCTTCTGTCACTTTCGGGGAGGGCGATAGCTATAAGCCTTATGAGGCAAACAATACAAGCTATACTATTAGAAAAAAATTGGTCTTGTATTTGTTATTAGAAAATAATCACGCGATTGCTTGCTATACAAAAGCTCTAGAATCCAGAAATGGCAAATATTTTCGGAGAGTGACAGAACAGGGATATCAAACCTGCATTGAGGATAGGTCGAGCGCTCCTCATGTACGAGGAGCGCTACTGGGGTGTGTACACCATCCACTGCTCTCCGTGGAAAACATGCTTATTCAGGGGCGATCACAATTAGGTAGTCAAAACTCCAGAAGGTACTACCCCGTGGAAAAAATCGGTAAAAATTGGACAGCGTGAAATATCTTCCATTACCAGGCGAAATAATAAAGTAAGAAGGCTGTCCAATTTTTATAATTCCTGCCTCCCCAAATTTTTGAAAAATTAGGAGAGTCAACACACATACAGGCAAGAGGAAGAATTATTGAGGTAAGAGATAATTTGCCGCCACGCGACGGCTAAAACTTTTACCACAATTAGAGAGGTAGCGATCGCGTCTACTGTAGTGCAAAAGGCTAAGTAATTTTCTATAGGCATCTCTACAAGATACTTGCATAATAGATAAGAACATTTCAACGCCAAAAAATGACACCTAATTACTTAGAACACTTAACCAGCCATATAGACCAAATAAAAGAAGATGTTGCCGAAGATTTCCTCGCACTTGAGTTTATAGATGGGCGTCATCCAAAAGACCAAATAGATTTCATTGATGAAATAGAAGTTGAGGTAGAGTCAGTAGAAATCCGTAATATGTCAGTATTACGCCAAGAAGACAACACAATAACCTTTAAGATGGACGCTATAGTTGTATTCCACCCTGACGGGCATACTCCAAACGAAGACATTGGTTTCTATGATTCTGAGGAAGGCGAATACAAGACCATAGAGCGAACTACTATCTCTGGTAAATCACAAAGTTGCACTATTCCCGTAGAAGTTGCTATTAATCTAATCAATGACGATGGGGACACTGAAATAGAGTATGTTCACTTAGAAAAACAGACCATTGGGGTGAGATGGTAGGCGATCACGCTCTTTTACCGTGACAACCAAGCTACATAGTTTCAGTAGACCGAAAAGTTTTCCAAAAGCCTTACCAGTCCTTCATTTCCACTTGGTAAGACAAGAAGCTGAAATCAGCTTGTAATCTGCGTTTTAACCACTTTTGTTTTGGGTAGACTTTTTGGCGATCGCTTGTGGTCATGATGGTAAGTCACCTGGGTGGACTACTGGCAAGGCACGACTGCGTATAATTCGTTATATAAAAGTTAAAAAGGCTACTATCAACCACAAAAAACAACCAGCAAAGTCGGCTTGATATTTTCGTTTTTATATTTTTAGGTGTGTAGTTTGTCAACTCAGTACTACTGGGTCACTTTGTCATGACTTAGTCTAAACTCCAGTAAGAAGCATCGTCAAATAAAATTTATTAATCAGATACTTGCTTGCACTAACTTACACAAACTTGGAAAAAACTTTGGAAACTAAATGGCTAGAATGGGCACAAAAGTTACAAGCGATCGCTCAAAATGGTCTAACCTATTGTGAAGGGCCTTTTGATATCGAACGCTACAAACAATTACGAGCGATCGCCACAGAAATTATGGCGACTTACTCAAATGTAGAACACAGCTATGTTCTCGATTTGTTTAGCCGTGAAGTAGGATATGCAACTCCCAAAGTTGATGTGCGAGGAGCAATTTTTCGTGATGATACTATATTGCTAGTCAAAGAACGAGCAGACGGTTGTTGGACTTTACCTGGTGGATGGGCTGATGTCGGCGAGTCGCCCAGTGAGGTAGTTGTGAAAGAAGTATATGAAGAATCTGGATATCAAGCACGCGCGATCAAACTATTAGCAGTCTATGACAGAGACAAACAGGGACATCCACCGTTTCCATTTTATATCTACAAGCTGTTTTTTAAGTGTGAACTTATTGGTGGTTCTCCATCATCAAGTATTGAAACTGAAGAAGTAGGTTTTTTTGCTGAACATGCATTACCAGAACTTTCCATCGGACGTGTGACACCAGCGCAAATCACGCGGCTTTTCCAGCATTATCGCCAACCAGATTTACCGACAGATTTTGATTAAATACCTCTGCATTACGAAGATGGGTATCTGGTACTAGACTTGTTTTTATTCAGCATACGTAGTGGTCTGTCAAGAAAGAATTGATGGGTCAAAGTCTCTTGTCGAGTAAAGGGAAACACGGCAACGTGTTCCCCTAGTTAGGAAAAAAAGTATCCTTAAATCTACCTCCTGATGTCAGTACAATCTTTAAGTTGACAACATTCTTATGCAAAACTGACTTCTAAGTTATAAGAAAAATCAGGTATAGAGCTGCTACCAGAGAAAATTCCGCCATCTTCAGGTAAGAAACTAAATTTACTCACTGAAATTGAGTACGTACCTGCACTCAGGAAAGTAGTGATTAATGATGCCTGGTTGGAGCCATTATCATCGTTAGTTTCTAATAAAGTTCCAGCATCGTCAAACAGACCGAGAATTGTATCTTCAGGTGTCACCGTACTGATAGTGACAGTTCCTGGATTTGCTACAGAAAATTTAAAAAAGTCGAAATCGGAATTATCCCCTGGTTGAACTGTTGCCAACTGGGCTGAGATATTAATGTCTGAGCCTGATGATAAGAAACCTAACCCTTCAGCGCCCTCTAGTGAGTTGTTTGTACTTTCTCCAGGATTTTCTCGCTCATAGAAAAGGAAGTCATCACTATCAAGTTTGAGATTGGTTTTCCCTTGCAGAACACCTATGATTTCATCTTGCTCTCCTGTCGGTTTGTCTAAGAATATTCGTGTATTGCCTGCAATAGTTTGCAAGCGGTAGTCTTGTGGAGTTCCTTTGAGTTCAATTCGATCTTGGCTAGAATCGAAGTCAGTAATAGTAGCCAAGTCCCCAAAACCAGGAGTGGTAGTGTTGTTATCGTCGTAGAAAACATTTAGAGCGTCACCGAGGATAAATCTATCTGCCCCAGCCCCACCTGTGAAGTTATCAGTTTCTCCTATTCCAGGTGGAAGCGGACTACCAGGGAAAGCACCGATGAGGATGTCGTCTCCAGCCCCGCCATTGAGTACCTCATTGCCTGGCCCGCCCTGTAGACTATCATTGCCGTCGCCACCATTGAGGATATCATTGCCATTATTACCATCTAGAGTATCATCGCCTGCTCCGCCATTCAAAATGTTGTTAGAAGTATTACCAAAAATGAAGTTGCTAAGACCGTTACCTGTCCCGGTGATGTCGCTACCTTCCCTTAGCCTCAGATTTTCCAGATTGGCGCCTAGTGTGTAGGAGACAGAAGACCGGACGGTATCTGTGCCTGAATTAGCAGCCTCTGTAATGGTATCAAGAGTACTGTCAACGAGATAAGTGTCGTCGCCTGCTCCGCCATTCAGGGTGTCAGTACCTAAGCCCCCATCAAGTGTGTCATCGCCATTATTACCGGATAATCGGTTATTTTGCCTGTCACCAACAATGCTGTCATTTCCATTTGTGCCGATGACATTATCAAAGTTTACTGCTGTAAATGACAATGTTCCCAAGCCAGGAACGTTACTGGCAGCTAAACTTTGGGTTTGTAGGTTAACAGTGATAAATACCCCAGACAAAGATTGGGATGCATCTATAGTGTTGTTGGCAACATTAGCATTAGCAATAACCTTTTCTACTCTAAAGAGTTGGTCTTGCCCAAATCCGCCAGATTTTTGAATGGTTCCGACACCTGACAAGGTAATGCTTTGACCTAGTTTACTGTAGTCTGCCGTATCACTGCCATCTCCGCCATTAATGCTGTCGTTACCCTGGCTGCCTATGAAGATGTCATTGCCTGCACCACCTAGTAGAGTGTCGTTTCCTGTACCACCATCAAGGGTGTCATTGCCATTTCCACCGATTAGACTGTCGTTTGCCGTCCCACCTGCGAGAGAATCGTTACCATCTGCACCATTCAAAGTGTCGTTACTGGAGGTGCTATTGGCATTACCATTCCTAGCCCAACCAACTATCGTGTCATTTTTAGAAGTCCCAGAAAGATTGTCAGCACTTGTTTTGCCGAAAATAAATGCCATGTTATTTCTCCTGAATTTCTCACTAATACGTAAGTTCAGCCTCAGTCAAAGAACTATTCATCAGTTCAATGTAGATTACTTACCATTTGTGTAATCTAAATTAAAAATTACTAAATTATTTGGTTAATAACTTATAAAGAAAAAATATCCAGCTATTTATTGTGAGCTGACCTGAAAAATCCGCCTTTGCTTACGCGCAAGCGAGACGCCTACTCTAAAGAATTAGATAGTTTTTTTTTGAAAGTCTCTTAATTAATAACCCAAATAGTAAGCAACCATATCAAATATTTTGGTTCTTTTTCCAAACTTTTTTAAACCGACGCTGTAACTATTTAATTATAATGAAGTACAAGGTTACATCAACTACTTTATCAAAACTTTAAATTTTCAATAAGTATAATTGATAATACATTCAAATATATGTGTAAAATTTAATTAATTATTGTTTCAACCTATTGATTTTTTGGTAAAATTCTCCACCAGAGCATGACCATCTTCACAAGGAAATGCATCTACTGCTAGCATTAAACTGGGGTCAAGCACACCTTGAAAGGGGTAGTACTAATCTTTTTGCTATGCGATCGCACGGGAAGTGAAATTATGTCTTTTCTAATCCTTCTCGGATTTTGGCTTTTTTCTACCAAACAAACTAGTCATACTTAATCCAGTAACCAACAATCCCAATAGTCCTAGTCCGTTTAAAATCGGGTAGATTCCTTGTAAACCAAATATTTCACCACGATGAATCGAAAGCAGTAGACTACGCCCTACTCCCAGGTTAGCTGACCACTCACCTACTAGCGTCGCTGCAATTCCAGTTAACAATGTTACAGCAAGCGGTAAAGCCAAAATAATTGCCAGAGTCCGGTGGTACTTGCGAAATGAACGCATTATCCAAAATCTCCAGTGGAAACTATAGCACTTTGCTATTTGTTCAAAGCCAGATATAAAGACTGTTTTCCTACTATCTTGTGTCTTTTGACCAAAAAATAATTTGGATGCAGAGCAACTAAATTCATTTATGGTATTCAAAATTATTGACTTTTGACTTTTGACTTTTGACTTCCCCAAAGGGGCTGACTTCTGATCTATGTTAGCTTTAGCTCACTTTTTAGCAACACTGGCAATATTTGTGTTAAGTGTTTGTAACCCTTTAAGAGCTTTCGCTTTATCTTTTGCCTTCAGCGCACCCTTAACCTGAGTCGCAGCATCTTCGATTACATTATAGGTTTTTGAAGATTTAGTTTTGACACCATCCTCAACCTTAGACCAAGAGTTTTCAAACTTATTAAATTCTTGTTGAGCTTTGTCAAAGTTTCCGCCTTGCACCGCAGTTTTGGTATTTGAAACTACACTGACCAAAGTCTTAAAACCTCCCTGTGTAGCAACAGTTGTTTTAGATACTGCCGTCCCCGCAGTGGTTTCAGTGGCAGCAGGAGTCTGGGTAGTAGATTTTTTATCGTTGTTGCATCCTACTAATGTCAGTAAGGCAATTGCAGTAACGGGGATAATGTAGATTAAGCGTTTCATAAGACCTCTTGAATAATGAACCTATCCCACTAATAATATTTTGTGAATCCAGATGTGGATAGTAGCGAG
>NZ_CAXTNE010000196.1:0-15558 GCF_964245445.1 uncultured Nostoc sp.
CTCCTTGTTGAGAAGTAGATTACCATACTTTTTTATTAGTGGGATAGTTTCAAATATCATTTTTAGCGATCGCTGGTTTTTGATCCTACCTCACCAAATCGCGTTGCTCCCTGCCACAGTCAAGTCAGAACCTCCGCCTTTGTGATCTTGGAACTGTTTAGCTAACAACGGTTTCCCGCCCTCTCCTAATACAGAAATTGCACCGCTACTAATTGGGTACTCAGTGTTATCTTTGATAATGCTCGTGACTTGCACAGTTACATAAGAGCCACCATCAACCTGTAGGGGTTCAACGGCCAATAAAGTGCCTTTATGAATTGCCACATTTCCATAGTTGTCATGCAAATCAGCCGTTAATCTAGCAACATAGCGTTTACTATTATCTGGATTTTGCTGTTGTTGGAAGCGATTTTCGCTTTGTTGCTTGACAACTGAAGTCACTAAAACACCATTTGCGAATTCCCCAACAACTAAATAGCGAGTTTTACGCTGTTGCAGAATTTGGTTTTCTTGAGGCAAGTAATTACCATCTGTTACTTGTTTATCAGATTTAGAATTGGCTGACCAACGAGGGCGAATTTTCTCAATTTCTGTGGGTGTACTGTTGGAGAAGTTAGGGCGTGTTTGCTGTGTTGTATAAGCACTATTGGTTGGCTGTACTTGAATTTGTGTTGTATTTGGTGTCTCTCTTGATATCTGCTGGTTACTTGAAGTAGGCGTATAAGCGATTTTTCCGTAAGATCCTAAGCTGCGAAGTCGATTAAATTCAGCTATCACGTCTGTTGGCGTTTCTGTTTTCGGGGTAACAGTCCTAACAGGATTACTAATTCTTGGCAATATTTGATTACGAGGTGGTGATGAAATAGTCGAGTTAGTTCTACTCGGAACGTAATATCGTCTAGGACTAAAGCTTTGTGTTTGTGCCACAGGTCTAGCTGTTGGTGTTGGTGGTGAAGCTGCAACACTCACAGGTTTATTATTAACTTTAACTTCCTGCTTACTCTGATTAATCTTATTTAATTCATCTTCTTGCTGATTCAGCGCTAACTTAGCGTAAACATCCCCATCTGTTTGCTCAACTTGTTCTTTATTTTCTGAAGACTTTGGTTCTTCAATAGTTTTAGTAGTATCGCGGCTATCAGGATTAAAAATCCCATTCAACAGCCAAAATATAGCTAGGAAGGTCAATCCAAAAGGGAGTGCTATGACCAACAATCTTGACCAGGGAGAAGTAATTACTGTATGTTTAGTTGTGACTGATGGATTATCTAATTCTTGCTCTGACGTAATTTCCCTTGGGCTGGAATCTGAACTCATTGCTGAAGATTTTAAGTCATCATCTATTTGGAGAAAATCATCTACAGTTGATGAGCTATTAATCTGAGTATTTGTCATTGTCTGTTAGCCAAATTTAAATCGACGATTTGCGTAATTTCTAATCCAGCTTGCCTGACTTGATATATTTTCTTTGCCAGAGCAGTAGTATCATTAGGGATGTTTTGCGGTGTACTAATGGCTTCTACAGTAATAGTTTTGTTAAAGGGTATACCTTTGCCTGCATTATCAACTCTTGTAAAAGTAACGAGAGTAGCTACTAAATCTACTGACCATTGACCATCTTTAATTTTGCGAGGTGATGAAATGAAGCGGGGAATCAAAGATACTTGTGTATCACCGTTAAATACCCCTGCTGGGGTCATTTGAGCTAGCTTACGCAAAAATGCTGTTCGAAAATCAAGATGATCACTGATTGCATAAGCAGCTTCATAAGAAGAAGTAGTTACTCTGCCATTAGAACGTTCAGTTCTACCTACATCTATACCAGCATCTTGTTTAGTAAGGGGTTCTCCTTTTTCATTAAAAGTTTGAACAAGTCCATCCCAGTTAAACATCTTGATAAATGTGGTAGAAATAAACTTTTTAATAACTTCATCTGAGCGTTCATTCGGCTCTACTGCTTGGGCAACGACTGATTCTCCTGATGACAATTGTACTAGCGCTAACTGCTTTTTACCTAAACTACTGACTGCCCCATAATTAAGGATTTGTAGTAAGAAAGAGAACAAAGCCATCGAAAACCCAGCCAGTGAAATTATTCCGATTCTAGTTGGGACAGATTTGTTATATTGCAGAAGCTGTAACACCTCTGGTTTTGCCTTTGTATTAAACATAAACATTGTCAGTTTGTTGAAGAGGAAACTCTTAAGAGAGAATAGGGAACAGGGAACAGTAACAAAATTCATTATTATAGCTTTTTAACAAGAGCAGTAATCATTAGACTTGACTCTGGAAGTAAAAGACTAATCGGCTCTACCTGTTAAGAGTTACCTGTTCCCTCTTTCCTCTATCTACTCAATTTTGATACTAAACTGCCACCAGATGTTGCTATAGCTTTAGTGGCATCAATAGCAATTGTGCTATAAGTTTCAGCCCCTTTGTTGATTTGTTGAAGTACAGCTAAACCTCCACCAGCCGCCAATCCAGTTGCTAAGAAAGGAGCAAAAATCCCAATTGTAAAAAGGAAGAATAGAGGTTGATCTGCTCTAGAGGTAGCAATCAATTGTCCGGCTAATCCAGCAATTATGTTGAAACAAAGTTTCGCCATTCCTACAGCGAAATAACCCGTAAGCCAAGTAAAAATTGCTTTTCCACCATAAGGTAATAAAGAACCACCTACAGCTAAAGGGCCGATAAGTGCTGTTAACAACATCGTTAGTTCAATCGCCCATTGGTAAGCTCCGTTTAAGCCAATCAGTACAATTGAAACAATTTCGATGACCGAAGAACCAATGTAAGCACTGAAAGGAGAAAGTATTACTTGTATTGGATTAGCTCCACCTTTAATTACCTCTATTGGAGCTTGAATAATTCTGTCAATCTTTTGAATAACCCATGAAAACGGGCCACTTTCACCAGTAAAATAACTCGGATAATCCTGTTGAAGTCTATCCTTAGCATCCGACAAACATTTAACAGATTCTTCTGGACTCAGAGACGAGGTTTTGCAATTTTCTATTTCTTTACCAATAGCCTCACGCACCGCTTGTACACCCAAGGCTTTTTGATATGCAGCCCTTAAATTAACACCTTGTGCTGTATATTGCAACACATATTGGTTTGTGTTATTAATGTAATTTCGGATTCCGAGAGTACCTGACCCTAAAGCTTTGCCATTATTTGCTAGAAGTACTATAACTATCAACACCCAGATAAAATCTGTGTATGCACGTTGTTCATCACCTGAGAGCATTTTCTTTGTCCACTCAACCATGAAAAAGACAAATGTCGCAACGGCAAATAGTATACCGACCTTGCACATAGAAGTATATAAATCACCTTTAAGAGTTTCTTCCCAAGTTTGATTAAATCCTTGAGCAATAAAATCTGCTGTATTACTTGCTTGTTCAAGTAAATCTGCACCAGCAAACTGAGATTGAGCGAATAAGTAATTTTTTGAAAGCATAAAGGTTAATTGATGATAATGAATCAGGAATCGAGTCGCTTCTCAAAATTCAAACTTATCAATTCAAAATTCAAAATTAACACTCTACAAATAAATTTAGGCGATGCACTAAACGGAGGCGAAGTGGGCTTTAAACCTAAATTTATTCAATTAAAGATTACCTATTTTTATTTTTGAATTTTGAATTGTTTAGGTTAATTTTCTTGCGTTGGATCTAAACGAGATATACCGATAAGTTCATGGCTCAAAGAAAGAGTACCTAATTCATTCAAATCTTGTTTTTTTCGTGCATTTGCTGTATTCTCTGCGACTTGAGTCAGCATGAGGTTGGAGTATGAATTATCCTGCCTTGCTTGCAAAGAATCTGTACGTTGCTGTGCCAACATGGAAACCACCAGACCATTTTGAGCGGCGATCGCTTTCAGGACATTTTGAGAAGCATCCATGTCTTGAGCCTGGTCAGCTATGATTTTTGCGGATTGGGCTATTTGTGTTGTTCTCTCTATTTTTTGAGACGTATCTGCTTGCCCAGTTTTACCTACAACACTGATGATTGAGGCTCTTGTAAGTTCTCGCTCTAAATCTTGCCCCTTTTCCTTGGCGACTGGTAAAGAGTAAGTATCAGCAATCCGATTTTTGAGTTCATCGCTACTAGCAATCGGATCTGGCGCTCCCATCTCTCCGACAGTATTATCAATTGCAGCTTGAGCATCTTTTTTAATCCCAGCCCAACTTTCATCTATTTGCGATTTTGTCCAAGTTTGAATCTGGCTTACTTCACCTTTAATATCATCAACTAGTGAGCTAAAAAAGTCACTAATGACTAATCCATAACTGGGTGTAGCTACTAATAAACTTACTACAGTAACAGAAAGTAGTACAGCAACCTTTTGACGAGTCTTCATGTTAAACCACCTTTGTTTTTTCTAATTGAAACATGAGTTGTTTAGCTTCCTCAGATAACTCTTCTTCTCGAATCATCTTGATATAATCCTCAGTAAACTTGACCATTCCTAACAAAGGATTATCTTGATAACTTTTCAGAAAAAGAGTCCGCAATTCTTGCTCATGCGGATTGTTGGCAACAGATGCCAATAAACAGTGGGCGGGATAATAACGGCAGAAAGTGAGCTTGCCGTTATCATCAAGCAACCACTGAGAATAAATTCCCGATTTTTGGGGATAGAAAGCTTCTGTACTGTTAACCCGAATGATTTCGGTAGGATATTTAAATCTATCTATGAAGGGGTCTACTGCTGAGGTTTGTATCCTCCCGACTAATCTAGTCCCAATATTTGCAAAAATCTTAGATGCTGCCTTGCTTTGATAAATACTCTCTGGCTCTTGGGCAGATAGGATTACGCGAATTCCCGCTTTTGCACCATTTGCACACAATCTACCAATCAAATCTGCAATTGATTCAAATTGAAATAAAATTGGTGCTTCATCGAGGAAGAAGATACTGACTTTCGATGCTAACGCTCGTCTGAGTGCAGCAGCATAAGCGCTCAGAGCTAAGATGGCTGCATCCGCCTCACTTGATAAATTTCTCAACGCAAAAACAAGTAATTTGGCATCAGTTCTAAAACTAGAAGGGCGAGAAATTGACTGTCCAACTCTTGTGCTTAACCAGTAATTAAGTCTTAGTCTAATTTGCTCTAAAGCCTCCATGATGTCTCGGCTGTTACTGGCAATAGAATCTAATTTTACAAATGCTGGTGAACAGTATCTGTAAAAGTCTTGCAGTGTTGGAGTCTCTGCCCATTCTAAAGTTCCTACTCCCGATAAAAGCGCTAACTTATAGCGCATTTTTATCTCATCATCATTAAAAAATATTTTTAATGTTAAAGCAATGATTGACTCAATATTGGTAATCATCCCAGGGCTAACCCCAATCATGCTAGTTCCAATCACCATTGTCATCAGCACTGATTTCAAAAATTCCTTGAAATCATTCAATCTTTCATTGATAATTTCTGATTCTAGCCCTTGCAAATTCGGTAACTCAAAAAGATTGTTGTATTCTTTAGAAATATCAAAGTAAGCCCCGTCTTTCCCTAACAAATTAGTGTAGTCAGTGAAGGTAGATGTACCATCTGGTTTGGGATAATCTAACGCTACTACTGGGATATCTTGGGCAAGTGCTGGTGTGAGAATTCCAGCCACCAGTACTGATTTCCCCGAACGAGTCGCACCGAAAACTGCTAGATTCTTGTGATTTTGGTACAAGTCCAAATATACAGGTGTTCCCCCTTCTTCTGCAATTAACTCAAACCCAGCCCGATCTCCTGTGGCTGTGCGAATTAAAGGCATCAGCCCTGGTGCTTCAGAACTAAAATATGGCAGTCTGCGGTTAAAAGGCTTGGTTAACAATGGTTCCCAAACAAACGGACAACACTGCAACCATGTCTTCCAAGCGTATTCTATCTCCCGGTCAACTGCCGCCGGACGCAAGAAGTAACTCGCAAGGTAACGGCAAGCTTCATCTAAAGAGCGTGTTGATTGACGGTGTACCAGAAAAACTACAGCCGTGTGGACGACAACATTTCCTTTATAAATCGTCTTCTGGGCTTCTACTGCTGACTCAATATTCAATCCCGACTTGACATCAATATTACCTTTATCGCTGGATAATGTCGTAGAAGTAATCGACTGTTTAGTTAGTCTTTGAAGGTTAGTTTTCGTGATTCCTTGATTAGCTTTTGTCACCTGACAAAAGATTTCAGTATCGAAAATACTATCACGAGATATGAGTGACCAGAGATATCTTAATTGTGCCTGTTCATCTATCCAGCCCCCCGGTTTTTGACTAAAATTCAAGGCTCCAATATATTTATCTTGGATTTTTACCCATTTGCGATCTAAAAATGGTATGGACTGCTCATTTTCTAATAGATGATGCCGAATGTGAAAATCGCTTGTTTGCGTTTCGATTAGTCCACCTACTTCATCTATTTTTAAGGGATTAGGGATTACTGTTGGTGATGAATGGTTAAATTGCTGCCAGATTACCGTCCAGAGTTCTTCAGCACTCAAGGCTTTAATCCCCAATTTCATCTTATTACTAAGTAAATTCTCCCATGATTGAAAACCATCATTAAATGAATTTTGCAGAATTGTTTCAATTTTGGTGTTGTTAATCGAATGAATTTCTCCGGTAAAACTATACCAAACTTTTTCTAATTTCCTAATGATAGATTCCACCACATCTTGGCTTCGTTCATCATCCGAGGTAACAGTATAACTACACCATAACCTCAAAAATTTGTTTTTTCGGATTCCACTTTTGGTTAAAGCTTTTATTCGTAGTCTTTCACTACGGATTAAAAGTTTAATTTGCTCGATTGAGCAATTATTCTCAATTTTCTTCAGTTCCTGCTGTCGTTCATAATCGGAAGTGAATGAACCAAAATGTATGGTCAATGATTCTTGCTCCGGGATTTCCTTGAGTCCGGCTTCTATTCCCTCAAATATTGGTAACATCTGTTCGCTGCCTAAATTCGGATGAATCCCTAAGCAATCAAAACAAAATTTAATTTGAATCGATTCACCTTTTTTGAGAATCAATGCACCTATGCCTTTTCTACCGCCTAAATTCAAGTTGCAAATCCCTGCTAAATGAATAATGTCCTCAAAGGGAGTCAAGACTTTAGCAAACTCAATCTGCTCTTTTTCTAATGTTTTTTTACCTAATTTATCTAGATATTTAGATTGTTTCTGAGGTTTCATGATGGGCGCACTAATTATCTACTTCAACAGTTACCAGGGACCAGTTATCAGTGACCAGTTAAGAAAATTCCGGTGGTAACTGATAACTGTTCACTGATTTAACCTACTTCCTTAATCCTGGCTTCTGATCTCTGAACCCTGTTTTATTGTTCAAGGTTTTAAAAGGCATATAACCTCTGCTTAAACGAGGCACACCGACAAATTTCCCAAAAAAATCTTTATTTGTAGAAACTACCCACCAAGTAGCCCATCCCCAAGCAATACTTAATCCAGTTGCTAACCATCCTGCCTTGAATGTGTAATTAACAATAAATACATTTAATACTGCTATTACTGACCAAGGGAAAATCTGGTCGGCGGGAAATGGCCCTAATCTGGGTCTGTCTCCTAATATCCTATTTACAGTCCGAAATTTATTTTCATTTTTCATCTTTTTTTAACTACTTGTTCAGATGAAGCATTTCTTGAATCTGGGCAATTTCTCTTATTCAAGAAATGCTCTAACCAAATGGTTCTTGCCTTTAACAGTTATCAGTAATAGACTGATCACTGATAATTGTTCACTGATTTAAGCTCCTGTAATTAAGCCAGTAACTAAATCTCCTACAAAAACTGAAAGGACAATAATTAATGGAGTTCTGGCTAATGTCTGCCAATCTTCGTCGTTTCGGGCTGCTTGAACAATTCTTACCAAACTAATACCTACATAGAGTAAGAACAGACCTCTCAATACGTTGAAGAACAATTCTACAACTGCTTGTGTTTGCCCATTCCCAGCATTGCCAAAGGTATTAGTCATCCAGGTTTGAGCATTGTTAAAAAACTGTGCATCGGCTGGTGCAGAAGCAAAGTCAAGTACACAAACAACTGTCAAAATCGTAAACAGCACAGCATAAAGATTAACTCCATACTTGCGTTGTATCTGCTCAAAATTAGTCAACAGAGCTTGAGATTGCTTTGGTAGTGCTATAGCTATAGCACTACCGATCATCAATCCACCTAAGAGGATGTTATGGACTGACATCGACACGATCATTGCCGCACCCGTCGCTCCCATTAGCACTAGTGTGCTATTTGTTATCGTGCTGTTCTTTTTTCCTGAAGTCAGTACTGCTGTTGTATTCACAAAACTTTCAGTCTCGTTGCGGTAAGTATGCATTTCGTTCTCCTGAAACGATACGCATATTATTCGAGTTTTCATCCACAAAACCTACAAACCAAAGTACTAAAAAAAACCGTACTTTTGCCTACGGGTGATGTTTAACACAATTCTCCTGCTTGTATCTTTAATAAATACGATGTCTCAATGAATTTTCTAGCTGTTTAATATCAGTGCTTTCAATTAATCTTGTTCGTAATTTTACCTAAAAACACAAGAATTAGAGAAGTAAGCGGTAGATAGCCTATTGACTTTTTTGCTTTTATTGGTATTTTTTATAATGGTAATTGAACGTATTGTGGCAGTCCCTGCCCGAATCTCACTAAGAAAGCGTGAAACCTCGCTAGTGGTGCGCCACACAAACTTTATCAAAACAGAATTTAGTCGTCAGGAGTGATGCCCTAAGCTTGTCCTGAGCGCAGTCGAAGGGTCAGAGAACAGATATGAATTCTGTTTTGATAATTGTTTTTTTGCACAAGCTCTACTGGCTGATTCTATTGAAGAAAAATTCAAATTCACGTTTGTTTTCCGACGACTAACGAATGTGTTCTGTTTCGATAATTATCACAGCCGAATTCATCCACCACTCGTACAGAATTCATACCTATTTTCTGACCCTTCGACTGCGCCCTTCGACTACGCTCAGGACAAGCTCAGGGCATCGCTCCTGACGACTGAATTCTGCTGTAATAAATCTTCAATTTATATTGCAATGATACAAGAAGCAAACATTTATTTAAGTAAATATGCTATAAATATTTTATGTTCCTGTAATCGAAGTAATCAAGATGATTCGATTAGTAATTATTGAAAATGAAGCTCTAACTCGGCTCGGAATTAAATCAGTTATTAATCAAGAGCAAGACCTTGAAATGTGTGGGGAAGCTGATAACGGAACTGAGGGAATGAGGCTTGTTGAACAACTTCAGCCTGATATTGTTTTACTCGATATTGCTTTACCAGATATTAGTGGTTTGGATCTCATCTACAACATTAAGGCTAGGACAGATAGTAAAGTCATTGTTCTCACCTATCACTCTAGTCAGGATGTAGTTAATTCTGCCTTCCAGAATGGCGCTGATTCTTACATTCTTAAGAAGATGGATTTGCAATTAATTAAACATGCTATCAATACTACTTATCAAAACAATTCTTTCATTGACCCAGAGATTGCTAAAAGATTTTTTAGAAATTTCACTTCTGGCAACACCAAAATTAAGGGTAAAAGATACAGAGAAGCCCCTACTGCTACAGAAGCCCAAATTCTCAACTTAATTGCCCGTGGTTTTTCTAATAAGGAGATTGCCGAACAACTCTTTATTACAGTCAGTACAGTTAAGGGACACACCAGCCATCTTTTTTCCAAGTTAGGAGTTAGGGGTCGTGTTAACGCTATCATTATCGCTAGAGAACTTGGCTATTTAGAAACAGAAAACTCTCGAGTTAGTTGAGCTACTTTTTGTTCTTGGTTTTATCGAGCCGAATCAAGCAATATCCTTGTAATCGGTTTTCTTGTTGACAGGCTGCTACGGCTGATTGGTTGGACAACAGTAACTGGTACATTTGTTTTCCTTCGCTTGATTTCGCCCACTGCAAAATCTTCATTTCATTGGCTGACACTACAACTGACTGAGTTCCACCCAAATTTGAGACAACATTCCAAGTTATCAGTGAACCTAGAAGCGCTCCAATAGCCATTACTCCTGTGCATATCCCTGGTATAGACCAAAATCCCCACCAATCCAAACCTTTTAATGAGGTATTTTTTATTGATGGTGTTACATGTTTCATCTCATCGCGCACAGCTTTCGATACTACTGTATAGTGCATCGACACAGCCGCTTTGCTTGTCGATTCCAATTTCTGGTCAATGATTACTGCCCAAGCTTCTATCATTGCCTCCATTCGCGCTTGTAGGTCAATCATTGTTTCTTCGTTTCTGCCTAATGTTGCCATCAGCTTAAACATCGGGTCATCTTCAGCTATTCCTAATTCATGAGATATTTGAGCTATGCGTTTTTGTTCTGCTTCAGAATATCCTTGTAAAACTTGTTCCGTCCTCATTTTTTAATCCTAAATATTTAATAGCTTTATCATTCTTTAAAATAGAATTGTAAAAGTTTTTAATCCAGTGGTAAATGTAAGTTCGGTAAACCACATAAATTGACTTATCTGTAGAAGCTAGTGAGTAAGGTTTTCCCGTCCTCTCCAATCTTTCGTAATGGTCACGATGTAACGCTGGCAAGAATATCTCAGTCCCACCCATTCTTTGTAACTTATCCTGCATTGATTGCTGATACTCTCCAAATCTCGTATCAAAATGCTGATTTTTTACTACTACATAGTTAGCATTGTCAGTAGCAAACTCTCCCAAAGTTTTCAAGTAAGCTACACAATCTCTTCTGTGCGAAATTGGTTGCAAAAAAGTTAGTTTCCATTGATATGTAATTAAGATATCGAACAGATCCGAACCCACAATATACTGACAGAGCTTATCTACATATTGCCCTGGCATATCAACAATAATTATATCTAATTCATTTTTGATAAAATCATCTAAAATTTTATCCGTACCTCCATTAAAAAAGTCTAAGCTTTCAATTGCCACTAAATTTTCATAAGCCTTTAATCTCTCACGATTGTCATGGTCGTAGACCTGAATTTTTCTTCCTTGAACTTGAAACCAATCAATTAATAGTTTCGTAACTGTAGATTTCCCTACACGAGAGTCCCCTACAGTCATAATCATTCGCTTAGGAGAGTTCAACATTATTTAAACCTAATGACTCTTTTACTTGTTCAATCTCTTCTTTGAAAGTTCTTAACCAACTTGTGACTCTACCTTTAACCGAAGGTAAATCTGTTTGCTCCATCCCTTGCCTAAAAGTCATGCTATTTTCATCCAGGTAATCATAACTACGTTCTATTAATTCTGGCATTTTAATGTCAGAAAATGGGCTTTTTTGCAACTTTAGTTGTTCCTTAATTTTCTCAACTTCGAGAGAGTTTTTGTATCTCGTAAATTCATCAGGCTCCCCAAAAAATAAGTTTTTTACTACTATGTAATCTACTTGATTTCCACAAAAGCTATGCAAATCTATTAGTTGATTTATAGAATCGATAACGCGGCTAATAACTACTACCATAGTCACGCGGATATTATAATGTTTTTCGGCTGTTTCCAGGAAAGTCATTTCTTCCACAAATTTTCGCAATATTCTTCTGGACTGTGGTGGTAATTCTAGTAAAAATAAAGATTCTGGCTGGATTATTTCACCATCTCCTCCTACCTTGGGATTCGCTTTTGTTTTCATTTCATCAAAAAACTGATCTATATTGCCTGTTTTAAAAATATCAAGTGGTTCTATATGGCAATGCCGTCCATAAAATCTTAATAATTGAGAATTGGAGCTATCAGCATCAAAGCCAATAAATCTTTGTCCTTTATCCAAATATGTTTGCACTAGTCCCCTTGCAAAAGTAGACTTACCTACACCACCCTTATCTCCAGTTACTATCACTAATCTCTTTTTGGTTAGTTGCTCAATTGATTCTTCGTTCGCCTTGTCTTCTGAACCATTATTCATAAGTTCGATACTATCTGTCACTTTCTTTCTCCTCATGATTATTAGTGTCAAAAACTATAAATTTATTTATGAGTGTCAATGAATCATACGTTTCATAAAGTAAAACCTTGCTGTTAGCAGGCGTGGGAGGGAAAGAATCTATATCCCCAAACTCCCCAAATTAGTCCCCTGAGAAACATTCCAGTATTTGAAAATAAAATATTTCTAAATATCTTTGTTTGCTAAACCCTGCTAAATTATCCGTAATTGATTTAAAGGTTTGAAGAATTAAACCCTGCTCTATAATCTTCATTAAATCATAATTATCATTTAATTTTAAAGATTTATATATATGGAAATCCAATTCTTGAGCTATTAATAAATTCGGAGCTAACGCTACTAAGCTACAATACAGTTCTTCGTAACTAGCAATTTCCGATAAAACTAGTTTTACTAATTCTAAATACTGCTTTCTGAAGGATAATTCTTGATAACTACTAGTTCCCGGACAATTAGCAGCCAGGGGAATTTTCTTATAAATCAATTTTAAATATAATTCAATAACTTCTATTTCTACTTCCCATATCTTCTGCCCTTTTGAATACAGGTAGTTTATTAAAGAATTTCTCTTCGGAAAAATAATTCCTGAAGTTACATGCTTAATGTTAGTTTCTATATTCAAATTTGTCTGTTTTCTAAAAATTGGTACTATCCTGCTCCTCACCCATTGCATAAATTGCCTGACCACATCAGCTTTCACTATGCCTATCAATGAATGAATTCCCACCGCATTCAAAGTGTCAATAGCAACTATTTTTTTATTAATCACGACTTGTCGCTGATTTGTCTTTGCATCTATTAATATTACTTTTCTATCGTTTAGCGCTGGAGCAATTATTTGGAATACATCAACCGCAAACAACTCTAATCCACTTGGAGCATCTATCACTCGCACTATATTGTTCGAGAAATGCTCAAATTCCCAAAACTGCCAAACTGGAACCATCTTTCTATTAGTCAGAACGATATCACTATCCCATATCTGCCAATGACAAATAAATCGACAAAGGTACGGAAATAATCCGTACTTCCGCCTCTTGCTTTTTCAGTTTTATTTGTTATATATTAATAAATTTGCTTTGATTGTCTAGCTCTTGTATGACCAAGCTCCGTCTTTTCACTCTGGTTTGCATTGGTCAAAGTTTCAAGCTCAGTCCAAGGTATATCTCGAGTGGAGTCGAGATATGCCGGATTCACTACACCCAACACCCTACCCCCTACACCCTATTTTTGACACCCAAACTTGATGAATAGCTCCTTTCCTTTACAACCTCCCGAAACTGCTTTCGAGTCACTATTAGCATTGCGAGATTACTACGCACCTCTTGTAGAAAAGTACGAAAACTTATATGCCAAAGCCAAAGCCAATCTCACTCATGCAGAAGCCCTATTATCTAACTGGTCTTTGACTGAGGAGGTGGATAATGATAATGAAGAATTCAACTCTGAAAAAGGAAAAAATTTCTTCTTATTCTTAAGTGAGGAATCTGTTAATGACGATGTTGAACCTATTACCCATCTTGAGCTAGACGATTCACAGGATACATCACCAGTCGCAACCCAATTGCTTGATTTCACTCAACAAAACATATTCACACTTATACAAGCTTGGTCAGGTGAAGAATCTGATGCAGCTACAGATAGTCCATTCCTCCTAGAGCCACCCATAGAAACATCAACTCAACAGCGACCGCAAGATGGAACCGAGACGGCCATGCTGCCTATTTTCCAATCGCTGTCTCGCCCGGAAGCTATTGAACAGGTTTTGGCAGAACACATTGGCACAATTGTTCACATCGATTTTATTGTCAAAATGCTCTATGGGGAATTAGAGCCAGAAGTGTTTAAAGTGCTTAAACACAGAGTTCAATCATCCCTCATTAAAGGCAGGGAAACTAACAAATGGTTCAGTGTCCCAGGATCACCGGGATATTATACTCTGTCTTTAACTTTGCTACCAAAACCTGAGACTAGAAATTCGTCCACCAGAGTCAAAGGCAAAAATAAGAAACAAGTTTTGCCACCTCGGCCCAAAGAGATACCGATGCTCAAAGAATTTCAGGGTCAGTTTTTAATTGATGCACTAACAACTTTTCTAGAAAATAATTCGGGTAAAGTTTTCGGGGTTTCAGAAATTACCAACGGAATCTATGGCGAACTCACTGCGACTGAGATTAAAGAAGTGAAAAACAAGGTATTGAATGAGTTATCACGGGGTCATCGCACAGGGCGATTCACTAGGGTTCCTGAGCAGATTGGTTTTTATACCTGGGACTTAGAGTTGCTCAACAAGTAGAAACGATTAATTATCGAACAGAATTTAGGAGTCAGGAGTCAGGAGTCAGGAGTCAGAATTCAGTTGGGTATTCTGTTGATCCGGTATTTCCGGTATTTAATGAATTAGGCGATCGCATCCAAGATAATCAAGTTCAGGGCATCCAGTCGTTGGAAATCTCCGTTGGGCAAGTGATAGCCTACCGCTTGATGATGGTTTTCCCTATGTTGATAAAGCTACTTATTTATGCGGATATTTGAAGTAGCGTTAAAAGTAATTCCACGCATTGGTGATGAAAAGAAACGCCTGACTGAAGAAAAAGCGTTATTAGATTTGTGGTTGGCTATGGATGAAATCAAAGCGAAAGTGTCTTATGTGCAACCTGAGCTATCCTTAAATTATGGACAAATGAGTTTTAATTTAGAGATTGATGATTGGGGGCTGTTCACCGTTAACAGACAACTGTTAACCGTCAACTAATAATTACAGGAGATAATCAAATATGAAGGTTAGAGGGATAAAACGTGGTCAAAATATTGAAATTCTAGAACAACTTAATAATATTCCAGATGGGACAGAGATAATCATAGACGTAGAATTTATTGCCAATCAAATTATAGAACCACAGCCACTATTAACAAACGAGGAGAGACTAGCTAGACTCAATCAATTATTTGGGGTTTGGAAGAACCAACCGGAATTAGGAGAAATATTTACAGAGATTGACCAACAGCGCCATGCTTATAAAGGCAGAACCATAGACTCACTTGATAATCAGGATTTAGGCTAATGTATCTGCTAGATACCAATATTTGCATTGCACTGCTGAACGAAAATCCCCAAGCTGTTACTAAATTTAATCGCTTTTTCAGCCAATGCTATCTCTCTATCATTGTAGTTGCAGAACTATATAAAGGCGTTTATTGTTCTCAACAGGTGGCCAAAAATCTAGATATATTAGCGCAGTTTACTGAATTACTACCAGTAGAACCATTTGGAATAGAAGAAGCTATCGAATTTGGCAAGATTCAAAGCGAACTCAGAAAAATTGGGAAACCAACCGGAGAATTTGATGCTTTGATTGCTGCTGTAGCTCGTTCTCGTGACGATATTCTTGTTACTAACAATATCAAAGATTTTATTAATATTCCCAACTTAAAATTAGATAACTGGTTAGAAAGTTGAAAAACCTGCGTGAATATTCTTGGAAAATTAGTTATACCAGCAACACCCACAACACCATCACTGATTTTGGGGTACAGCCGGGATACGTGCAAAATGGGACACGATGCAAAGTTTTGTTAAT
>NZ_CAXTNE010000197.1:0-15537 GCF_964245445.1 uncultured Nostoc sp.
TGTTAGCGATCGCTGGTTTTTGATCCTACCTCACCAAATCGCGTTGCTCCCAATTCCTTCTATTGACTGTAGTCAAGATCATTACTTAGCTGGTTAGCTTGAGAGTAGCAACTATTAAAGGTGAAAAAGATGAATAAGACATTACTAACGATTTTGATGCTTGCACTCTTACTCTTATTCATCATCTCTCCCTTTGCTGCCCTTGCTAGTTTAATGATGATAGTATTCGTTTCGGCATTTTTCTCTTTACTAGGAAATTTGTTCCAAGTAATAATTGGTGGTGACACCGATCCTAAAGGGTCATGAAGAAGAATTCAGAAGTCAGAATTCACGAGCGGAGCCGGAGACGCCCCGCCTCCAGTCAAAATCAAGACACTCGTTCCTCGCTAACGCTACGCTATCAGTCGGGGATTCAGACCCGCGACTGATTCAAGACCCCCACCAAATCTAAGATTTGGTGGGGGTTTTGAATCTAGTTATTCAGACGCTCCTACGTCGCTAACGCTACGCTATCCGCTTTTTCGGTCAAAATTCATTCTGTTAGCGGATAGCTAAGGTTTAGCCCATTCTGACTCCTGGCTCCTGAATTCTGTTCGATAAAAGTAAAATTCCCAATGAAGATAGGGATTTCACAACTATTGTGATGTTACACCAAAAAGCCGCTTGCAACCTGCGATCGCTTTGGCGGCTTTCTTATTTACACTCCCTACAATTGACGAGCTTTTAGCTTAAAAATCAATTTTCATCTTAAAAGAGATGCTACCAACTCGATTGATTGTCTCACTGTCAGCAAGAACTTCCCAGCCAACTCGTTTATATAAACCTATAGCTGGATTTGTCGCTCTAGTACTAAGTGATATTGATGGATAAGATGTTTTAGCTGCTGCTAACAAATGTGTGAGTAACTACGTTCCTATGCCTTTATTTCTATGTTGAGGAAGAATGGCAATAGCTAGTTCAAGAGTTTGCTCATCAACATAGCCATATCCTTTATTTTCATCTGTCAATAGACGCAGCCATGCCGCTCCTACTGGTTGATTACTACTTTCTAAAATAGCGACAAAGCCGCTATCATCTTTATGTCCTCAATCTTTAACGTATTTTGCCAAATTAGGATTATTTATCACATCTTGCACTGTCAAATTACCTTCTTCTACCAGATGGGCTGCTTCGTAAAGCATTCACCAAAGGAAAGGCTCATCTTCTTGTGTGAGTGGACGAATAGAATAATCCATAACTCATACCCCAAAGTCCGCTTTTGTCTTTCTTTAAAATAATTTACTCAGTGGTGTGGCTAAACCGTCAAGGCTGACAATATTTTTCTGTTGTTGATATTCTCGAACTCCCTCTTCGCCTTTTTTACTAGCCCAGTTTACTAAAGTCTGGCGTTCACCTCGATATTCATAAAGTGGTACGCCAAAACCACAAGAAATCTGTATTTTTTCAATATCGGCAACGATAATTTGACGAGTTCCAGGAATCGGCACAAACAAAGAGTACAGAGAGTCCCAATCTGGAGAATTCGGTAAAATCGTCTTTCCTTGACCGTAAAGACGGAGGATACGCGCGGGTTCCTCAAAAGCGCAAAACATGAAGGTTATTCGCCCATTTTCTTGCAAGTGCGCTGATGTTTCGTTACCACTGCCTGTAAGGTCTAAATAAGCTACTCGGTTGGGAGAGAGGACGCGAAAGCAGCCTAAACCTTTAGGAGACAGGTTAACATGACCCGTAGGACTCAAGGGTGCAGAGCCAACAAAGAAAAGGTGTTGGGCTGCAATAAAACCTTGCTGTTCCTCAGTAATACAGTCAAAAACTTTAGCCATAGACTGTCTAATATCTATTTACAAGTTTTCTATCTTTTCAGCCTATGCCTTAGCTAAAAATCTAGCAAGGGCTAACTGCCAATGTCTAAGGGAATAGGGAATGGGGAGTGGGGAGTGGGGATTAAGAAGTGTTACCTTTGCATATACCGACTAGCCATTTGGATGGCATCAGCGATATCGACATCACCATCGCCGTCAGCATCCAAGAAAGAATTCAGTACAGAATTCCCGCCACCTTGGGGATTTTGAGCATTTGCACCTGATTGCAAAAAATTCAATACTAAAGGTACTGCTAAAGGCAGCAATTGTTGAACTACACCAGCATCTAATCCAGTGCGCCCGGCTGCAACCTGAGCTACCTGTTGTTGTATCTGAGGAGAAAACAACGAATTGACGGCTTGAGGGTTAGGTGAAGTCCCAGCATATTGATTAACTAGAGTTTGTGCGGCTTCATTACCATCTGTGGCTTGCTTTTGTTGTAAAGCAGAACGCACTTGACCACCAACAATTGATAAAACTGATTGGATGGTAGAAGGGTCTGTGCCAGTGCGATCGCTCATTTGCTGTACACTGTTAACAATACTTCCCAATTGACCTAAGCTGCCCTGTTGATTGGGGTTAGCAACGGCACCAAGAATTTGATCGAAAAGTCCCATAAGTTTGTTTCTCTCTTTGTTTTCAAAAAAGTTGCCAAAACTGGCGTAAGTCCACTAATAAATTAGAACACGCGAGCTTTATAGTGAACGAATAAAATTTAAAAAGCTACTAGCTTAAGGATGATAAATCGATTAAGCGATACCTGCTTTAGGCAGAGCCAACACAAACTCTGTACCTCGATTTAACTCAGATTGGCAAGTAATTTTACCCTGATGTTTTTCTACCACAATCTGATGTGCGATCGCTAGTCCCAAACCAGTACCAATACCTCGTGGTTTGGTTGTGAAAAATGTATCAAATATCTTTTTCTGATTTTCTGGCGAAATACCAGAGCCGTTGTCTGCAATTCGCACTATTACTAAATTATTCTGCCAGCATTCTGTGATAATGGTGATTTCAGGCATAAATTCGGGATTCTCTGCCGATTTTTGCTCCAAAGCATCAATGGCATTGCTAAGAATATTCATAAATACCTGATAAAGTAAACCTGTGTAGCCTGGAATCGGTGGAATTTCTCCATAGTTGCGAACAAGGTTAATACCATTTTTCAGGCGATTGTTCAGAATCAATAGTGTACTATCTATACAAGCATGTAGCTCTACTAACTGCGCTTCTCCCTCATCTAAACGAGAGAAATCTTTCAAACTTCGGACAATTTCTCGTGTGCGGTCAGTACCAATTGTCATAGAGTTGAAGAGTTTTGGCAAATCTACTTCAAGAAACTCCAAATCAATTTCTTCTGTTAAAGTTTGCAAAGCAGTGGAAGGATGAGGAACTTCAGCTTTGTATGTTTGTAGTAGCAATAATAAATCGTCAGTATAAGTTTTTGCATGTACGAGGTTGCCAGAAATGAAATTTATCGGATTATTAATTTCATGAGCGACGCCAGCCAGCATCCGTCCTAAACTAGACATTTTCTCACTTTGAATTAGTCGGACTTGGGCCTCGGCTTGTTGTTCTTCTAAAAGGTGCTTCACCTGTTGGATAAGCTGGTTCAGGGAGCTAGTTAAGGCCCCTACTTCATCTTCTGTGGTTACAGGCGCTTGCAAGTCAAAATTGGCTTCTTGGGTAACTCTTTGGGCAATATTCGTCACCGCGTTAATGGGATGGGCGATGATTTTACTTGTGTAGAAAGCCAGGATGGCAGCGATCGCCACTGACAGCAGCATACTACCAATAATAATCTGAGCTTGCATGAGTGTAGCCTTTTCTTGGGCTAGATCAGCTTTCTCTTGGCGTTCTTGAATTGTTTTGGCAAAGTCGGTTAACTCATGGGCAAATTGATAAAACTTTAAAGCATCCTGACTTTGACTGAATTTCGAGATTAATTGCTGTGCTTTTATAGCTCCCTCTGGCTGTGAAGTTAATGGCAAAATTTGCCGAATCAGCGACCTGAGTTGTTCAAAATATCCGGCTATCGTGATGTTATGCTTTGTGAGCAGAGCTTGTAAATCCTCTTGCGAACTGGTTTGACTAAATTCTTGTGCCTGAGAAAGCAACGTTTCCGCATCCGCCAGATCGCTTTTAAAATCAGAAATTCCCCTTTGTAACGCTTGCGGCTGCTGCAAAAAAGGCAGTATTTCTTGCTGGCGGATCTGTATTTCCAACAGTTTTCCTTGTAAACTACTTAACAAGCTTCCTTCTTCATCTATTAACAGATGATGTTGTCTGGCTTGTTGGAAGTAGCGATCGCCTATTACTAACCCTGCCGTTGTTCCCAAAAGTGCAACTCCCAAAGCCAGTCCGTACCCACAAAAAATCTTTTGCCGAATACTAAGCTGGTGAAATCTTTGTTGAACCCAGTTAAAGTAGCTTAGTTTAGGTATCGCAGTCATGGCATAACTCGCTGTTGAATGTTTTTAGTAGACGGTTTTTCATCAAAAACAAGAAATCCAGCCGCAAGTGAGAACACATTTGATACAAAATGCGCTCTCAGTTTATCAAAAAGGGCTTTTTCTACCCTGGTCAAAAATACTGAAACTATGAAGATTACAAGTATCTGTCTTCTGAACGACATCCCGCCCAGAACTGAAGTTCTGGGCTGATAGCGAAAGTCCACTCAAGTGGACTGAATTGCTTGTTTAGTCCACTTGAGTGGACTTCAACTATGAGACTCGGAATTCATTCCGAGGCGGGATAGAAACGCAGTGCGAGATTTAAAATTTTGTTAGTCAAGCAGATGAGCGTTCTTGGTTGAATCAAAAGCTGCTTCTTACTACCCTGGTAAAAAATACTGAAACTATTAAAATCAGAAGCATCTGCTTACTGAATACTCACTAATCTTTCCCAGCCATGCCTCTGTCACGCATAGTAACGCTGATTGTTGGTCTGATCGTCATTTTGGGGCTAGCCCTATGGCTAATTGATTCCCTATCGCGCCTCTATTGGCAATTGTCCTATTCGCCGTTGCTAGGCAATTTGCTGCTGTTGCTGCTGATTGTCCTCATTGGAGCGTTGGTTGCCGCTTTTGTCTATTACGTATTGGTGATTCAATCTGGGGAAAAGCGATCGCGCCGCAACCCGAAGCGAGTAACTGCGGCGCAAATTCCTGCTGGCAAATCTGATGCTGCTTCTACAACTCTCCAAGCTGTGCGCCAACAGGTAGGGCAAATTCAAGATGAAGTAGCACGCCAAGCTTTATTAAGTAAATCGCGGGAGATTGAAGCAAACTTAGCACGGGGTGAAATTCAAGTAGTGGTATTTGGTACGGGGAGTGCTGGTAAAACTTCCCTAGTTAATGCAATTATGGGACGCATGGTAGGTCAGGTAGATGCACCGATGGGTACAACTCAGGTTGGAGAAACCTATTGTCTGCGGTTGAAGGGATTAGAACGCAAGATTTTAATTACGGATACGCCAGGAATTTTAGAAGCAGGGGTGGCGGGAACGGAACGGGAACAAATGGCGCGAGAACTGGCGACAGAAGCCGATTTACTCTTGTTTGTGGTAGATAATGACTTACGGCGCTCAGAATATGAACCACTGCGGGGATTAGCAGAAATTGGAAAGCGATCGCTCTTAGTTCTCAACAAAACTGATTTATATACAGATGAAGATAAAGAATCCATCCTTGCAAGGTTGCGTCAACGGGTACGGGGATTTATTGCTACTAATGATGTGGTAGCGATCACTGCTAATCCCCAACCTGCACAATTAGAAACTGGCGAAACCTTCCAGCCGGAACCCGATATCATCCCTTTGCTGCGGCGCACAGCTGCTGTTTTACGGGCTGAGGGTGAAGATTTGGTGGCGGATAACATTCTTTTACAATCTCTGCGATTGGGAGACGAAGCCCGAAAACTCATCGATGGCCAGCGTCGCCGTCAAGCTGACAAAATCGTAGAACGCTTTCAGTGGATTGGTGCTGGTGTGGTATCAGTCACGCCGATACCAGTGGTAGATTTGCTGGCGACAGCTGCTGTTAATGCTCAAATGGTTGTGGAAATTGGCAGAGTTTACGGCTGTGAATTGAATATGGAACGGGGACGAGAGTTAGCCCTTTCTTTAGCGAAAACGATCGCTAGTTTGGGCATTGTTAAAGGAGCAATTCAATTATTATCTACAGCTTTGCAACTTAATGTTGCTACCTTTATTATTGGTAGAGCAATTCAAGGCGTGACAGCAGCTTATTTAACGCGAATTGCTGGTAAAAGTTTTATTGAATATTTTCGTCATGACCAAGATTGGGGTGATGGTGGAATGACAGAAGTTGTGCAGCGACAGTTTCAAATTAATCGCAGAGATGAATTTATTAAGGCTTTTATTCAAGAAGCGATCGCGCGGGTGGTGAAGCCGTTACAAGATAAATCTGAAGTAGTCGAACACGATGAAGAAATCAATAATTAAACAATTCAAATATTAGGCGGGTAAGAGTCAAAGTAAAAAGATATGGCTCGAACAGCAACTCTTAAAAATGCGGATTTAAAGTGTATTAGGGTCAATTTTTTGCTGTTGTAATTTAGCTAAAATATTTTGCAATTGTTCTTCTGGCGTTAAATACCTACTACTATTTTCGTCATACCAGTATAGCCATTCTCGTGTTTTTCCTTGATAGGTTCCTCTTTCAATTCCAATACCTAAACCAATTTCAGGCATCCAGAGTTTATCTCCTGGTTGTAAAATATATTTACCCTCAACTAAACGATAAACTTCTAAACGTTGTCGCTTTCGTCGCAGACGTGTTGGAGCATAAATTACATAATACAAAATACCTAAGTTAGCATAATCTGTTTTCTTTTGTTCGTATTCACCGTTGTAAGTTTGAGAAACAACCTCTAAAGCTAAAATCGGTGGAATTCCATCTTCTTCCCAAAGAACATAACTAGAACGTCCATTTTCTCCAACAAAACGTTCTACACCCAAGCTCAGAAATCCATCTGGAACAATGGCAGGGTTACTGGGTGTATAATAAATTCCCATGTTGATGCCGAAAAACCAATCATCACGGTTTTGCCAGATTAAAGCTAAAGTAGCTAATAATAAATTAGGAACTAATATTTGCAGTTCGTTATCCACAGGTGTATCATCAGAATCTGGTAATTCTACCGATGAAGGAAGACAGTCTAGCGGATTGTACTTGAACATAAGTAGTCCTCAATCCCAAAATCAAAATTTAAACTTATTTGCTCATAACTCAAGGGTAACTCAGGTTGCACATTAAACATTTTTGCTTGAATTTCATCGAAAATAGTCAATGAAATAAAAGATACAAATTTTAACAAAAAATTATATTTTATTACGAAAAAATACTTAAAAATTAAACTTGTATTAAGGTATCAAAATTCCGTTTATTTATTTCTAAAGTATTCCGGAAAGCGGAGGGAATGCCAGGAAAACTAAATAAAAGGACTTACTGAGTAACCAGGTCATGACCTACCACATAATCGGTAAATTACTACAAGGGCGTTACCAAATTATCCAAAGCCTGGGTGCAGGGGTATTTGGACAAACATACATAGCTGTAGACGTAGATTATCCAGAGAATCCCAAATGCGTTGTTAAGCAGATTAAAGTTAATAGTTCCGAATCTGGCTACTTGGAGATGCTGAGGTTACTGTTTCAGGCTGAAACCCAAACCCTCAAGCTTTTGGGAAGCCATCACCAAATTCCTGAATTTATTGCCTGCTTTGAAGAAAACGAGCGATTTTATTTAGTCCAAGAGTGGATTGAAGGACATGCGTTGGCTGCGGAACTGCCCATCGATCAACAATGGGGGTGTCTGTGGAGTGAAATGGAAGTTGTAGAATTCCTGATAGATGTCTTAGGTATTCTGGAATTTGTTCACTCTCAAGGCGTGATCCATTGCGACATCAAACCGGAAAACTTGATTAGACGTAATAGTGATGCCCAACGCAAGTTAGTTTTGATTGACTTTGGCTCAATCCAGTCTATCGATTTTGGCATAGGTGCGGAATTGCCTATTTATAGAATTCCCGTTACTTCATTGGGGTATATACCGCCAGAGCAATTTATTGGAGAAACACAGCCCAACAGTGATATTTATGCTTTGGGTATGATTGCTATCCAGGCTTTAACTGGGTTGGAACCATTACAATTAAAAGCTGATCCTTATACTAATGAAATTGTTTGGCGTTCTGAAAACACGCCAGTTAACGATTATCTAGCTGCTGTTCTCAGCCAAATGATCCGCTACAATTACCAAGACCGCTTTCAGTCTGCGAGTGACGTGCTGCGGGTACTCAAACAAATAATATGGGAACAGCCACCAGAAATATTAGAAGCAGATGATAAATTTTCTATAGAAGCGGCGGTTGAAAATGATAATCCTACATCTGGAAATTCATCTCCGTTATTAACAGGAATGAAAGTAGGACTGGCGGCTAATTCTTTAGTGATGGGATTTGGTGTATATTCTTTAATTAATGCTGCGCCTGCATACTCAGAAACAGAAACTTTATCTAAAGCCACACAAGAATATCAAGCAGGAGATTTAGAAGAAGCGATCGCACTTGCTAAATCAATTCCCTCCCACAGCAATGTTTATCCAGAAGCGCAAGCCACAATTGAAGAATGGCAAGAGCAATGGCAAGTAGCTGCACAGCAATACCAAATAGCTCAAACAGCTTTCCATGATAGCAAATGGTCAGATGTTATTCATGCTGTTGCTAACATTCCAAATATTTTATATTGGAAATCTAAAACAGATAAATTAGTTCAGCAAGCATACGTCAACATTGAAGCACAGACACAAGATTTATTAGCAAAAGCTTACGAAAGTGCCGATACAAAAGATTTTTCTGCTGCATTACAATATCTGCGGCAAATTCCTAAAGAAAGTCGTGCGGGTGCTTTAGTTCAAGACAAGTTAGCTGAGTACAATCGAAAGCGTCAGATTAGAGCGGCTTACTTTTTGCAGAAAGCCTATAAACAAGCATTGGTTGGTGATTTTGATCAGGCTGTAAAATTTCTCCGAAATATTCCCAACGATACTCTAGTTTATGCTCAAGCTCAAGTCAAATTGAATGAGTATACTCAAAAACAAGGTCTCCGGAATGATTATCAAAAAGTCGCTTCTGTAAAAAGAAAAAATTCATTTCTCTCTAAAAACTCAGCCACTAATATTGAATATATTCAAAAAGTAAATTACCTACAAGAGGTGAATATTCGCTAATTACAACAATTTTTAGAAACTTTTACATATAACCATTTGAAAATGCGAGTAGAGGCATAATATATTGTGCCTCTACATCTCTGCTCTATTCATCAGTCGGGGTTTAAATTCTGTCTGAAAATGTTTGTAATGCAATAATTAATTTTAAATTGTTAATGGATGGGTAGTTCAATGATAAACTCTATGCCTTCACCTGGTTGGGAATCGTATGTGAGTTTGCCGTGATGATTATTCACCACAATTTGGTAAGCAATAGATAAACCAAGCCCTGTTCCTTTACCGACAGGTTTTGTTGTGTAAAAAGCATCATATATTTTTGTTGCATCTGCTTTACTTATACCTGATCCATTATCGGCAATTCTTAAAATAACTTGCTCTCCAATTGCCTCGGTTTTAATTTTAATAACTCCAGGATTTTGATAAATTGTCTCAATATCTTTATTTTTATACTTTTCTTCAATTGCATCGATCGCATTACAAATTAAATTCATAAAAACCTGATTAATTTCCCCAGGAAAACACTCAACAAGTGGCAAGCTTCCATATTCTTTGACTAATTTGATGGTTGGTTGATGAGTATTATATTTAAACCGATGTCCGAGAATGAGTAATGTACTATCTAACCCTTCATGCAAGTTGGTTAGTTTTTTACCCGTTTCTCTGTGTCGTGAAAAGTTGTTTAAATATGACACAATTTCTGTAACGCGATCTGTACCAAGTTGCATGGATTGAATAATTTTAGATAAATCATTTAACAAAAAGTTGAAATCGCTTTTTTGAATCGCGGTTTTAATTTCTTCTGGTGGATCGGGCAGATATTTTTGATAAAGATGTAGTAAACTAACTACCTCCTGTACATACTGTTCAACAAAATTTAAGTTGCCAGCTATAAAATTGATGGGATTATTAACTTCATGAGCAATTCCTGCTGTAATTTGACCTAAAGCTGCTACCTTTTCTGCTTGAATCAGTTGGGTTTGAGTCTGTTCTAATTCGGTGTTTTTAGCGATTAAGGTTTTCGTCAAATTTCTCAGCTTTAGATGATTTTCAATCCGTACTAAGACTTCTTCATGCTGAAAAGGTTTGGTAATGTAGTCTACGGCTCCCAATTGGAAACCTTTGATTTTATCAGCAGTTCCTGAGAGGGCTGTCATAAAAATGACCGGAATATCTTGGACACGAGGATTGCTTTTTAGCTGTTTACAAGTTTCAAAACCATCTATACCGGGCATCATTATATCCAGCAAAATTAAATCAGGTAAATCATCATTTTCTAATCGCCCAAGAGCTTTCTCACCACTGCGTGCTGCCCAAACTTCAAAACTAGATTGATCCAGAAAGCTGGATAAAACTTGTAAATTAGCAGGGTTATCGTCAACGACTAAAATAATTCCCTTAGAAAAAGCGTAATTTATAGAATTTTTTTGGTCTTCAATAGTAGTTTTCATGCTGTTTCCATTGCATATTGAGTCAAGAAATTGAGGATTAAATCTTCATCAAATTGTCTTGCTAGTTGCCTTATTTCGCTAGCAAATGGCGCGAAGGTTATGTCTGTTTCCTCCAGTTGATCGGCCCACTTGAGAATGGCATTGAAGTTACCTTTACTGGCTAAGATGACCAGTTCCTGCAACACTTGGGGGGAAGGAGGGGTTAATTGAGCAGATTGGCTATTTGCTGTTGCTTCTTTGGCTTTTTCTCCATCAGGCTGAGATTGCTTGTAAATCCATACCAAATTTAAGTACTGTTCTAGTTGATGCAATAATTCATCTATATGTATAGGTTTGGTTAAGAAGGCGTTACCTCCAGCTTGCAGACTGCGATGTTTGTCGGCTTCAAAGACACTAGCGGAAGAGACAATAATCTTGACATTGTGAATTTCTGGAGTGTGACGCAGGTGTTCAATTAATTCAAACCCATCCATTTCTGGCATCAGCAAATCTGTGATGATTAAGTCTGGCTTGAGGGCGATCGCTATTTCTAAACCTTCTTTACCATTGCTGGCTTCAACTACATTAAAACCCAGTGGTTGCAGTAAGTTTGTAATCACTGTCCGATTCTCCCAGCGATCATCAACCATCAGGATGGTGTAGGGGCTACCCTCAAAGCCAATGATTTGTTTCTCTGATGCTGCGATCACAGATTGTACCCAGTCAGTCGCTTCAGGAATCTCCAACTCAAACCAGAAGCTACTCCCCTGACCGATCTGACTCTTAACATAGATATCGCTACCCATCATCTGCACTAACTGTCGAGTAATAGCTAAACCCAGCCCTGTACCTTCAGCTTGGCGCTTTTTATCACCCACTTGTTCAAATGGCAAGAAAATTTTGCTCAATTCTGCCGGAGTTATACCAATTCCTGTATCTTCTACGGTGCATCGAAGGCGATGTTTCTGCTGATCGCTGGAAGGTTGCTCGATTACTTCAATATTGAAAGTAACCTGACCTTCATCTGTAAATTTGATGGCATTTCCCAACAGATTCAATAGCACCTGACGTAATCTTTTGACATCAACATGAACCCCTGTAGGCAAGTTGATCGCGGGTTTATAGACAAACAAAATGCCTTTTTGTTTTGCCCGGATCTGGCATATTTCCACAATTCCTTGGAGAAAAGATGGCAAATGCACATCAACTGGATGCAGTTCTAGCTTTTTTGCTTCAATTTTGGAGAGATCCAAAATATCATTAATTAAAGTCAGCAGATGAGAGCCGCATTGTTCAATAATATTGACGTGATATTGTTCTTGATTCGGTAAAGCTGGGGAACGCAGTAAAATTTGGGCACAACCGAGAATGCCATTCAAAGGCGTTCGCAGTTCATGACTCATGTTGGCTAAAAATTCACTTTTAGCATGGTTGGCTGTATCAGCCGCAGCTTTAGATTTTTTCAGTTCAGCTTGTTCAAATGCTTGCACTTGCCACAAGACAGTAATCATGGTGACTGTCAATCCACCAACAATTAAGGCGATTAAATCGAGGAATTGCAATCGAGATTCGATATTTTCGCGGGGAATCACCAAGGCGACAGACCAATTAGCGGCTTGCAACGGCAGATAAGCTACATACTTTTTAGTGCCGTCAATTTCCATTAACTCAATTCCCTGTTGTTTGTTTACCATCTGCTGCGCGATCGCATTTAAATTGCGATCGCCAACTTTCAGCAGGCTGGGTGCAGGTTTTTCTACGGTTGACATTAACGCCGAGTTAGGATGAACGATCGCTTGCCCTTGGGAATTGAGGGCGAAAGCATAGCTATTCGCACCGTAGTAGAGGGAGTTGACAACATCTGCAATGTGATCGACTCTCACATTGCCGTGGAAAGTCCCTATCGGTGAACTACTGCTAGCAGAATTTGACCAAATCGGGGTAGATATCGCAATTAAAGAAATTCCTGTAGAACGGCTAATGAAGGGATCGGAAATGTTGGTCTTTCCCGCAATTGCTTTTTGAAAGTAGTCTCGATCCTGAATATTTTTATTTGCTCGACCAACTTTTGTATTGGAATATGAACCATCAGGGGTAGCTATTTGGAACAAGAAAAATTCATGAATCCGCTTGACTTCTGCCTTTAAATAAGGTTCTGCCACAGACCAGTTTAAGGAACGTACAGTTGAAGTATTCGCCAGAGTTTGTACCTCCACTTGACGAACGTGTAACCACTCCTCAATTTCAGCACTCCCTCTCTGTACCTCTAAAAAAGCGCTATGTCTCAAATCTTTGAGCATCATATTTCTAGCGGCTTGATAGCTAAAATAAGCAGAAATACTGACTATAAGGGTAGTGCCGCCAAGAATAAATCGAATTAGTAAATTTCGTGAGGGATGACTTTCTCTGTTAGTTGCTGATAGGCTGGAGTTTGCTCGTATCAAGGGTTAGCTCCTTAATGGCATAGTTCGGCAAGAAGAAATTCTAGGTTATCTTTAGATTGCCCAAGAAACTACCTATGCTCACAGCTTTTGATAAAATAATTAATAAATTTATAATAACGGCGTGTATTATAAGTTTTTATTTGATATTCTTTAAAATCAACTAAAATTCCAATTCTTGGCTATAAGAAGTGTTGTTAACAATTCGGAATTGCGAATTGTTAATGTACTAGTACCGCAAGGCGGAAGTCACGCATTCAAAAGTCAAAAGTCAAAAAGCTTTAATTTTGGGCTTTCTGGCTGTAATGAAATGGTAGCTTTATTTACGCCGTGCTGTACTAGGGTGTCGTTTGCGGTGAATTAGTAGCATTAGGAAATGGGAGAACTGGCACAATTACAGGTTTAGGCTTTGATATTTCGCCTTGTAGTTGAATTTGGGCTTGATTGCGCCCGTCTATTGCTTGTTGGTAATTAGGCTTGTATTTTATTGCTTGATCGTAAGAAGCGATCGCATCTTTAAACTGTTTCAAATTTAATAGCGCATTGCCTCTGCTATACCAGCTTTCAAAATGGTCTGGTTTATAACGAACTGCCTTATTATAAGACGCGATCGCATCTTCGTATTTTTGCAAAATGTATTGTGAATTACCCAAATTGTACCAGAGTTGATAATCTTTTTGCTTAAGCGTTGCTGCTTTTTTATAAGCTTTTATTGCTTCTTCATAACGTTGGGTTTGGTGCAGCGACCAACCCAGATTATACCATGCTTGATAATTACTGGCATTATATTTGATTACTTGATTAAAAGATTCAATCGCTTCTGGATAATGTTGTAAATTGAGCAGTACATTACCTCTGGATAACCAGGCTTGATAATAATTTGGCTTGTATTGCACAGCTTTATCATAAGCTGTAAATGCGTCTCGGTAGCGTCGTAAGTTGACTAAGGAATTTCCCCAATTATACCAGGCTTGCTCGTAGTCTGGTTTTAAAGCAACGACTTTTTCATAAGCTGCGATCGCGTCTTCATATCGTTTAGAATTTTGTAAAGCTAATCCTTTTTTATACCAAGCTTCGTAATTGTCTGGTTTCAACTCAATCGCTTTTTCATAAGATTGAATTGCTTGGTCATATTGATTTAAATTACTAAAAGCTTCACCCTTAGCATTCCAGACTTCCGAGCTTTTATTATTTAATTGTAAGGCTTTGTCAAAAGAGGCGATCGCTTCTTGATATCGTTGTAAATTTCCTAATATAAAGCCTCGTCCACTCCAAGCTTCAAAATAATCTGGCTGAATTTGAATTGCTTTATCATAGGCTGCTAACGCATCTTTGTATTTTTTTAATTTAGACAGCGTTTTACCTTGACCATTCCAGCCTTGAGCATAATCTGGTCTAATATTAACGGCTTTTTCATATACTTCTAATGCGTCTTGATAACGTTGCAAATCAAAAAGGGTATTTCCTTGCTTGGATAATTCTATGGCATTATTTGAATTAATGTGATTTAAAATTAATATTGATGCTATTGTGCTAACCCCAATTAAAAATATTGCTAGTAAAATTTTACCCAATATACCTTTTTTAGGTTGAGGTTTGTTGATATTTTTGGGCAAAGAAATAGGAGTTAATGCAATTGTCTGTGCGGGGGGTTGTGTTAACTCTTTCAGTGCTTGTAATGCCACCGTTGCCGAAGGATAACGTTGGCGAAAGTCGTAGCATACCATCTTATCTAAGAATTGAGCGAATTCTGGCGTTACCGTGGCTTGATTGTGCCAGATAATTTCATTAGTATCGGCATCTTTTACTATTTCCTCTGGTGACAATCCAGTGAGAGCTTGAATAGCAATTATTCCCGTAGCATAGATATCACTGCTTAATTTTGGCGTACCATGAGCTTGTTCTCCAGGAATATATCCAGGTGTACCTATAGCAACAGTACCTTTAATTGAGCCTTCAGGAAGAATCACCTGGGTAGTAATTTGTTTAACTGCACCAAAATCAATTAAGATTAATTTGCCATCTGGGTGGCGTCTGAGGATATTTCGCGGATTAACATCACGGTGAATTACATTCTGTTGATGGACAAATTCTAAGATTGTTAAAAGTTCTTGTAAAAGTGAAATTACTTGCTCTTGACTCCAGGTTTTACCCGGGATTAATTCTAGACTCAAGTCATGCCCTTCGATCAATTCCTGTACGAGATAAAATTCGGCGTTCTCCTCAAAGTAAGCTAAAAGTTGGGGAATGCGATCGTGAGTTCCTAATTTATACAGAACTTGTGCTTCCGTATCAAATAAACGCCTAGCTGTCTCCAAAGTTACGGGATCACTTGCCTGGGGTTTAAGTTTCTTAACGACACATGGAGGTGAACCGGGTAATTGTGTATCACAAGCCACAAAAGTTTCACCAAAACCCCCACCTCCCAAGTTACTAATTATTTGGTATCTTCCTACAAGTGTGTTTCCCAGCATCTCGTTTGCCTAGTTAAGTGCGATGCGATCTGATTTCAATCTTGCCACACGTTAAGGGAGAGTAGGGAAGGCAGGGGGCAGGGG
>NZ_CAXTNE010000198.1:0-15503 GCF_964245445.1 uncultured Nostoc sp.
GAGTGGGGAGTGAGGAAAAAATTTTCCCATCTTCAAAATCCAAAATCATTCCTTTTCCCCAACGAGATCAGCAGTCACAACAACAACCAAAAAAAGCAAGTTTTTACTTTCCCAGTCCGAAGGTACAAGTGGGGTATTGGTGGAGACATCTGACTAAGAGCTATCCTTTCTATGCCCAACAAAGCGCTGCTGATTGTGGCTCTGCTTGCTTGGTAATGATTGGTAACTATTGGGGGAAGCATTTTAGTATCAATCGCCTGCGGGATATGACCAACGTCAACCGCAGTGGTGCATCTCTAAAGGCTATGGCAGCAGCAGCAGAAAACCTGGGTTTTGCCACCCGTCCGGTGAAAGCCACTCTTGATAAATTAGCAGAACAACCTTTACCTGCAATTGTGCATTGGGAAGGCAAACACTTCATCGTTGTCTATGAAATCAGCAAAAAGCGGGTGATTGTATGTGATCCGGCTCTTGGTCAACGCAGCCTGACAAAAGCTGAATTTCAAGCAGGTTGGAGTGGTTATGCATTGTTACTGCAACCTACAGCTTTATTAGAAAATACTAAAAACGAAAGTACAAGCTTCTGGAAATTTTTTGAGTTAATCAAACCTCACTATCGGACACTATTAGAAATCTTTATAGCTTCGGTATTAATTCAATTATTTGGACTGGTAACGCCAGTATTCACTCAGTTGTTGCTCGATAGAGTACTTGTGCAACGTAGCGTTACAACCCTAAACGCTATTGGTTTGGGGATGATTATTTTTGGGTTATTTGGTGTGGCTGTCAACGCTGTACGGCAATATCTTCTATTTCATACTGCTAACCGCGTTAGTATCTCCCTACTCGTAGGTTTTATCAAACATACCTTCCGCTTGCCCCTTTCTTATTTTGAGTCGCGTTTTGTTGGGGATATAGTCTCACGCATCCAAGAAAACCAGAAAATTCAGCAATTCCTTATTGGTCAAACACTCTCCATCTTGTTGGATATGCTGACATTGGTGGTTTATCTGGCTTTAATGTTCTCTTATAGCTGGCGGATGTCATTATTCGTGCTATGTACTATACCGCCATTTTTTATCTTGGCGCTGGCTAGCACAAGTATTTTGCGCCGCATCTCCAGAGAAGTTTTTAATGCAGGCGCTAAAGAACAAAGCTATCTCATAGAATCCCTTAGCGGAATTCGTACCGTCCGCTCATTGTCAATTGAACAGACTGTGCGCTGGCGTTGGGAGGAACTGCTGAATGATTTGGTCAAAAAAGGCTTTAATGCTCAAATAATTGGTAATCAGCTGCAAATTATCAGTGGCATTATCCAAACTTTTGTGAATACTGCATTGCTGTGGTATGGAGCAACCCAGGTAATTAATGGCGAACTGACCATTGGACAATTAGTTGCTTTCAATATGTTGGTGGGTAATGTCTTGAGTCCTTTCCAACGGCTATCTATGCTGTGGAATCAATTGCAAGAAATCGTGATTTCCACCGAACGCATAAATGATGTGTTGGAGGCGGAACCAGAAGAAAACTTAGAAACTAAACCCCGGAAGGCGTTGGGTAAGCTACGCGGTCACATTAGCTTTCATAATGTCACCTTTCGCTATCACTCAGAAAGTGAGACTAACGTTTTAGAAAATCTTAACTTTGAAATCCAGCCGGAACAGATGGTTGCAGTTGTGGGGCGCAGTGGTTCTGGAAAAACAACCCTGAGTAAATTGATTTTAGGTCTATATCCACCAACAGATGGCAAAGTACTCATTGATGGTCGTGACATCACTAGTATTTCTTTGCGATCGCTCCGTTCTCAAATCGGCGTTGTAGACCAAGATACCTTTCTCTTTGGTGGGACTATTCGAGAAAACATTGCGATCGCTCATCCAAATGCCTCTTTAGAAGAAACTATCCAAGCAGCGAAATACGCTGGAGCCGATGAATTTATTCAAAAACTACCGATGGGTTACGAATCCGAAATTGGTGAAGGCGGCGGTATGCTTTCTGGTGGACAACGCCAACGCCTAGCGATCGCTCGTGCTTTGCTCGGAAATCCTCGGTTATTACTGTTTGATGAAGCCACCAGCCACCTAGATTCTGAATCAGAACGAATTATTCAAAACAACCTCAAAACAATTCTTCAAGGACGCACAAGTGTAATCATTGCCCATCGCCTCTCTACAGTCCGCAACGCTGACTTGATTCTGGTTTTAGATCAAGGCGTTTTGGTAGAAAGCGGTACTCACGACGAGTTAATCGCTAAAAAAGGTCATTATTACTACCTGAATCAACAACAACTGGCTCAAGTTAGTTGAAATTGGGCATTGGGCATTGATAAATAATATTTCTTCTCCCCCTACTTCACCACTCCCTATCTACTGTTATCGGAACTAAAACTATGCCATCTCCCAATAGATCATCCCCGCTTCCTCAAGATCAGACAGATAAGTATCAAAGTTACACACAGCAAGAGGAATCTGTAGAGTTTAACAAGCAGACAGAGGTAGAAAATAACAGTCAAGATTTGTACTACGGTACTGAAGCATTGCTCAATGCTTTACCTCAGATTTGGACTCGTGGTTTGTTGTATGTACTCATAGCCTTTGCTGGTCTTTTTTTACCTTGGGCAACTTTCTCGAAAGTAGATGAAACTGGTAGTGCTAGAGGGCGTATAGAACCTAAAGGCGCAACTCAAAAATTAGACGCTCAAGCTGGTGGGAGTGTCAAAACAGTTATGGTGAAAGAAGGAGATACAGTCAGAGCCGGTCAAGTTCTAGTAGAACTAGAGTCTGATGTTTTGCAAACGGAACTGCAAGAAGTCCAGAGCAAATTGCAAGGGCTACAAAATCGGCGATCGCAACTGGAATTGCTCAAAAATCAACTGCTAATTTCAACTAGCCTCTTAGAGCAACAAAATAAATCCCAAGAATTAGAAAAAATGGCTCAAGTTAACCAGGCGCAGCAAAACCTGGATGCCAAACTGAGTAGCTATAACCTCCAAAAGTTAGAAAAGCAAGCATTAGTTAAGCAAGCACAACAGCAGATTTACACGACTCACAACGATCAGCAATCGGCTAAAAGTCGTTTGAGTATAGATTCTAGGCAAGTTCAACGCTTTAGCAAACTCGTTCAGGATGGTGCAGTTTCTGCAACTCAAGTCGATGAACTCAAAAAAGAAGAACAAGAAAGCAAACGACTCTATAGTAAGGCTATATCAGATATTAAACAAGCACAATTGCAGTTAGCAGGAGAGCTAAATCGTTATCAAGTAACTATCAATACGTTGGAGTCTGATATCAAACAAGCAAAACTCCGACTGCAAGAAGAACAAAGTAGCTATAAAAGTTTGATGCAAGCCGGAAAACTAGCTGTAATGAAAAATCAGGAACAGCTAAAAGACCTACAGACGCAAATAACAGCAGTGCAATCAGAAGTCGCTCAGACTAAAAGCCAGATTATATCTATAAGAGTTCAAATAGAGCAACGAGTGGTGCGATCGCTGATTAATGGGGTGATTTTTGAATTACCCACCACGAAGCCGGGAGCAGTAGTACAACTCGGTCAAAGGATTGCCCAAATCGCACCCAAGAATGCAGACTTCGTACTCAGAGCTAATATGCCTAATCAGGATAGTGGTTTTTTGAAGGTAGGAATGCCAGTTAAAGTCAAGTTTGATGCCTATCCCTTCCAAGAGTATGGCATCGTCCAAGGGAAAGTTACTTGGATCTCTCCTGACTCGAAAATTACCCAAACACCCCAAGGGAACATCGAAAACTATGAGTTAGAAATCACCTTAGATCAGCAGTATGTCGAAAATGGCAACAAACGTATTCCATTAGGTGCCGGTCAGACAGCAAATGCTGAAGTCATCATTCGCCAACGGCGGGTGATTGATTTTGTTTTAGATCCGTTCAAGAAACTGCAAAAAGGCGGTTTAGAGATTTAGTCAGAGCGATACCTACGGTGTTCACTGAGCAGCGCCGTTCGCGCAGCGTCTTGTAGAGAACTGCGACAAGCTACGCACTGGAATTAGGAAATACGACAAAGGAGATAAAAAAATAAATAACTCCTAACTAACTTACAATGCCCCATGCCCTTAATTATTGGAGATATCGTGTTATGCCCCACAGTCTGAGGATTTCTAGTTCAGATATCATTCACAGCCTCAAGCTCTCCTGTCAGATACCTGATGTAGTCGAGGCGATCGCATCGCAAAGCATCATTACCGAAGCAGCTCAAGAGCTAGGAATTACAGTTACACCAGAAGAACTACAGCAAGAAGGAGATAGCTTAAGGTTTGCTAAGAAGCTTGTTAAAGCTAAAGACACCTGGACATGGCTCGAAAAACACCACCTGTCTGTGAATGAGTTTGAAGAATTAGCCTACAACAACATCCTTTCGGGGAAGTTAGCAAATCATCTATTTTCTGATCAACTCGAAAAGCACTTTTATGAACACCAATTAGATTATATCGCCGCCGTTACCTACGAAGTCGTCTTCGAGGATCGAGACTTGGCTTTAGAGCTTTTTTTTGCTCTAGAAGAAGGCGAAATCAATTTTCCTGAAATTGCTCGTTTATATATTCCAGAACCAGAACTCCGCCGTGCTTATGGATATCAGGGACTGCGATACCGCAAAGATTTTCGCCCAGAAATTGCAGCAGCTGTATTTGCTGCTGTACCGCCAAATGCCCTCAAACCGATTACGACACCCAAGGGAGTGCATTTAATTTGGGTGGAAGAAATTATTCAATCCCAATTAGATGAACAATTGCGCCAAAAAATCATTACAGAATCATTTTCTCATTGGTTAAAGCAACAAATCAACGCGATGAGAATTGTCACTCAGATAGACTCTGACGGCTCGCAGGAGGATTTGCTAGATATGTCATTCACCAAAACTAAATAGGTGATAAAATTGCAATTCTTTTTGTAGCTAAATATTATTTCTAACTTAAGATAGATGTCTATATTTTATAAAATGTTATTCAATTCAAAGTTTAATATGTTTTCGTTTTCTCTATTTGATAAATACATTCGCTAAATTCTATTTTAGCGCGATTAAAAGCTTAAAATAAATCGCCATTAACCTTAATTGGCAGTAAAAATTTTAATTACTGTCTAATTTTTTGTATCTGCTTTTGTTTTTAATTAATATTTATTTATGGTTGTTTTAAGCATTATAAATACTAATATTTTTTAATAAAATATCCTTCAAAATAGTATTGACTTTTTTGATAAATAAATTATAGTAATTATGTGGCTAACAAAAACAAGTTTGTAACGCCAAATATTCTGCAAAAACTTACAACTTTCAGGAGAAACTCAAATGATTATTTCTGATCTAAACTACTTGGAAAATACCTCTGAAGAAATTCTTGGTGGTCGTGGTACTAACATTGCTAACGTCTACACAGCAGACAAGAGAGTTACAGCTGTTGTTAATGAAAGCTTCACCAAGACAGTTACCACTAACTTGAATGGTATCCAAGGAAACACTGCTGAATTAGTTGTTAGTGCTGATTCTACTGGTAACAGAACATTCACCAGCGTAATTGGTGGTGTACAAACCGAAGACTATCGCTCTGAGACTTTTGTTAACGCTATTTCTGCTACCGTTAAGTAAAACTTGATCCAACTGGATTAGTTAAGCTTAAGCCTAAAAAGAAAAGCAGGTTAAAGTGAGTATGAAAACCAACACTCCATAGCAATTGTTTTGTTGGGTTATCTTGTACTCTACTCAACCTACTGTTGGATGTTGAAAAATTGCTGAAAACTATAAATAAAAATAGTTTTCAGCAGTTTTCTAAATTCGATTCAATGTTAACACAGTTAATTAGACAACTGCAAGACTTACCGCTTTATTCAACGCCCTCTTTGTTGATGTGGGAAGCCTATTGTCAAGTCAAGTAAACTAGCGCCTTCAAAGTTCAGCATCTAACAACTGCCACACTTGAGTTTTAATATCATAAGTATCTGTCAAATTAACAGGAAAGAGGGCAAGGAGCAGAAAGCTTGGGAGAGAACCCCATAAATAAATTTAGGGCTGCTGAAAGCTTAGACGCATTATTTCTTGTGCCATGCATCTTGAAATAAGTATTTAACATTAAGATTAAGCATAAATAAATTTATTTGCCCTGAAATCCTCTATTGCTGACAAATCATACCATTTTATCCCCTGCTCCCTGCCTTTTTGGTCAAGTTCATATTGTATATCTAGCAGGATCAAGAGGAAATGTAATGAGCAGTATTTTTGTCACAGCTTTATCCTACCTCACTAGGAGGGGTGCCGGCGGTAACATGAAAGTCGGGACTACTTCCCCTACAGGATTAACAATCAATACGAGTGAAGAAGGTTTTGTACGCGGAGCAACATCGAATAGAAGTACCGTGATAGCCACTAATTCTTTCATTACAAGTAACATGAACGATTTGCTATCGGGAGATCAAAATAACGGTACTTTCGTCAGCAACTTAGGCACTGATACACTTACCAGAGGTGCTGATGGCAGTTTATTTCTTGGTACAGCAACAACTTATTCTGGGCCTTCTAATGTAACTACTGATTTTAATACACCTTTAGGTGATGGAATTGGGACAGTAGCAAATAATAACCTGTTAGACAACTTTGGATTTACAGGCTTAAATTCGATAGTCGATAGTTTCCTGTGAGGGTCTAATTTAGTCTATTTTTAGGGCAGTTTTTACGAATCGAATATTTTTGGGTAAAACAATAATTTAGCAATGAACCTACTGCTCAAAAATAGCTAAAAGGATGTTTTAAAAGTCCTTTTATTGGGATTAAAACCTTTTATATCCTCCTAAATCCACCTTTTTTAAGGGTATTTTGATTCTGGTTTACCCTTTTAAAACATCCTTTTGGATGATTACCCACTAAACATTGGCAACTTCAACTAAGAATTTGCGAGGTAAACAATATGGCATCTATACAAACAAGTGACAGCAACGATATAGGAAACATTAATAATGATAAAATCACGAATCTTTTTAATCGTAGTAACGATATCTTAACCGGGAGAGGCCTTAATAACAATACATCTGGAAGTCGGAGTGGCATTTTACAAGGAACTAACGGCAACGATCGATTAAATGTCCCACAAGGAAACACTAATACTAAGAGTTACACGATTTTTGGTCTTGGTGGTAACGATACTTTGACCGGGGGAGGCGGTAATGACAAGATATATGCAGGTATCAGTGGTAATTCCCTATTGAATGGGGGAAATGGGAATGACAAATTGTTTGGCAACCTCGGTGACGATACCCTAAATGGGGGTAGCGGTAATGATGAGCTGAGTGGAAGTCTTGGTAATGACTTGCTAAATGGGGATAGTGGCAATGATACGCTCCTTGGAAGTCTGGGCAACGATACCCTTAATGGGGGACTCGGAAATGATAATCTTTCTGGAAGTGCAGGGGATGACCTTGTTTTTGGAGATGCTGGCAATGACACCCTCGATGGAGGTCAGGGTAGTGACGTAATATTTGGGGGCGATGGTGATGATATTCTGCTTGGAGGCCCTAGCGGCTCTCCTGATGCTCCGGAAGGATTCTTTGAGGACTTTCTCGTAGGGGGTGCTGGTAGTGACACTCTGAATGGATTTGGCGTTGGTGGAGGAACATCAGATGGTGATGGGACAGCAAAATTATTTGAAAGAGATGTGTTAGTAGGCGGCGGTGCAGTTGACACAAGCGGCAACGTCACAAATATTTCTGGCGACGGCGTGAAAGATGTATTTGTGCTTGGGGATGCGAAAGGCGCTTTTTATACAGCTGCTGGCGACAAGGACTATGCTACTATTTTGGGCTTTGAGAAGGGTATCGATCAGTTGCAACTTAGTCCGGCTGTGACTTATAAACTTCAAACTAAATCTCAGATAAGTGAGCTTGATACTTTTATTTTCGCCCAACTTCCTAGCGGTAATGACCTCATTGCGATTGTAGCAAACGTTGACCTGACAAGATAAATATAAGTCATGTTCAATAGAACATAAAATTAACAATACCTTGTTTGTGGTCAAGATTATTATGCGATCGCAAGGCTTGAACCAAGAATATAAATAATATTTAAGCAACTTAGGTTAATAGTAAAATTTACAACTTTGTCAGACAAAAAATATGGCAATTTTCCAAGGAAGTAACGCCGATGATACCCTCAATGGGGATAGCAATAACGATAGCCTTAATGGAGGTCTTGGTGATGACTTGCTTTTTGGGAATGCTGGCAATGACACCCTCAATGGAGATCAGGGTAGTGACGTAATATTTGGGGGCGATGGTAATGATAATCTGATTGGAGGTCGTAGCGGATCTCCATCTGCTCCTCAAGGATTCTTTGAGGACTTTCTCGTCGGGGGTGCTGGTAGTGACACTCTGAATGCATTTAGCGCTGGTAGAGGAACATCATTTGAGAGAGATGTGTTAGTAGGTGGCGGTGCGGTTGACAATCAGGGCGACGTCACAGATATTTCTGCCGATGGCGTGAAAGATGTATTTGTACTTGGGGATGCGAATAGCTCTTATTATATATCTGCTGGCGAGAGGGACTATGCTACTATTTTGGGCTATGAATTGGGTATTGATCAGTTGCAACTTAGTCCAACTGTGAATTATAAACTCGAAACTAAATCTCAGATAACTGAGCTTGATACTTTGATTTTCGCCCAACTTCCTAGCGGTTCTAACCTAATTGCGATTGTAGCAAACGTTGACCTGACCAGATAGATATGGCTCATCATCAATAGAGGATAAAATTAACAATACCTTGTTTGTGGTCAAGAATAATTTAGATGCGATCGCCCTGGATAACAAACATTACTGCTGCAATTATGAGATTGTGCGATCGCTACACCCAAAATTCTACAAGGTAGGGTTGCATACACTCATACATCTTTGTAGACAAAGTACTTAACAGGATAAACAGCAAAATATTATGCGACCAGAAACACTATTTTTACAGCCAATTGTAAATCCAATTCCTAATCCCAACCCTAACTTTACTAACGCTAAAGGGGTTGCTTCTTTCTCAAATTATAGTCAAAAGCCCTCAGGAACTTTGACTAAAACTCAGATAAAGACTTTGATTGACAGTGGTGTTGCTATTGCTACGGTTCAAGCCGGAGCTGTTTTTAACACTGACCCGACTTTTTCTTCGTTCTTTAGTGACATTAGTGGCATTGGATTAGATGGTTCTTTCGCAGGAAGTGCCAAGAATAAAATGCAAGTAATTGCTAGTTTTAAAATTGCTGCTAATAAAAAATTCTCTTTCGATTTTTTCGCAGACTTAGCACTAACAGCTAAAGAAATTGAAAATTCTGCTATTGAATATAACCAGGCCAAGGGGAAAATTAGTTTTTTGGCACTAGATACCACAAATCCTGATAAACCTAAAGTATTAGATTATTTCGGTATCCAAGGTAAGTTAATTTCCTCTAAGCATATTGCTGATTTGGAATATTCCAAAAGTAGTAATGTTACTATTAAGACTCGCCCACAAACTACTGATATTGGTGGCGATAATGGCAAGGACTCCATTACAGGAAAGGCCATTGGTAGATATCAAAAAACCTTTAAGCATGACACAAACATAACAATAGTACAAATAAATGCCAGTAATATTACTTTTTTAGGAGATACTTTAATCAACAATTTAGGTAAAGATGTTATTTATGGCACGGTTGGGAAAGATGATCTTAAAGGAACTAACAGTGGAGATAAAATTTATACCAGCTTAGGGGATGACAAGCTGGACGGAAGGAAAGGCGATGATATCCTCGAAGGCGGCCAAGGCAATGATACCCTATATGGGGCCCAAGGCAATGATAGCCTAAATGGCGGTTCGGGTGATGACGTTCTAATTGGTGATGCTGGGAATGATGTTTTAGTTGGTGGCGACGGCCATGACAAATTTGTTTTCAACGTTAGTGGCGAAAGCTTCTTGTCAAGTGAGCTTGGTGCTGTTCAAGATTTACTAGTTGGTATTGGTATCAATATCGGTCTTGATAATCTTTTCAACGTTAGCGATAAATTCTTGAAAAGTGAGTTTGATGTGATTCAAGATTTTAAAATTGGTATCGATAAGATTGAATTCAAGGGTTGGGGTGATATTAATGCTGATAGTTGGTTACATGAGATGTTTTCTCAAGGAAATCTAACTGATACTAAAGATGGCCTTCTTTTAAATTTTAATTCTGGAGAGACTCAAGAAACATTACTGCTATCAAATGTAAATTCTAAACAGTTTAACTCTGATTCGCTCATATTTTATTAGAATAATTTCATAGTAACGCTTTGTGTAATTCGTAATACCTGAATCCTTACGTTTTTAGACAATAGCCACTAAGATGAAATCAGGTATGTAAAAACGATACGGATGACACTACAAGACGCACGAGAATACGCATCAGCAACCGAGCGCAATCGTGAACCAATTCTAGAAGTACTTTTACAAGTATTGCCTAAGAGCGGCACGATCTTGGAAATTGCCAGTGGTACTGGTGAACACGCAGTCTTTTTTGCGCCCAGACTCAGAGATTGTATGTGGTTACCAACAGATACAAATCCACAAAGAAGAGCCAGCATTATTGCATGGACTGAACACAATGTATGTAATAGTATCTATCCACCGCTTGAGCTTGATGTTAGAGAACCAGTTTGGGCGGTGGAGGAGGGGACAGTAACCCAGTGGCTGGATAGCTCGCCGATTACCGCTATCGTCAACATCAATATGATTCACATTTCACCTTGGTCAGCCTGTCTGGGGCTAATGGCAGGGGCGGGTCGTATCTTAAAAGCAGGAGGTATTCTCTATTTGTATGGACCCTTCAAAGAAGGTGGAGAACATACAGCACCGAGCAATGCAGCTTTTGACAACTTTTTACGCGCCCAAAACCCAGAGTGGGGTATACGTAACTTGGATGATGTTGTAGCAGCAGCTAGCGCACAAAATCTGACCTTGAAACAAACTTACCAAATGCCAGCTAATAATCTTTCAGTAGTGTTTCAACGAAAATCGGCGGGAATCTCATCTTAACAAGAGGGGTGGGAGGAATAGCCGTCCCCCGATTAACTGATTAGTCAATTACAGCCATGTTAAGAAAGATGTGTGTATGGATAGCTCCCAAAGGGAAAAGTACGGAATACGACGCTGTGCGCCTGTTCCTCAAGGGTTTTCAGTTAGCTATCCTTATAAAAGAACTGAAAATTTTTGAAGTGTGAATTTTGAAATTGATTATGACTAATCCTACAGAACTACTGCGATCGCGCTACGGTGAAATTCCCTTCAATCCCGCAATTGAATGGAATGATTCTCTAACAGCACTACTATCTCACCGTTCAATCCGGTCTTATCTATCCGATCCTTTACCACCGGGAACTCTGGAGTTACTAATTGCAGCCGCCCAATCTGCATCTACTTCCTCTAATTTGCAAACCTGGAGTGTGGTAGCAGTCGAAGATCAAGAACGCAAAGAGGAGTTATCTAAACTAGCAGGGAACCAAGCACATATTAAGCAGGTTCCTTTATTTTTGGTTTGGTTAGCAGACTTAGCGCGTCTAAATTACGTTGCTGACAGTCGCGGCATATCTCATGATGCCCTGGAATACCTGGAAATGTTTGTGATGGCAACAATTGATGCAGCTTTGGCGGCGCAAAACGCAACAGTAGCAGCCGAGTCACTCGGTTTAGGAACAGTATATATCGGTGGAATCCGCAACCATCCGCAAGAGGTAGCAGAGATATTGAATTTGCCCTCCTCTGTGTATGCTGTATTTGGGCTGTGTGTAGGCTATCCGAATCTAGAGGTAGAAGCAGCGATTAAGCCACGATTGCCACAATCAGCTGTGCTGCACCGCGAAACTTATAAATTGGCAGATCAAGAAGAAGCGATCGCTCACTACAACGAGATCATCAAAGAATTCTATACTGAACAAAAGATGAATATCCCTGGCGATTGGTCAGAACACTCAGCCCAAAGGATCGCAACCGTAGAATCACTCAGAGGACGCGATCGCTTACGGGAAGTTCTCAATCATCTTGGCTTCAAATTGCTGTAAACAAGAAGAATCAAGATTATGGATTTGCAACTCCGTGGTAAAGTCGCCTTAGTGACTGCTGCTAGTAAAGGTTTGGGCAAAGCTACAGCGAAGCAATTTGCCCATGAAGGTGCAAAAGTTGCCATCTGCGCTCGCAGTGAGTTTATTGACAAAACTGCTGCGGAGATTGCAAGCGAAACAGGCACAGAAGTGCTATCTCTGCGTGCAGACGTTACCAGTCAGGCAGATATTGAGCGGGTTATTAATGCCACAGTAGAGAAATTCGGCGGGTTGGATATCCTCGTTACCAACGCCGGGGGCCCGCCTTCTGGCACTTTTGATGATATCGATTTGGCAACTTGGGAAACTTCTATCAATTTGACTTTGCTGAGTACAGTCCGCTTGGTAAAATCCGCTTTACCTCACTTACGCCAATCTACAGCACCGGCGATTCTTACCATCACCTCAACCTCAACTAAACAACCAGTCCAAAATCTGGTGTTGTCTAATTCCATTAGATTAGCAGTGATTGGTTTAACTAAAACTCTCAGCCAAGAACTGGGTAGCGATAAAATTCGCGTCAACAGCATTTTACCAGGCTGGACATATACAGAACGGGTAGAAGAATTAATCAACGCGCGGATTGCTAAAAGTGGTGAAACAAAAGAAGCAGAAATTGCTAAACTTAATGCGGCAGTTCCTTTAGGTCGCATCGGGACACCAGAAGAGTTTGCCAATGTCGCAGTATTTCTGAGTTCACCAGCTGCATCATTTGTGAATGGAGTCATGCTGCAAGTAGATGGCGGAGCTATTCAGGGCACATTTTGAGCAGTTTGACAAAAGTAATTTTGTCTGAACCTTTTACAAATGACCTCTAATATCAAGTCCGGTGAATCACTTATGATTACCGTATCTGTGCAAAAATCCCACAAGCCTCTTTCCCTCTGCTCCCTGCCCCCTGCCCCCTGCGGTCTTAATGATAAATATTTTACCGGACATGATATAACAGTTTGGGTATTGCTGCTGAATGCTTAGAGGTTGTTTGGAAAGTCATATAAATCTTAATAACCTATTAAAATTCAAATTTTTTGTAGATACTCAGGCGGGACATGATCCACTAACCAAACACCATTAGCAGAACAATAGAAGATGTAACCCGCCTGATGCATTGCCGCAGTATGTACTGCAAAAATTACTGGTTTTCCATATCTTGCGCCAACAGTTTTTGCTGTTGCAATATCCTTCGATAAATGGACATGATGTCGTGACATTTTGCAAAGTCCTGTTTGCAGAATTGACTCTACAGATTTACGCCCCGTGCCATGATAAAGCTCATCTGGGGGAACAACAGGTTCTAATTGTAAATCGACTTTTATACTATGTCCTTGGTTCGCACGAATCAGAGTACCTGTAGAATCAAAAGAAAAGCGTTGTTTATCGTTGGATTCAACTACTGCCTCTAACTCCTGACGGGTAATCGGAAACTTGTTTTTAGCACAAGCAGTAAGTAGTTCATCAATAGCAACCCAACCACTGGGAGCAAGTTTAATTCCAATTGCATCCGGTGTGTGTCGCAAATATTTGCTGAGATATTTGCTAATTTTGACGAGGCGAGAATCACTCATAAGATTGTGGTTGGCATAAATTATACTACAAAAATATATTTTTAATGTTACATTACAATTTTCATTGATGGTTTTACTTTGTGTAAATTGACAAAATTTGTCTGCCTATCATGGCTAATGCCACTCCAACCATGACAATCAGTGTCACCTTCCCACCAGGAACGAGTGATTGATTTATGCTATCTGAGTTTTCTCGTTCTTGACGTTGCTTCCAACTCATTAATGCCGGAATAATTCCACCTAAAACTGAAATACTAAATGTTCCAGTGTAATCTAGGGCAGTAAAAAAGATACTGGGATTGAGGGTTCCGAGAGTCATTGGAGGGAAAAGAGCTAGCGAATAGAGGGGTAGGCGACTAGAAAGTTTGCCCTGTGCAATTAGGAAAATATCTTTGAGCAAATCCAGCAATCCGTACACAAATCCAATGAATGATGTAGCGATCGCAAACTCTGAAAAAATAGATAATAGGATTCCTAACCATTCCCCCGCACTACCTGCTCGGAGAATTTGCAGTGGGTCAAAAACACTTCTACTGTTAGATGTGCCATGTAGCATATCGGGACTGACGCTTCCTAAAATTACGGCATTCCACGCCAAGAACATAATTAGAGGAATCACAGAACCAATAAAGATGGACTGACGAATTTTGCTGGCATCTCCTTCGAGTTGCGTCACAATCACTGGCACAACGTTTTGGAAAAATAACGCCACAGACATCACTGAAATGGCACTACCAAGGGCACTCCAGTTCTGAAATAACAGTTGGCTACTCTGAATGTGTCCTCCTGCTAACAACAATAGTCCCAAAAAGGAAACGATGACAATTCCGACAAAGGCGCTGTTTAATTTCTCAATAAACTTTTCCCGCCCAAGATACATAATCCCACCAAATAAAAGCGTGAAAGTCGTTGTACCCACCCACGTAGGCAATATCTGCACACTCCAAATTTTTGCTACCGCAGATCCTAAAATCTCTCCGCCTTGAGTGATGTATGCCACCAAGAGAGCATAGTGCATGAATAAATATGCCCCCCCTGCAAGTCGTCCTCCCACTTTTCCAAGGATCTTCTCAACAACTCCCAAAAAACCCATACTCGGATGCCCTTCTGTTCGCATCGTGTTTAAGGTCACTTCTGCAACCAGTAACCCTGAAACTAAAGCGTAGAGCCAAACAGCAATCAATCCAGAAGTGGATGGCACAATCCCAGACGGCAAAGTAACGGCTGGTAAGGCGAGAATCCCAGCCCCAACAGTGGTTCCCGCAATTAATGCAGTACTCCCTAATACACTACCAGGTTGATGATTAAGTTTGTTTCCATCAAATTCGAGATGAGAAAACAACCGAGTGACTTGCTCTGAATCTTGGAAAACAGTCTTTATCGGAGCCATACTGAATATCCGTACTTAAACCAAAAAGTTAATATTAACATATGTAAATTTTTTTCTAAAAACCCTGATAGCTATCTCGTTTTATAACCCTCTGGGTAGACGGCGGCGATGACTGTGAGCCATTCACGGACATCCAAAAATTAAATTACTCAATTCCTGTATCGAATGCAACTATCAGGTTTCTTCTGCCCCTGCTGCCCCTGCTCACTAAGGCTACGGTGTACACACAAGTCGGAAAAACTTCATTTAGCAAAGATTTGCAGTAGGTTACGCTGGTGTGACAAAGCTAAATTCTTGCAATCATGGCATACGCATTTATTATTTCGGCGTACGCATTTGTTATTTCGGCGTACGCATTTGTTATTTCGGCGTACGCATTTGTTATTTCAGCGTGTCCATAACGCACCCTACGAAACTACTAGAAGAGTTGAAACCTATGCTGGT
>NZ_CAXTNE010000199.1:0-15479 GCF_964245445.1 uncultured Nostoc sp.
ACACCCCGAATTCAATAAACGGCTGCCCGAATTCAATAAACGACTGCCCGAATTCAATCAACGACTGCCCGAATTCAATCAACGACTGCCCGAATTCAATATAGGAGTTTAGCAAACTTGCTTTTAAGTAGTAGTGCAAAATTAAATATAGATTGTCATTGCGAGTGTAGGGTTTGCGGTAGCGTCTCGTAAGAGAAGCGAAACGAAGCAATCGCAAGGTTTGGGATTGCTTCACTTCGTTCGCAATGACATAAATAATTTTGCGTAACCATTTATTAAACACAAAAGCGATGGCTTTGCCAAAGCCAACATCCTGATATATGTTGGGTTGCGCTCCGCTCCACCCAACCTACGTCTAATGCTGTCAAGATGGGGTGAGTTTTTGATTATTGAATCGATGCTCTAGTAATTTGCCAAACAAACTTTTTTGCGAAGTTCGTAGTGTATCCCTTTGGGGATCTTGCTATGCGTAGCGTTTCATAGACACGGCTTCAGCCCTCAAGCCAAGGACTAAAGTCCTTACTACGAACTTATCCATGAAGTATTGTTGATGTGGTGGACTATTAACCCCTTATTGAAGAAAGAGATTTGGGGACAAGTCTGTTTCTTTAATCTTCCCAACTTTTTATAGAACAAATGTACTAAATGATATGCTATAATTCCAATACTTTGATATTGAAATCATAGTAGAGGATAAGCTTTGGTTGCTTGCTTTCCTGAGTGCCAAAATTCACGGCATTAGTTGAGCGCAAGGGCTATGGCAATATGTACAAACCAAGCGGGTACAAGAGTTTAAAATAGTTGAATCCTAAACTCGACTCGGTGCTACTAATTAACTTTGAAAGGCATTGAAGTCTATATTTCCATGTCTTACGAACCCCTGCACCACAAATATCGCCCCAAAAGTTTTGCTGAACTGGTGGGCCAAGAGGCGATCGCTACCACCCTCACGAACGCGATCGGCACATCCAAAATCGCCCCCGCCTATTTATTCACTGGGCCTAGAGGTACGGGGAAAACTTCTAGCGCCCGGATTCTGGCCAAATCTCTCAATTGTCTCAAAAGTGACAAGCCTACTGCTGAACCCTGCGGCGTGTGTGAAGTTTGTCAGGGAATCACCAAAGGCTATGCCTTAGACATAATTGAAATCGACGCCGCTAGTAATACTGGTGTTGATAATATCCGCGAGTTGATTGAAAAAGCCCAGTTTGCTCCTGTGCAGTGTCGCTACAAGGTTTATGTAATCGATGAATGCCACATGCTCAGTACCCAGGCATTCAACGCGCTACTAAAGACATTAGAAGAACCACCAAGACACGTAGTTTTTGTGTTAGCGACAACAGACCCGCAACGGGTGTTACCAACGATTATTTCGCGCTGTCAAAGGTTTGATTTTAGACGCATTCAGTTAGAGGCGATGGTCAAGCATTTAAGTGCGATCGCTTCTTTTGAAAATATTCATATTTCACCCGAGGCAGTAACCCTGGTAGGCCAACTTGCTCAGGGAGGGTTACGAGATGCCGAAAGTCTACTCGATCAATTGGGTTTGTTAGCAGGTGAAGTGACACCGGATAGAGTTTGGGATTTAGTGGGGACAGTAAGCGAACAGGATTTGCTGGCGCTTTTAAATGCGATCGCTCAAGATAAACCCGAAGCAGTTCTAGACTGTACCCACTACATTCTAGATCGTGGTCGAGAACCGCTAACTCTTCTGCAAAATCTTGCCGCCTTCTACCGCGATTTACTCATTGCTAAAACCGCACCCAATCGCCACGATTTGGTTGCTTGTACTCAGCAAACCTGGACAGCGTTGGTTGAGTTTGCTCAATACTTCGATATGAGCGTGATTTTGGCAGGACAAAAACATTTGCGAGAAGCTGAAGTGCAAATTAAAAATACCACCCAGCCGCGTTTGTGGTTGGAAGTAACATTACTAGGATTGTTACCCAGTGCGACGAATATTCAGCCACAAGCCCCAAGTGTCACCCAGCGAGTCAACACACCTGTTGTATCTCCAAACTATCCTCCAGCAGTCACCCAAAATCATGTAGTCTCTTCTTTACCGGTAGCTGAACCGCAAAAAAATCATAATTCTGCAAACAATCATGTAGCGGTTGCCCAAAATCAGCCCGTTACTTCATCTTCTCCAGTTGAACGGCAAACAAATCACAATTCTGTTGCTAACTCAGTTTCACCACCAATCCCAGAACCAGAAGCTGTACCTATATCACCTGCGAATGTTGAACCAGTAACTTCAGAAGTTGTTGAGGAAGCACAATATGACTTAACTCAAGTTTGGCAACAGGTGCTTGCTAACCTCCAGCCAAAATCAAGGCAAGAAATGCTGCGTCAAATGAGCCAACTCATCGAGTTCGATGGTGTTGTGGCTCGAATTGCTATCAAACAGGCATGGTATGACAAGGGGAAATCTTATCTACCAATGATTACGGCAGCTTTTCAGAAGACTTTCCAGCGTGAAATTCAGATAAATATAGAAAAAGGAACTTCTTCAAACTCTACCTCAGCCAAAAAAAATTCTCTCCCAAAAGATTCTACTCGCCCTCAGCAGCCACCAACTCCCAGTTACAACCAGCAAATTTCGCCTCCAGCACCAGTACCACAGCCAGCAACTCCACCACTAGCACCACTAAAAACCGATTCAGCAGCAAGCAACGGAAATGGGGCAAATAGAAATGGTGTAAATGGAAATGGGGCGAATGTTCATGCGGTGCAAACTTCACCTGTGCCGCCAAAACAAACACCCGCACCTGATTGGGAACCAGACGAAGTAGCGATCGCAGCTCAACGTTTAGCAGAATTTTTCAACGGACAAATTATCCGTTTTGCAGATGATTTCCCAGAATTCTCCGATTCTATGACTACACCTGAATGGGTAGAAGAATCAGAAGTTGATGATGAATAATGCTCTTAATATTGAATTAAAATCTGGGAAAAGAATAAAAGTTATTTTGTATGGAAAAATAATAATAGCTGATGTTACTAATTATATCTTACTCCTGATTTTAGTTTTAAGAAAATACTACACAGTTATATCAAACTTGGATTTTGAGTTTTATTACTAGTTAAGTTTACTTTATTTAATTCGTGAGTTGTTTGTTTATACCATAAAATATACGGTAGAATCGATTTTTGTTGAGTAATTTATTCTTTGAAAATTCCATATAGTTGCTTCTAAAGTGAGGGATAATCGCTATGCCTCAGGTTGATATTGACTGGTTTCTCCCAGCCAACGTAAGCTAATTTGTCCATTATTGTTGTCGTGTTCTTCTTGATAATAATAAACCATACAATAAATATACGTGCCTTCTTGAGGCCACTGAGCATAATCTAGAGGTAGTGGTTTACATTCCTCTTTGTAGTGAAAAATAGGTCCAATATGAATTAAACCTATATACTTATAGCTATCCTTCGGAAAATCATCAACTTCTATAAATATGCCAAAAGGTCTAATTTTTCCTACTTTTGCCCAAAACTTACGACCAATGGGAAATTGCTGCTTAAGCAGTAACCAGTGTTTTTTCCTAAGTAGCCGCCATTGTTCTTCATTCATTTTCATCAGGGTCTAGCTTTTTCGGAAGAAAAAATGAACTGTGAATATTATGGTCTACAGTGAAAAAGGCAGGAGGCAGAGGGCATTATTCCTCCTGCCTCCTGCCTCTGTTATTTTTAATTCTCCAAAGGGGCTATTCTCCATTCCCCGTATGCAAAGTTTTCACCCATTTTAGGCGCTTTGGTCTTACCGACATCCGGGCAGTAGTACTGCTCATAACGACTAACCAGTGCAACATATATAAACTGCCACGCAGGGTTTGTACCAGCATCAAAAAATATGTAGAAAGTGGGAATTTCGGATCTTGACGTATGCGCCTTAAACCTGTAAACATGCCTACCATCGACATAGAAATGGACAAGCCTGTGATGGGACTTAACATTGGTGGACGATGACGAGCGATCGCCATTAATAAATCTGGGACTGCTGCTGTGGGTAAGATATACATAATCAGCATAAAAATCAGCAAATCCCAGCTTTTGCGCCCTCCCATCCGGTTTTTGAGAATTAAATCCCAATAATCCAAATAGCGTTGATAACCGCCTTCTGCCCAACGGTTGCGCTGATGCCAAAGTGCGATCGCACTTGTCACTCCTTCTTCTTGCACTGCTGGATGGAAAACACACTCAATATCCCAGTTATCTAAATGTAAGCGGATTGTCAAATCCAAATCATCGGTAATGGTTTCTTCATTCCAGCCACCGCAGCTTTCCAAGGCTGAACGCCGGACAAATTGACCATTGCCGCGCAGTTCGCCAATGCCACCAAGGGCAGTTCGCTGTTGCTGAAACCAGGTATCAAGTGCCATTTCGGCCATTTGACCCTTAGTCCAAAAGTTTGTTTTAGCGTTGGCGATCGCTTTTCGCACCTGCACCGCCCCCACCTTTTCTCTTTGAAATAAAGGTATTACCTGTTGCAGCAAGTCTGGTGTTACTTGGGCATCAGCATCAAATACTGCTATAATATCGCCCTTTGTCAGAGGTAGTACCTGATTTAACGCCCCCGATTTGCCACCAGTAGCTTCTGCTGAACGCCTTAGTACTTTCAGTTGCTCGTGTTTCTGTTGGAGTTCTGCTAATAAATGCGGCGTGCTATCACTGCTGTGATCGTCAATTATCCATACTTCGTACTGCCCACCTGGATATTCCAGATTACAAAGATTTTTAACTAATTTAGCAATTACCGCTTCCTCATTTTTCGCAGCCACTAATACAGATACAGAGGGCAAATCTCCCTGTATTTCTTTTGGATAACGACGGGATTTAGTAAACACTACCACCAAGGCATGAAATCCTAGAATGGTGGTCAGTCCTAGAATAAATATAGAAGCCCAAGAAACTAAATGTAGAGCGATCGTGCTACTCCAGACGATAGTCAAGACTAGAGCCGCTTTGCGTCTACGACCTTGAAACCGGGGTGTTAGAGACACAGGATCTGTCTCTAACACCGACTCCTCATTTGCTGATAGGTCAGACAACAAGGAGTTGAGCGGATCAAGCTCTTGATAAGAATCTTCTTCGGGCCAGGAATTCGCTGGCATAGGTTAGGTTGCTTGATTCAAAAACCAGTATTTGTCTACAGTTAGTAATTTTACGGACAAATATCCCTAAGCTACTTTTCCCGATATTAATCGGAATGGGCAAACTGCAATACCCGCTATCCCTAAGCCAAAAGCCGGTGGGACTACTTTTGTTGTCACCGCCACTCTGCGTAATTACCTCGCATTAACCACCTTTGCTACTCCTAGACAGAGGCTTGATTCCTTTGATAGCCATTTAGGCAGGAAGCTTGTAGAGTGGGACTTTCTTCGATGAGAACTCCGATTTGGGCAAAGTAATAACAAGGTATCAGCAGCTCGTTGTTGGGAGAAACAGCAATAATAACATCCACCACTTTACAGTGGGGATTTTTAGTGTTATTTTCCCCAGGTTCAATAAAAGTTAATGCAGCATTATTCTAACCGAAATTTTAATATTTCTTAGCAGTAACTTCATTTTTGGGCATGGGGCAGAAGAGGCAGAGGAGCAGGGGCAAGGGTGCAGAGGAGAGGAACTTTTTTCCTGCTCCCCATTCCCCATTCCTCACTATGTGCTTTAGACACATCTTTTGGGAATACTACTAACATCCACTAATATCCCTAGTTGCCAACTAACTTGAGGAATATTTAACAATGTCTATTGACCAACTCCAACTCCAACCTGCCACTCAACAACAAGCCAGTGTTTATTTACCTTATGTTCAAGGCACTAAACGCAATTTTTTACCTCTTGCCATTAGCCTTTATCAAAAAGGGGTCTTGGAGGGACAGAGGAAGATAGAAGGCAGTGAACATGTTCCCTTTGTCGCCTCTTGGAATGTTGCGACTTTACCCTCAGATTTAACCCGTTGCCGAATCCAGTTTGATGGCAATGCTGACCTGAGTTACGAACTGATGATGGCTAGTTTTGAGCTTATTAATTTTTTAATTGAAGTTATGGATAACTATAAACGTCATCGTGCGACCGATTTTTCACAACCGTTTTATCGCAGACTACTGCGTATAGACGATTGATTAAACTTTAAAATGCTCATTTCCAGCCAGTGGCTAGAAATGAGCATTTTAAATTTTTATGACAAGCAATAATTATATAAAGCTAATTAAAAGAATTTCTAAGTAATTTTTCTAACTATTCTTTAAAGTTAATAAACTACTAATCAGTTTAGGCAAGCCACTACAGCAGGGATTTGAATGCTCATATAATTCATTGCGTTCTATTTGCTTTGCCATCTTCTCAGCACGCTGAATCGCTTGTTCGGTTAACGATTTTAATGGTTTGGGATACAAGCACATTGATTTGTCGTAGTCGGGTATATGCTTTTCGAGTAAATTAACTAACCTATCACGAGTGATTTGTGCAAAATGGTCTCGATAGTGAATTAGATACCAGAGTTCAAAACAAGGATTTGTAATTGCCAGATTAATCTTTTGGTTTTTAGCTCGACTTATTGCACTTTGCCAATTTGTCAGACTTTTTTCAATATGCTCATCTCCATCAAAAACAGCCCAAGCCTGATCTTCTTTACTCCATTGCTGGTTATCTTTTCTCTGCTGTCGTTCTTCTATAAGTCTTTCAATAATGCTACGTGGATCAGTGTTCGTAACTCAAATTTTGTAGGATTTTGAGGAGAGATACTATCTAATTTAAAAGGATCTAGTTTTGCATATTTAAATAATTTCTGTAATGTGACTGCTTCCTGAATGCCATGAGCCATCATAAGCAATAAATAATCGAGAGCTTGGATAACATTACTCTTGCCTGATGCATTAGCTCCAAAAATTGCCAGAACAGGTAAAAGCTCAATGTCCCACCCTTCAACATGATATCCAGGTGCAATTTTACGATCTGACTTTACCCGTTTGCGTTTACTGTTTTGGCTTGTCTGACGATCGCTTTGTTTTTGAGCAACCGCACTTAGGGTTACAGGTTCTTTAATTGAGCGGTAATTTTCGACTGTAAAATCTACAAGCATAATTCAACGCCCACAAGAGACTTTTTTGTGATTTATTCACGTAAATCTTATCTTAAAGGCAGGTAAATCTCTACTCTTATCACAACACATTCTCTGAACTAGCAGCCAGTGTAAGCTATTACTACACTTTAATACATGCAGTAATCCAGAACTCACCGCCAAATTTAGATCGACAATAGCAATATAAGAAGTCTAACCAAGGCAGGTATGGGGCAATGGTGCGATTAAAACCGTGGCAGTGGGTCGTCTTAGCAATCCCGATCGCGTTTATCATTATTTTCTTACTGGTATCTGCCGGTTCGCAAATCCATGCGTGGGGCATTAATTGGATTTGGGGTGTATTCACCCTTTTATTCGTGGGTTGGCGTTGGCTATTGGTCAAATGGACTCAACCTGCTATTAACCAAGTAGAAGCTGTATTAGCCCAAGTCCAAGAAGAACTAGAATCGACGGCAGAGGATACAGTAGGGTTACCAGTCGGAAGTGATGTTACAAAGCTTGCAGAAACTGCCCTTCAAGAGATTCTGCAAGCAGCACAAAGCGATCGCCCGATTTGGGAAGACTGGCAAACTTTTTGGACGCGATGCCAAGATTTGGTTGTAGCGATCGCTCATATATACAATCCTCAAATTCAATATCCGCTACTGAACATTTACGTCCCTCAAGCTTACGGGCTGATTCGGGGAACGGTGGATGATATGGATCGGTGGATGCAAAAGTTATCCCCCGTCCTGAATCAGGTGACGGTTGGGCAAGCATACCAAGGCTACGAAGTCTATCGGAAGTTGGAGCCATCGGCTCGGAAATTCTGGAAAGCTTGGAACTGGGCACAGTGGCTTTTAAATCCGGTGGCGGCGGTGGCCAAACAAGTCAGTAAGGGTTCTAGTAACCAAGCAACTCAGCAATTGTTGGGGAATTTGAGCCAGTTATTTCGAGAAGCTGCCCTGAGAAACTTATGTCAGCAGGCGATCGCACTTTACGGACGTAGCACATTACCAGTTTCAGCAACCGTAGTTTCCACACCAACTCTACCCAAAGCAAAAACCCAAACACTCCGAGAAATCCTGACTCAAGCTCAACCAGCCAAAGCAGTTGAGCAAAAACCCGTGAATATTCTGCTGGTGGGGCGCACGGGGTCAGGTAAAAGTAGCCTGATTAACACGCTATTTCAGGCGGATCTCGCAGCCGTTGATGTTTTACCTAGTACCGATCGCATTCAAAATTACCAATGGCAGACTGAAAGTGGGGAAACCTTAACGCTTTGGGATACACCTGGTTATGAACAAGTCAACCGTGCCGATCTCCGAAATCTGGTGCTTGATTATGCCATTAACGCAGATTTGCTGCTGTTAGTCACCCCTGCTCTCGATCCTGCCCTGCAAATGGATGTAGACTTTTTGCAAGACATCAAAGCAGAAGTTGCAGATTTACCTGCAATCGCGATCGTCACTCAAGTAGATCGTCTGCGTCCGATCCGCGAATGGCAACCGCCTTATAATTGGGAATGGGGCAATCGCCCAAAAGAAATTGCCATTCGAGAAGCTACTGAGTATCGGGCAAAACTGCTGGGAAACTTTTGTAATCTAGTTGTGCCTGTGGTTACAGGTGACAGCAAAACAAATCGAATCGCTTGGGGAGTAGAGGCGCTATCGTTGGGATTAGTAGATGCGATCGCACCAACCAAGCAACTCCGTCTCGCCCGCTTTTTGCGTAACCTTGAAGTCCGCACCGTCGCTGCTGCCAAAATCATCGACCACTATACCTTCCAAATGGCAACAACACAGGGACTAACGTCATTGCTCAAAAGTCCCGTCCTCCAGTTTGTTTCTACGCTCTCAACCGGCTCTCCAGCCCTAGCATATATGCTGGCAGAGCAAATTCCTGTAGAACAGTTGCCGATTGTGATTGGCAAACTCCAAATGGGATATGAGCTTTTCTCGCTCTTGAATACAAGTAACCCTAACCCGCTCAACTTTGAATTGCGATCCCTCTGGCCACTATTGGTGGAAAACTCCGCTTCACCCGATCGCAACGCCTGGGCATTTGGTCATGCCCTAGTAGAATACTGGACTCAAAATTTGACGGTTGAACAACTCCGAGAGCGATTTGAGTATTATCTGTCAATTGCCAAATAATTTGTCTGCATTGAGGAATTAATGTGCATAAGCAATGTTTACAACGGGGTACATCTACGCATCTTTCATTCTCACAATTAGCTATCTAAGTATATTAACGAGGTAATAGTTGTCAAAATTAAATATATTTATACTAGAAACAGGAAAAACAAAAAATCCAGTAACGGGTCATACTCTTAACATCAAAGTTCAGATTACGATTAAGAGTAAGTGTTTGCTAAAACCTACCCGCTTTACCTGAATTTTTACCCAGACATCCCTTTTGTTCGGTGTTATTTATGAAAAATATATTACAAACCTCCATCTCACAAAAACAAAATTTACATCAGAGTTATAGTATTTCGTCTTATAACAGACTGCTTTTGGTCGTGAAGGATTTGGCTTGTGTCCGGACTATTGAGGAAATTATTGAGATTGTGCGTTTGGCTGCCCGCGATCTGACTAATGCTGATGGGGTAACTTTTGTACTGCGGGATGGCGAATGTTGTCACTATGTCGATGAAAACGCTATCGGGCCACTTTGGAAAGGTATGCGTTTTCCGCTCAAGTCTTGCATCTCCGGTTGGGCGATGCTCAATAAACAAGCAGCCGTGATTGAGGACATTTACCAGGATGCTCGAATTCCGATTGATACTTATAAAGTAACTTTTGTCAAAAGTTTAGTGATGGTTCCCATACGGATTTCTGATCCACTGGGTGCGATCGGAGCTTACTGGAGTACACAGCATCGAGCCACGTCCGAAGAGATAGAACTGCTTGAGATTTTGACCGACACTACAGCAGTGGCGATCGCCAACGTTCAACTTTTCCAGAAATTGACGAACCAAAACGCCCTTAAAGACAAATTTATTGCGATGCTAGCTCACGAGTTGAGAAATCCCGTTGCTCCCATCTCTAACAGCGTTCAGCTACTGAAGTTGAAGCTAGGCGAGACTGGTGCAGTCGGAGAAACAGTTTTAATGATGCAACATCAGATTAAGCACCTCTCAAAATTGATCGATGAGTTACTTGATGTATCGTCCATTACTTATGGAAAGATTTCATTAAATCTGGAGAAGGTTAATCTGGTGGAATTGGTTCGCCAGAGTCTCAATGACCATGCACAAGCAATAAAAAGATGTAACCTTAACGTAGTACAAGACCTACCAAACAAGCCTCTGTGGGCTTATGTTGACCCGACGAGGTTCTTCCAAGTCTTTGGGAATCTTCTTGATAACGCCTTAAAGTTTTCCAAGCCAGATGGGATGATCTGGGTGGATCTCTCATTTATTCCAGGTGAAAATGGCTCAGGTAGTGTAGCGGTTTTATCTGTAAGAGACTCAGGCATAGGGATAGATCCGACAATCTTACCAGAACTATTTGAGCCGTTTACTCAAGCCGATCGCAGTTTAGACCGTTCGAGGGGCGGGTTAGGTCTGGGACTCTCGGTAGTAAAAAGTCTTGTGGAACTTCATGGTGGTAATGTTGAAGCCTCAAGTAAAGGAATCAATTTGGGAGCAGAGTTCAAAGTTACTCTCCCAGTATGCGAAGAGATTACAGCTTGGCATAACGACCCGGAGATTATAGAAGAGGCTAAAAAATCGTTGAAGATTTTAGTCATCGAAGATAACGACGATTCAGCCATAACATTAAAAGCAGTGCTTGAGCATTTTGGGCATGAAGTTTCCATAGCTAATAATGGAATTTCAGGGGTAGAAACTGCAAGAGAGTTTGAGCCTCATGTGATTATTTGTGATATCGGACTTCCCAAAATGGATGGATTCGCTGTTGCACAGGAACTGAGTAAAGACTCCAAATTTACTCGCTCAATTCTGATTGCGCTCACCGGCTACGGTGGTCAGGAGGATAGGGAGCTTGCGCTTAAGTCTGGTTTTAAATGTCATTTGACCAAGCCTGTAGATTTTGAAATACTTACGGCAGAAATCGATCGATACTTTCTCATGAGTGCGTAAGCGTAGCCCGTTGTAGACATCGCTTTTATCCCATTAAATCATCAGTTGCAGCCTCACCCGGATAAAAGCGATCGCTCAAAATTTCCTCAAAAGGATATAAACATTGCTGGGGAAAAGTTGAGAGTGGCAGATTTGTTTCTCCTGATGCCAAATCCCTACCGTTTTGATATGCTTCTTAAGCTTAAAACGATGCAAAACCAGATTATCGCTAACTTTTAAAGATATCCCTTTAGAATCAACTAAAGGGCTATCTTATATGCTGTCATGAGTTTTTATCTATCACTTAGCAAACAACTGTTGTCCGAGCTTGCTTGCGGTCTTCAGGTTTTCGTTTGATGACAATCTCTACATCATTATCTAAATCATTCAAAAATTGAAATAATCTATCAATTGAAAAGCCTGAAAGCCTGCCTCTCACCAATGCTGAAATTTTTGGTTGATCAATTCCTAAAAGTTCAGCAGCTTGGACTTGTGTTAATTTACGGGAAGTGATTGCTTCACTGATTTTGCATGCTAGTTCAGCTTTCACTAATCTTTCTTCAGAATTAGGTAAACCTAAGTCAGCAAATATATTTCCACTGCTAGTATAAACGCTATTTTCTTTAGTCACTTATTTACTCCTTTTGTTTAGCAGCTTGTTCCGAATAGTCTTCCTGGGCGGCTTTTAACCTCTTTTTTACTAAATCTATTGTGCGCTCTTACAGTTAATTGTATTTTGAGAAAAAGCTTTGCATCTAACAGCTAAAAAGTCACCACACTTCGAATTGATTCACCTTTGTGCATCAATTCAAAAGCATTACTAATTTGCTCAATCGGCATCACATGGGTAATTAAATCATCAATATTTATCTTACCTTCCATATACCAATCAACAATTTTCGGCACATCTGTACGTCCTCTCGCGCCGCCGAATGCTGAACCTTTCCAAACGCGCCCAGTTACTAATTGAAAAGGACGAGTACTAATTTCTTGTCCAGCACCAGCAACACCAATAATCACACTGACACCCCAACCTTTATGGCAGCATTCTAATGCTTGACGCATAATTTTGACATTACCGATACATTCAAAACTGTAATCAGCACCGCCTTTTGTTAAATCAACCAGATAGGGAACTAAATCACTCTCTACTTCCTGGGGATTGACAAAGTGCGTCATGCCAAACTTTTCTGCTAAAGCGCGTTTGCTGGGATTAATATCCACCCCGACAATCATATTTGCCCCTACCATCCGCGCCGTTTGGATGACATTTAAACCAATACCACCCAAGCCGAAAACCACAACATTTGCTCCCGGTTCCACCTTGGCAGTATTGATGACTGCACCAACACCAGTAGTCACACCACAGCCAATGTAACAAACCTTCTCAAATGGCGCGTCTTCCCGAATTTTTGCCAGGGCGATTTCTGGCAGTACCGTATAGTTAGCAAAAGTGGATGTACCCATATAATGATGAATCATCTGTCCATCAATGCTAAAGCGACTAGTGCCATCGGGCATAACACCGCGTCCTTGAGTTAAGCGAATGGCTTGACAAAGATTCGTTTTGAAACTCAAACAATATTCGCACTGGCGGCATTCGGGAGTGTATAGGGGAATTACATGATCCCCTGGTTTGAGACTGGTGACACCAGCGCCTACCTCCACTACCACACCAGCACCTTCATGCCCCAAAATTGCCGGAAACAAACCTTCAGGATCGTCACCAGATAGAGTAAAAGCGTCGGTATGGCAAACTCCGGTGGCTTTCACCTCAACTAACACTTCGCCTGCTTTTGGCCCAGATAGTTGAACGGTTTCAATTGTCAACGGCTTACCAGCGCTGTAAGCTACTGCTGCTTTAACTTGCAACATCAGCCCTCCTATATAGTTTTGTCATTTGTCATTTGTCATTGGTTATTCTCTTTGTCCCCAGTCCCTTCATAAGCATTGAGCGCATGGTACACTTTCGTATTACTTAATCGTATTTACTAAGGATGATCGCCCCTATAACGATAAATATTACTTTGTTAAAATATCATTCTCTAGCTAGATTGGTTAAAGGCGGCAACAGCTGTTTTGACAACGATGTAAACTGAATGTCAGCAGCAATCCCCAAAAAATAATTTGTCCACCCCTCGATTAATACATTTTGTCACAGCTTATGAACCCTGCCCTAACTCAAATTGGCGCTCAAATGTCCAACCTGACTGGCGTAAGAGCAATCATGAAGGATATTATTGAAACATTGCGAGCGGGTGCAGGGCAGCAGTTTATTAATTTGAGTGCTGGTAATCCGTTGATTTTGCCAGAGGTAGAACAATTATGGCGGGATTGTACTGCACAGCTTTTGGCTAGCCCAGAATATGGTGAGGTAGTTTGTCGCTATGGCTCAAGTCAGGGCTATGCACCGTTGGTTGAAGCGATCGCTAACGATTTTAACAAACGCTACGGGTTAAACTTAAGCGATCGCAATATCCTCATCACCCCCGGTAGTCAAACCCTCTACTTCTACGCTGTGAATAGCTACGGTGGCTATACCCCTAGCGGCGAGTTCAAACAAATCGTTTTGCCCCTCAGCCCTGACTACACAGGTTACGGCGGCATCTCCTTAGTTCCAAAAGCCTTAATCGCTTACAAACCGACTCTCGATATTGATGAAGCCGCCCACCGATTTAAATATCGCCCCGACTTCAGCCAACTGTCGATTACAGAAAATACAGGTTGTGTCCTCTTCTCTCGCCCTTGTAATCCAACTGGTAACGTCCTCACGGATGATGAGGTGAAAAAGATTGCTGCCCTGGCTGCGCCTTACAATCTGCCAGTGTTAATTGACTCAGCTTATGCGCCTCCCTTTCCGGCATTGAACTTTACTGAAATGACACCAGTGTTTGGTGATAACATCTTACACTGTATGAGTTTATCAAAAGCGGGATTACCAGGAGAAAGGGTTGGTATTGCTATTGGGGATGAAAAGTGGATTGAAGTACTGGAGTGTTTCCAAGCAAATATTGGTCTCCATTCTTCACGTTACGGCCAAGCGATCGCAGCTTATGCAATCAACTCTGGTGCTTTAGTAGAAATTTCTCACAGTGTCATCCGTCCCTTTTATCAAAATAAGTTTACCGTTTTAGAAACCAGCTTAGAACAAGCGATGCCCAAGAATTTACCTTGGTTCCTCCATCGCGGTGAAGGAGCAATTTTTGCTTGGTTGTGGTTACAGGATCTACCCATCAGTGACCGGGAATTTTACCAGCAACTCAAGCAAGTAGGTGTGATTATTGTCCCAGGAAGTACCTTCTTCCCCGGTTTAGAAGAAGAGTGGGCCCACAAACACCAATGCTTCCGCATCAGCCTTACAGGCAGCGATGAAGAGATTGCCACTGCTATGCAACGTTTAGCAAAAGTGGCCGAAGAAGCTTATAAAGGTGCGGCGGTGACTGCCTGATGAAAGGAAGTTAGGAGTTAGGAGTTAGGAGTTATAAGAATTTTTTCCCCAATGCCCAATGACAAATGACAAATGACAAATGACAAATCAGATAATTGGCTAGAAATTGGTACGATTGTTTCCCCTCAAGGGTTGTCTGGAGAATTACGGGTTTATCCTGTATCTGACTTCCCCGAAAGATTTGAGGTAGCGGGAAAACGTTGGTTGTTGCGCTCAGGTGACACAGAACCACAACCAATCGAATTATTGACAGGACGTTATATCAGTAACAAAAACTTGTATGTAATCAAATTAGCTGGCGTGGAAAATTGCGATCAGGCCGAGGCGTTGCGTGGTTGTAAGTTAATGGTTCCAGCAAGCGATCGCCCCCAATTAGGCGAAGGTGAATATCATGTCCTTGATTTAATTGGCTTGGAAGTCTTCATGCAAGCATCTGGCGAACTCGTTGGTACGGTAGTAGACATCATCCCGGCTGGCAATGATTTGTTAGAAGTAAAATTGCACCCATCTTTTGCCACTGACAAACAAGAAATGACAAATGACAAAAAGCAAAAGACTGTTTTGATTCCATTTGTGGAAGCGATCGCACCAGTAGTAGACTTGAAATCCAATCGGATTGAAATTACGCCACCGCCTGGGTTATTAGAAATTAATAATTAGGTCATTCCTTAAGCTGCTTCTAGTTAGCCTGTAGTTAAGCTAAAAAACATCTAAGAGGGTGTTTGAAAAGTGGTATGTTGTAATTTTTATCAAATTATTACCCCCCTTAGTCCCCCCTTATAAAGGGGGGAAATAAGAAAATCCGGTTCCCTCACGCCACATGCTTCAAGTCGGGCATTGCCCGCCCAACGCAGTGGCTCCCCTTTATAAGGGGAGGGTTAGGG
>NZ_CAXTNE010000200.1:0-15375 GCF_964245445.1 uncultured Nostoc sp.
GCAGGAGCATCAGGAACAATTGGTACAGGTAGCGATATTACCTTTGCCGAAGCCGGAATTACCAACATAAACCAAGTTATTAACCCCATTTTGCCAAATAATGGTGGCACTACAGTTACTTACGCCTTAGTTCCCACTAGTATTGCGATCAATGCTGGTAATAATGCCAATCTCTCAACAGATACAACTGATTTAGATGGAGATGGCAACACTGCTGAATCCATCCCTTTTGACCAACGAAGTACTGACTTTAACCGCATTAAGTTTGCTACCGTGGATATTGGCGCTTATGAATCTGATACTGTTTCTAGTAGTGGCGGTCAAAAAGAGTTTATCGTACCCAGTAGGGAAGGAAGCCATACTATTCTTAATTTCGGGGGGGTAAGCAGAGGTAGTAATCCTTCCGCAGCTATTATTGCCGAAGTGGATACTATTAAATTCCAAGGAACTGGCTTGATAGCCCGTAATCTACTTCTAACTCAATCTGGCAACAATCTAGAGGTTACATTTGAAGGAGTTGCTGAGACTGATACCAAAGTTACCTTACAAAACTTTGCTCTGGAAAACTTGGATAACCTTTCCACATCAACTGGCAATCTTTTATTTGATGGACAAACTAGCATAAGCGACAACTTTGATGTCATTAATGCCGATTCAACTCAAACTGGCATTTTTAAACGCAACACAGTCACGTTCTTCAATGATTTTTCCAACAATATTAAGGCTTTTGACAACTCTAACGATGTCATCAATGGTCAGGGTGGGAACGACATTATTGATGGACGTAGCGGTGATGATTTGCTGCGTGGGGATCTAGGCAATGATACCCTGATTAGTGGTGCAGGTAATGACATTCTTGTTGGCGGCGCTGGCAATGACACTCTTACAGGTGGAACAGGTTTTGATCAGTTTATCTATCAAGCTTTCAGTGACAAAGGAACCAGTGGTGACACCATCACTGACTTCAATTCCAGCCAAGACAAGCTAGTGTTAACTAACTTGTTTGATAGCCTGGGCTACGGTGGTAGCAATCCTATTACTGATAGCTACTTGCGTTTTGTTTCTAGTGGTGTCAATACTCAAGTTCAGATTGATAGAGATGGAATAACATCTACCCAAGGGTTTAGCTTATTGGTGAATTTGAATAATGTCTCTGCTAACTCTTTAGTTATTGGCAGTAACGTCTTGGTCTAGAACTGGCTATAAGGTGATAGTAAGACATACTCAAACATACTTTATGTAACTAGTAGAAGATGTGGAAGATATAACAATATTGCTCTTATATCTTCCACCTTCTTTGATAGTGTGCTGCTTATTGGCGGCGTTAATAATCTTAGCAAGGGTACAACATACTGAAAATAACTTAGTAGGAAATTAACAACTAATTTCTGTCTTTATTAGGTAAATATAAATAGCTATGATTAACAATTTATTTTCTCCATCTTCTGTACAAGAAGCGACTTTAATTCACTTACTAAACTATAGGGCGCTAAAACAACCAAATCAGATGCCATATACCTTTTTAGTAGATGGAGAAGCAGAAAAAGTTAGCTTTACTTATGCAGAATTAGATCAAAAAGCCCGTAAACTAGCAGCGTTACTCCAGAGTAAGAAAGCTTTTGGAGCAAGAGCGTTACTTCTTTACCCCCCTGGACTAGAATTTATAGTTGCTTTTTTTGGATGTTTGTATGCAGGTGTCATTGCTGTACCCGTGTACCCACCACAAGGTAAACAAAGGATGACAAGGGTAAAGGCGATCGCATCTGATGCACAGGCAACTTTTGCACTCAGCACCACATCTTTAATTACCAACTTGGCACAAAGCATCGAACAAGAAGCAGAATTAGTAGCTTTGCAATGGATAGCAACCGATGAGATTAGCAACAATTTAGCAGATGATTGGTTTTTGCCGGAAATTAATTACGACTCACTAGCACTTCTCCAGTACACTTCTGGTACAACAGGGAAACCAAAAGGAGTGATGGTAAGTCATGGCAATTTACTACATAACTCTTATTTAATTTATAAATCTTTTGAACATACAGTTAACAGTCGCGGAGTAATTTGGCTACCTCCTTACCACGATATGGGGCTAATTGGTGGAGTGTTACAGCCTGTATATGGTAGCTGCTCAGTCACTTTGATGTCGCCAGAGTCATTCCTACAAAAGCCTTTTCGCTGGTTAAAAGCTATTTCCGACTATCAAGCCACTACTAGCGGCGGCCCTAATTTTGCTTATGATCTGTGTATTGAAAAGATTACTCCCGAACAACGGCAAGAACTGGATTTAAGTCGTTGGGAAGTAGCTTTTAATGGTGCTGAACCTGTACGTGCGGAAACTATAGAGAAGTTTGCCACCACCTTTGCAGAGTGTGGCTTTAGAAGGAGTGCTTTTTACCCCTGCTACGGTATGGCGGAAACGACTCTAATTGTGTCTGGGGGTTTAAAAGCAGCTCCACCAGTGATTCACTTTGTACAAGATCAACCTTTAAAACAGAATTTAATTGTAGATGCTACCTCTGAGACAGAGAATAATAAAGCGATCATTGGTGTTGGTCACAGTACCCCTAACCAAAAAATTGCGATCGCCAATACAGAGTCTTTAACTCGGTGTCCCGATGGACAAGTCGGAGAAATTTGGGTTGAAGGGTCGAGTGTAACCATTGGCTACTGGAACAAACCCGACGAAACGCAGCAGATTTTTCATGCTCAACTTCAAGATCCAAAAGAGGGGCCTTATCTCCGCACGGGAGATTTAGGATTTTTGCTCAATGGCGAACTATTTGTCACAGGTCGCCTAAAAGACATGATAATTATTCGAGGACAAAATTATTATCCCCAGGATATCGAGTTAACAGTTGAAAACAGCCATCCAGCGCTACGGCCTCATTGTGGAGCAGCATTTTCTCTAGAAGTTGCAGGAGTTGAACAGCTAGTTATTGTTCAAGAGGTAAAGCGGACTTACTTACGTAACCTGGATGCTTTGGAAGTTATAAAAGCCATACGTCAGGCAGTATCTGAAGAATATCAGTTGCAAGTCTATGCGATCGCCCTGCTGAAAACTGCAACTATCCCGAAAACGCCAAGTAATAAAATTCAGCGTCAGGCTTGTCGTATTGGTTTCTTGAATGGAAATTTAGATATTGTCGGAGATTGGATTGCCAATCTTGCACAAATAGATTTATTAAAACTGCAAACAGAAGTAAAAGAGCTTCGGGAACAAACACAGAATTCACATGTTAATCACTCTGAAAAACTAGCTTTGACAGAAGCAGAAATTCAAAACTGGTTAATTTTTCATCTCGCTTTATACCTAAAATTACCTCCTAATGAAATAGATATTCAAGAGTCTTTTACTTCCTATGGTTTAGATTCAGCAGTGTCAGTCAGTATAACGACTGAATTAGGTCAATGGATAGGTTGTGAACTGGCAATTACTCTTTTTTGGGAATATCCCAATATCAAAATTCTAGCAGAGCATTTAGCAAAAGAAAGTCAATTATTAGGATTATTGGCTTCTCCAGATAATGTTTAAAGCAAAATCTATAAAATCAAACAAATTCCTAATGTGACTAAAGAAGTGGTTAGTACTAACAACAGCAAAGAAATAGGGTCAATTAAATTAAAATACAATATTTTTGATCCTGAATTTAATGCTGATCCTTATCCAACCTATCATCGCCTCCGCTCAGAAGATCCAGTACATAAATACTTGATTGGCGGTGATTGGTTCGTCACTCGCTATGCTGATATCAAAGCAGTTTTAAGAAGTGGGTGTATTCGTACTGATGACAGACCAAAATTAATCAATGAAAGAAGCAAATATCTTAAGAATAAAGAGAAAAATTTGGATACTCTGGCTTATACTACTAGCAAATTTTTATTTTATATGAACCCGCCAGATCATACTAGATTACGTGGATTACTAGTTAAAACTTTTTCTCCCGTAGTTGTTGAGCAGATGTGTCCTTTCATTCAGGAAATTGTAGATGAATTGCTAAATAAAGTTAGACCTCAAGGGAATATAGACATTATTGCCGATCTTGCCAGTCCGCTTTCTGTGAAAGTTATTAGTAAACTTTTGGGGATACCAAGAGAAGCTCAAAATCAACTGCATCAGTGGACAAATGTATTGTCTCGGATTTTAGAGCCATTGGTATCACTAGAAGAATATCAAAGAATGAATCAGGCTACGCAAGAGATTCAAGACTATTTACGTAGTTTGATTCATGAACGAGAAAAAAATCCCCAGCAAGACTTGATTAGTAGTCTAATTACAGTTCAAGAGCAAAGTGATAAATTAACTCAAAAGGAAATATTGGCAGTTTGTACATTGTTATTTGGTGCAGGAGAAGAAACTACAGGTAATACAATAGGTAACGGAATGTTGGCATTGCTCAATCACCCTGAACAAATGGAACAGCTGAAAAGAGAACCAACAAAGATTCAAAGTGCGGTAGAGGAAATCATTCGCTACGATAGTGCAATTCAGATGATTACCCGGATTGCTACTGATGATTTACAAATAGGCAATCAACAAATCAAAGCAGGTGAAAAGATAGTTTTGTGCTTAGGTGCTGCTAATCGAGATCCTGCCCAGTTTCCTAACCCAGATCAGTTAAATATTAACCGAGAGCAGAATCATCACGTTGCTTTTGCCGATAATATTCATTATTGTCTGGGAGCTGCGTTAGCACGGCTGGAAACTCAAATTGCTATTAATACACTGATTCAAGAGCTTCCTAATTTAAAGCTAGCTATGGATAAATTAGAGTGGCGAAAAAGCATAGCTATCCGTGGCTTAAAAGCTCTAACATTAAATTTTAGTATTAACTAATTTTTTGGTCAGTTTTTAGTAAATATAGTGGATAGAAAATGCAACCAATTAAAGATAATAATCAAATATCAAAAATGGAAATTCTTTTTAAATTTAATCCTTATGAATCATCCTTTCAGGATAATCCCTATCCCATTTACCATAAACTTCGTTCTGTTGAACCAATACACCAGAGCTTCAATAATATGTGGGTAGTTACTCGCTATGCTGATGCTAAAACGATTTTACGGGACTCTCGCTTTTGTGTTAATAAAATGCCAAACCACGTTAAATACAAAAGCGATTATCTGGGGAATTTCAATACACTTGCACAAGCTATTAGTAAATGGTTAATATTTCTAGACCCGCCAGAACATACTAGATTGCGAGGACTAATAAGTAAAGCTTTTTCTGCTGCTACTGTTAAAAGTTTATATTCCCAAATTCAACAAATCACAGAGCAGCTAATTAGTAAAATTCGACATCAAGGCTACATGGATATAATTGCCGATTTTGCCTGTCCTTTACCTTGTAATGTGATTTGCACAATATTGGGAGTACCTGTTGAAGATTGGTATAAGCTATATTATTGGTCAGATAAATTGTCTGAGATTTTAGATCCACTCAAGTCTTTGGAAGACTATGAGCAGATGAATAAAGTGGCCTTAGAATTTATAGATTACTTTAAGGGCTTGATTGCTCAACGTAAAATAAATCTACAACAGGATTTTTTGAGTGCTTTAATAGCAGTTAAAGAGCAGAATAACAAGCTCACGGAAGAAGAAATTATTTCCATCTGTATGTTACTTTTTCTAACAGGTGAAGAAACAACAGTCAATCTCATAAGTAACGGTATGCTTGCTTTGTTGCGTCACCCAGGGCAAATGCAACAAATCAAGACACAACCTATGCTTATTCAAGGTGCTATAGAAGAAATACTGCGTTATGATAGCCCGATTCAGATTACTACACGAGTAGCAAATCAAGATGTTCTTTTAGATAGTGTAACTATTCAGTCTGGTGATAAAGTATTGGTTGTATTGGGGGCTGCAAATCGAGATCCTGCACAATTTCCTGAACCAGATCGTTTTGATATTACACGAGTTAATAACAATCACTTAGCTTTTGCTGATGGTATTCATTCTTGTTTGGGTGCAGCATTAACACGGCTAGAAGCTGAAATTGCTATTAATGCTCTTGTGCAAGAATTACCTGATATACAGTTATTACAAGAACAGGTTGAATGGCGAAAAAAAGTTCCTTTTCGGAGCTTAAAATCTCTTCCAGTCACCTTCAAGGCAATGAACATAACATAATTAAATAAAAAATGTTTTACGAAACTAGTATTTTTAGATTTACACAGAGTCTAGAATCAAACTGGTTCCTCATTAAAAAAGAGTTTGATAGACTGCAAAACAATGATTCTATTCCTTGGCAAAAAGAGTTTCTTTATAACAAAGGCTGGGATATTTTTACTTTGTATTCTTTTGGAAAGAAATTAGAAAATAACTGCCGCTTGTGTCCAGAAACAACAAAATTAATAGAAGCTATTCCTGGAATGACCACAGCAACTTTTTCTTCACTTGCACCTGGAACTCATATTCTTCCTCATGAGGGATATATAAACACTGTACTCCGTTGTCATTTGGGTTTAATTGTTGCTGATGACTGTGCGATACGAGTGGGGGAGAAAACAAAAACTTGGGAAGAAGGCAAGTGCTTAGTTTTTGATGATACAGTTGAGCATGAAGTTTGGAATCGCAGCAATATCCCCAGAATAGTTTTATTGATCGACTTTAAAAAATCTCAGTTTTCAAAGTTACCTCGAATATAGAATTTAAGTGGGAATGATACAATTTTGTTAGATCGGTGAATGAGTGAATCGAGAGAAATCAATTCAAAATTCAAAATTGAAAAACTCCTGCCTCCTCTTTTCCGATAGCCATTCATTCAATGATCAGTGGTTCAAGAACCCATATCTTGGCTACCTATGTTGTGAAGGATAAAATGGCAGTTAGTGCCACTTTATCCTTCAAGTCACAGGATATCCCAGAATACAGTAAGTTATCAAGGAATCCGAGACATTTTACCGTCAAGTTTGCCTGAACACGGATTACTTTTCAGGGACGGGACGGAGCGTAATGCCGAAGGCGGGCTATTCGGCATTGCTCTAACTTATGATCTGTCTACCCACATATCCAAAGAATATTTGCCGACCATTGATCGGCAAATAAGTAGGAATTAGCGTTGACAAAATAATCGCGGTAATAATTAGGATCAAAGGCTATAATAGATAGTCATGAACAGTCCATTGACTTGGCTTACTGCGGGCAAATTGCTATCGGTGATTTTCTTGGTGCTAGCCAACGGGTTCTTTGTCGCAGCTGAATTTGCCTTGGTTGCGCTTCGCCGTAGTCGTGTCGAGCAGTTGGTTCTCCAAGCTCATCCCCGTGCAAAAGCTTTACAACGGGCAGTAAATAACTTGGATGCTTATCTAGCAGCGACCCAACTTGGTGTTACTATATCCTCTTTAGGCTTAGGTTGGCTTGGAGAACCAGCGATTGCTGTACTTGTCGAACCCGCTTTCCATTGGCTGCCAAAATCTTTATCGCAAACTAGCGCCCATACCTTATCAGTAGTGATTGCCTTTACAATCATTACGTCTCTCCACATCGTCTTAGGAGAATTGGCTCCGAAAAGTTTAGCGCTCCAGCGCACGGAAAGAACAGCCTTCGCGGTTATAAATCTCTTAGAACTATACTTAGTGATATTTCGCCCTGCTGTCCAAGCTTTGAATAGTTTAGGAAATTTCGTTCTTAAGCTTATAGGCTTGGAACCAGGAAGTAGCGAAGAATTGCTTCATTCGACTGAAGAATTGAAACTTTTAGTGGCAGCTAGCCATGAAGCGGGTCTGTTGGGAGAAGCCGAACAAGACGTAGTAGAGCGAGTGTTTAGCATTGGCAACAGACAAGTCAGTGCATTTATGACACCACGCACAGAGATGGTTTGGCTTGATATTGATGAACCATTGTCAAAAATCCGCAGCCAAGTCATTGAAAGTATTCATTCATTCTTCCCAGTTGCTCAACAGAGCATTGATAACTTATTAGGTATTGTGCAAACCAAAGAATTTTTAGCCCAAAATCCAACCCAAGCCATTGAATTGCAAGCTTTACTAAAGCCACTTTTATATGTGCCGGAAAGCATGAAGGCTTTGAACCTTTTAGAGTTATTTAAGAAATCTGGGACTCACCTAGCTTTAATCGTAGATGAATATGGCGTGACACAAGGCCTGGTGACAATCACTGATATTGTAGAAGCGATAGTAGGTGATATCCCAACCAGTGAAGAACTAGCTGATCCCGATATAGTGCAACGTGAAGATGGGTCTTGGTTGTTAGATGGACTGTTGCCAATTGATGAGTTGAAAGAAATTTTAGACATCAAAAAGTTGTTACCAGGGGTAGGTGTCAACTATCAAACTTTGGGGGGATTTGTCGTCAACCAACTAGGGCATATTCCCTTGGTGGCTGAACATTTTGAGTGGGCGGGACTACGCTTTGAAATAGTTAGTATGGATGGAAACAGGGTAGATAAAGTGTTGGTTGTGCCAATGCACGCTGAAAAAGACTAGTGAGGCACAATAGATAAAGGTATTTAGACACTAAGTTATGAAATTGGTAAATCATAAAATTCTTGGTTGGGATTCTTTTATCCCAATGCTGGATCGAAGCTACTACCATTACAATTGTTTTCAGTCCTACCCATAAGTCTAGCTAATAAAGTCCAGGAATCTGCGACACAAGTAAGGTGGGCTGCGCCTTGTCAGCTACTCATCTGTTCACTGTTCAATAGCGAAGAGAAAGCTGTAGTGCTTATTTTACATAGTTTAGAGCTTTTCTAGCCTGCCATTTGAGTCAGAATCTTCCAAAATCTGGCTATGCATAGTTTACAATTTTTGTCAAAGATAAAAGTTCTGACTCAGGCAATCAAACGATGGCGATATGTGAGGCAAGCATCGGTATCTTAATCATTGTCATTGTATCGTTTGATGTATTTCAGGTGGTGATCGTTCCTCGTCGTTCGCCGCGCACGTTTAGGATTTCATCTCTGCTGATCAGATTATTTTGGTTGCCGTGGCGAAAACTAAGTTTGCACGCCGGCAAGCGGCAGGAGTATTTATTGGGAATATTCGCGCCGTTGTCATTAATGCTGCTGCTTACAGTTTGGGTGATTGTATTGATCTTTGGGTACGGACTGATCCTGTACGCTCTGCAAGACTCCATCCAACCTGCGATTCGAGATTTTGGTAGTGCGCTTTACGTAGCAGGAACCTCGTTGTTCACCCTTGGATTTGGGGATTTTGTTGCTTTCGGGATTGCGCGGGTGGTAATGTTGACGGCAGCAGGATCGGGATTGGCAGTGATGTCGCTTGTGATCGCGTTTTTATTCTCACTCTACAGTTCTTTACAGCATCGGGAAGTTTTTGTCAATCTCGTCGAGGCGCGGGCTGGCAGTCCTCCATCGGGGGTGACGTTGTTGGAAACTTATGCTCGGTTAAAGATTCTTGAGCAACTGCCTGGTGACATTGGGGATTGGGAAGTTTGGGCAGCGGAAATTTTAGAGAGCCATCGCGCGTATCCGATTCTGTCGTTTTTTCGCTCGACTCTGGAAGATGATTCCTGGATTAGTACACTTGGTGCAATGCTCGACGCTTGTACGCTGTTGCTTACTACCGTGCAAACTGAGCATAGCGGTCGAGCGTATTTGATGCACCGAATGGGCTGTCGTATTATTCTGGATCTGCATCAGTTGTTTCAACTTCCCAAAGCCGCCATACTCGAAGTCGATCGCGAACAATTTGAGCAGTCACGGGCAAGTTTAGCACAGGCGGGTTTTGTGCTAAAGGATGCAGAATCAGCATGGCGAAAGTTTGTGGAGATGCATTCTGCCTATAGCAGCTTACTCAACACGTTAGTTGAATACTTTGCCACCAAACCGCCCTTATGGACTGATCATACTTTCCCTGCTCCTCATCCACTTGCTCGCCGATTTCGCCAGAAAACGGACTGATGATCGCCAAAGTCATCTGGCGCAATATCTCCCACCCTCTGTATCTACTAATCTTTGTCCCCGTGACTTCACTCAACCAATCTGCAACTTTTCGACCATTCCAAAATCCCCCATCTGGCGCGTTTGACTGTAAAGCTTGCCAGAGTTGCGCTTGGTGGATGTCATCTATTAACGTCTTTGCTCCTTGATTTTGACTACGGCGATCGCCTATTCCATAAATGCCTAATTCGTTATACCTTTTCACCAATGCGTATATCCATGTTCTGCTATAGCCTGTGACTTCCTCAACTTCTTCGGTTTTTTTCCCTTGCGCTAATAACCATAAAACCTGAAATTGACGACTTTCTAACGCATTTTTTGCCTGTCGATAAAGCTGTTCTAACTCTGAAATATTTAAATGCGTGGCTATGCTAATTCGCTTTGGCATGTTTCATCATTTTACTACCTACTTTTATCATAAGTGATTATGCGAACATGATATAACCCTCTTCTGTCACTTTCCGGGTATTCTAAATAAAAGGATTAGAAGAAAAAACTCTGGAAGGTAGGTAGGGCAATGGATGTAGAATTACAAATCCTGAAACATTTGGCAAAGGTATTGACACTTGAGCAGGTAATTTCTATCTGTTCTTATAACTTCATCCTAGAAGCTCTATTCTATGCAGCTTCACATTAAATTGGTATTAGTTACTAATTTACCAGAATCAGGAGATGCAGCTGTTCATGATGATGAAATTAGGGATATTTATCGATTACGTTGGGGAGTTGAACTCTTGTGGAAGTTTTTAAAGATGCACTTAAAACTTGACAAATTAATTACCAAAAACGTCAATGGTATTACCATACAAATTTACGTGAGTTTGATAGCTTATCTGATTTTACAGCTTTTATCTATTTCCAAACAATGGGGACATACACTATTAGATAAATTCCGCTATCTTCAATCCTGTATGTGTCAGAAAATCAGCTATGTTCATTGGTTTGAGGAGATGATGTTTTGCTGACTAATTTAAGCTTTTGAGACTTAGTGTAACTAACAATGTAAAGTTTTGTATCAATATTCAACATTTCTGCATTTTTCCATACATATACTTTGTTTTAAGTATATGTCTAATGAAGTTCAAGTAGTTCGTTAAGAATGGGCTGTGAATATCTTTGTTAGTGGTAATGCAAAAGTTAAATTCATAAACTTCAAGCTTTTGCCTTAGTTGTTGCCGTGAAATCGAAATTGTTCTCAAGTAAACACTAATTCAAGAATTCATCAAAGTCAGGCTAACTGCCCAGTACTTCACTGATTTGCTCTGCCAGTTTCAATGGACGGAAAGGCTTGGCAAAAATAGCAGCAACATCCAAATCAGTAAATCTCTCTCGATCCGATTGCTGAAACTTGGCTGTTAATAAAATTACTGGAATTTTTTTAGTGGCGGGGTTAGCTTTCAGTTGTTGCAAAGTTGCACGCCCATCCATATCAGGCATCATCATATCTAGTAAGATGACATCTAGTTTATGGTTAACAGCTACGTTTAAGGCTTCTTGACCAGAACTAGCTGTCAAAACATTCCAACCAGCACCCATTTCTAATCCCAACTTGGCGATCGCTCGCACATCTTCTTCATCATCAACAATCAAGATATTTCTGTTCATAGTGACATTCTTCCACGATGTATATGCTGATTTGCTTGATCGCTCTTGAAATATTCTAAAGCTAAATCGGGGAAAAGCAGGGGAGAATTAAGCAGTTAGAAGCCATTTATTAGAAAGCTGCCAAAGGTAACAGTACATAAAACGTGTTACCTTTACCTAAAATGCTCTCAACCCAGATTTTACCGTTATGTTGCTGGACAATATTTCAGCAAATAGCCAGTCCTAAACCTGTTCCTTTTTTGTTGCGGGAGCCGGATGCATCTACCTGCTGAAAGCGCTCGAAGATTATTTGTAATTTATCTTTAGGAATTCCTCGCCCTTCATCTCGAATACTAATCAGCAGGAAACCGGGTAATAGAGTGCTTTGTGTTGAAGCATGGTCATTTTCTCCCAACTCAACACCCTTGTGTTCTGCGAGTGTGGCACTTACCCACACAGTATCACCTGGTTCAGAAAACTTAATAGCGTTACTTATTAAGTTGGTCAGAGTTTGCAGTAGGCGATCGGGATCTACCCAAAGTTCAATTGCTAGAGGGTGGACAATCAGTTTAACTTGCAATTTATTTGCCATTGCCTGCATTGTTTCTGTTGCCATAATCAGCAGGTCAGCAGCGTTGCACTTCACCTTTTCACCTTCTGCCCCGTAACCCCGTAGAACCTTTAGTTACGCTGCGAACTTTGTATCCCTGTTCCGTCAGCATGGCAGATAGGAGGTTCAGGTTTTCTGGTGTGTCATCAATCACCAGTATGTCTGCTTTTCGCAAGTTGAGTGGCTCTTTAGGCATGGCAATATCGACCTTAGCCAGAATAGGCTACTAATTCTTCTTAGAGATTTTAACCTTAGTTCCATATCTTAATAATCAGTTACAAAAAAAATATCAATTACCCATTTATCTCCCCTAGTTCTCCCCGATTAATTTTTAATCTTAAAAACATCAAATCAAATTGGTAGCTGACACTTACTAAACTACACAACAAAGAGTAACTTGTATGTAAACTTTAACCATACGTAAACAAATTATTTTAGCACCAAAAGAAGGTAAGCAATTCTCGATTATTGGTGGACAATTTACAACAAAAGCAACCGGAGAAGACACAAATAAAGCCTGGACAATTTATGAAGTTACAGATACGCAATAAAATGGGCCACCACTGCACACTCACCCTTGGGAAGAAGCATTTTATATTCTAGAAGGTGAATTAGACATCCAAGTTGGTACAGAAACAATTTTGGCATCAGCAGGCTTTTTGGTTAACATTCCTCACAATGCACCACACGCCTTCAAGATTCGTTCTGCTTCTGCTAAATTTCTGGTTTTAATTTCGCTTCAAGGCGCGAAAAACTTTTATGAAGAAATGGGTCAATTAGCAGATAGTTCATCGTTAAACATGGAAAAAGTGCAGCCTGTTTTGAACAAATATGGATTGCAATTTATTGCGTGAACATTTCGTTTGGATGCAGCGCACAGCTAGCTATGCGCTCTACTGTTAACGGCTATATAGAAACACGTAAACTTCGCGTTCTAAATCATTTTAGTTGATAAATAAATCTATTTCTACAAAAGCCAAATGTACTCACTAACAAACAACCAACTCTATTCCATGCCAAAAGCTATCCGCCTTTTCGCTTCTAGTGCCCTGAGTTTGAGCCTCACTGCTAGCCTTATTTTTTACCCAAGCGCGAGTCAGGCGGGTAAAAACGACACTGGAGTGCCTACCGAACTCCAAGGCGAGTGGCGGTACGGTCGAATCTCGTCCATCCAATACCAAGACAGCTACACAGGGCAGTCAGCAGCCCCGAACGGTTCTAGCGATCAATTTCAACTCGCATCTAACGGTAATTACAAGCGAAATAGGCTGCTTCAGATTAACACCTACAACTGTGCTTCTAACCTCTTCATAGAGGAAAAAGGCAAAGTTAAGATTGAGGGTCAACGCTTTACTTTCCAACCCAGTGACAGCACATCCAAAGGGCAAATCTGCAATAGTGGGCGCACTTACTCCAGCCGCAATACAGCAAAGCCGGAGACTTACGAGTGGTCGATTGAGACGAATGACTACGGGCAGCAAGTTCTGGTACTTGCGACACCTGATGGCAAGGGCAAAGCTCATTACGGGCGACCTCAGTAAGCTAATGAGCATTCAAGTTGCACAGAACCCAATACTCTTAAGTTAAGCATTTTTTCTATCCCCTGCCTCCTCTAGTTCTCCTCGATTGTTTTCTAATCTACAAAATATCAAACTGAGGTTATTCCATGATTCACCATATTTCAATTGCTGTTAGAAACCCTAGCCATGTTGCTCAAGTTCTGGCAGAAATCTTAAAAGCGCAAGCTGTTCTTTTTCCTCCTAACCCAGGAAGCTATATGGTTATACCTTTTGATGAATACGGTACAGCCATTGAACTTTATCCTTTAGGCTCTCAAATTGAACCTGGTGAAAATGATGAAGAATGCGTATTTGTGCATACTGCAATTACCTCTATGTATACAGATATTCATGCAGCTATTTCTGTACCCAGTAGTCAGAAAGAAATTGAACAAATCGGTATCCGTGAAGGTTGGCGTGTAGTGCGCTGTAACCGCGATTCTTTCTTTGATGTGATTGAGTTCTGGGTGGAAAATAGATTAATGATAGAACTATTAACACCAGAAATGGCATCTCAGTATTTGAAATTTGCCACTCAGCAAGAAAATCTGAAAGATTTTTTGGCAGAACCAGCTTTAGCCACAAATTAATCAACTCTAAGCGTTTAATTTGTATGGACTGCAACAATACAAATTAAACGCTTACTTTTTCCCTTTTCTATTTTTGATTTGCCAAAAAACTTCTAAAGTTAAAATTGCGATCGCTAATTAAATCTAATTTGATTAATTACGAATTCTCCTCCGTTAGACCAATAATTTCATCGAAGCAGAAGCTGCGGACTAAATTTGACAATTTTTCTGCCAAAGCAGAATGAGTTTGCGGAATTTGCTCAATTAATTGGAAAATCCTTTCAGCATCGACTTCAACGGCTGCCTGATTAAGTTCTGTTACCCATTGAGTAGGCATAATGGTAATTGCAGAGCGAAGATCCAAAATGGAAAATTGAATATTTTCTAGGTTGCTGTCTGTTCCATCTTCACGGCTTTCTTCTGCGTAAACATAACGCACCTGCAAATATTCAGCTATCTTTTCAAAAATCACCTGCTCTCGGAATGGCTTACGAACCAAGTCGTCGCAACCTGCGGCTAAGATACTTGCCTGTTGCTCTTCAAAAGCACTGGCAGTTAAGGCAATAATTACGGTGCGGTGATTTGCATTTGTATTTCTTTCCCTGGCTCTAATCTCTTTAGTTGCATCGTAACCGTTCATTACAGGCATCCGCATATCCATCCAAATTAGGTGAGGTTGCCAGGTTTGCCAAATAGCGATCGCTTCTTGTCCATTATTCGCAGCCTTAATTTCAAAGCCAATACTACCAAGAAGTTGCACAATTAAATCGCGATTTTCTTTGCGGTCATCCACTACCAGAACACGGTAAGATGGTTGGTCTGCTGCCAGCTTGAGTACACGTCCTTTACTCAACTTTGGCGAAGCTTTTAAAGCTGCGGCTAAATTCACTTGGATGTCAAAACTAAAAGTAGATCCTTGCCCAACGCTACTCGTCAAGTGAATATCGCCCCCCAGTAACCGTACAAATTGCCGACTGATAGTCAGCCCTAGTCCAGTTCCCTCCTTGGTTTGGATACCGCTTGTTGTCTGAACAAAAGGCTGAAACAGGTTATTCATTTCTTCTGGTGCTATTCCCCGTCCAGTATCTTCGACTTCAAAGTGGAAGGATGGGGAAGAGGCAGAGG
>NZ_CAXTNE010000201.1:0-11627 GCF_964245445.1 uncultured Nostoc sp.
GGGGGCAGGGGGAGGGAAAGTCGTTGTGATTCCAAAAATTGGATAATTTATTTTTTGGAGTTCCCTTAGCTGGGCGCAGGGGTAGAAAGAAAAATATTATCTGAGAAAATTGGATAATTTATTTTCTGGAAGTCCCTTACAATAGCATTGCATCACCTGACAATGCCATTGCATCGCCTGACAATGCCATTGCATCGCCTGACAATAGCATTGCATTGCCTGACAATGCCATTGCATCGCCTGACAATGCCATTGCATCGCCTTACAATAGCATTGCATTGCCTGACAATGCGATTGCATTGCCTGACAATAGCATTGCATCCCTCTGCATTTAAAAAGGCTACGACCCTTACGCGGTAGAAGTGCTAGTATGTCAAATATTGGCATTTAGTAGCTTCTAAGTTGTCGTTCTGGAAGACAACAACTCTACTACATCAGCCCTCTTTTTTCATATTCTTGTTTTGGCGAAGGTACTGAATTATTAACCCATTTGCACCACTTGTAGGACAACAGCAAGCCATAGAATTACTCACTCAGGCTGTCAGACAAAATCGGGTTGCTCCAGCGTATCTATTTGTGGGGCCAGATGGTGTAGGAAGAAGTTTAGCAGCCAGGTGTTTTGTGGAATTGCTATTTTCTAGCGAGATGGGAGTCACTGCGGCTTTACAAAACCGTTTGCGTCAAGGAAACCATCCAGCTTTGTTGTGGGTGCAACCAACGTACCAATACCAGGGACAACGATTAACAGCAGCAGAAGCAGCCGAAAAAGGACTTAAGCGTAAAGCACCACCTGTAATTCGGCTAGAGCAAATTCGGGAAATTACCGAGTTTCTCAGTCGTCCACCCTTGGAAGCACCAAGGAATGTAGTGGTGCTGGAAGAAGCCCAAACAATGGCAGAAGCAGCAGCGAATGCTTTACTTAAAACTTTAGAAGAACCGGGACAGGCGACGTTAATTTTAATTGCACCTACACCTGAGTCTGTTTTGCCAACTTTAGTGTCACGCTGTCAACGCATTCCTTTTTATCGCTTAGATACACAGTCTTTGGCTGTTGTACTCACACAAACTGGTCATCAAGAAATTTTGTCAAATCAGGCAGTATTGAGCATAGCAGCTGGCAGTGCCGGAAGTGCGATCGCATCTTACGAGCAATTACAAGCTATTCCTTCTGAGTTACTCGAAGACTTAAAAAAAGTTCCTGCTTCTTACCACAAAGCCTTGGAGTTAGCCAAGAAAATTGATAAGGATTTAGATACAGAAGCCCAACTGTGGTTAGTTGATTATCTTCAGCAATTCTACTGGCAGCAGTGGCATCAACCCAGCATCATCAACCAGTTAGAACAATCTCGTAAATACTTACTTTCTTACGCTCAACCACGGCTAGTTTGGGAATGTATGCTTTTATCTGTATGTCAAAAATAAAATTCTACTTACTAACTCTTGCACAAAAACCTTAAGCCCTTTAGCAATATTAAATGATATTACTTAAGTACCCGTAAATATTAGTACTTGTGTATTATTAATAATAAGCTACGCCAAGCGTCTTCTAGAGGATGCAGTGAGTTAAGAGATTGCCCCAAAACACTGAATTTTGCTCAATTGTCAAAGCTTCATAGCAAATAAAAGTCTTGCGGGGGATGACTAATAAAGGCTGTCCGATTATTGTTTTTGAAAATTGTACCCCTGACTCATGATGAACTTACCGCAGACAATTCCAGTTCTTTTTTTAGGGACTATCTTGGCTGTGCTTTCACCCCAAGTTTGTCCTGCTTTCACTGTTCAAGAGGTAGTTAGCCTTGCCAAAGCATCAAGTGATTTACCAGTAGTCAAATCAGCAGGACTGTCCCCCGATATGGATGTGCCTTGGTCGAAAGCCGTGAGAATTGTTGACCCTTTTGAAGGGGAGTTTCTTGGGGTTTTCGACCGCAACTCATTAGGTGGCTATTTGTTTCGTCAGGGTTCAACACAAGTTATTAGTTTGTGGACTCCTTCAAGTATTCGAGTTCTCGTAACTGTAAATTCGGGTGAAGCAAGGTCTCCTTTCTACACAGCAGGCCGTGGCTATCCTAGACCTGAGTTTCTTAGGTTTGTCACTACCAAGAAAGTCGATAAACTTTTGCTTAAGGTCAGGGAAAAAGTTTTTCAATTAGACGGTTCAACCGGCACTTTTGCTGTCAGTCAAGAATTAGCCACTGCTTTGAAAAATGCTCCAGATGATAACTTAGACATCAGACTAGTCTTGGAAGGTGGTCAAACTGTTGATAGCGAAATTGGCAAAGGGACGGTGAAAGCTTGGCGAAACATTTATTAAGCGATGTCTCCAACGACTATGCTTACGCATTTTAACCCAAGGATTATCTATTCTTAAGGAAGGATAAATTTTCTCCCATCTCATCAATAATTTCACTAGTAAAACTTATTTACTAAATTTAGGAAGAACGAACATTATTAGAAGCTAGCCTAATCAATTCTTCAACATTGTTTGAGATTGTATTGCAAATCGCATTTAAAGGTAAGTCATTGGGATCAAATCCGAAAGGTTCTTCAATTTCTGAACCAATTTGTTCAATACTTAATAAGGTAAAACTTACAAAAGCCATTGCTATACCAGTCCACCAATTTAACGAGCTAACAATTTCCAAAGGTAAGATCAAACAAAAAATTAATAACAGTTGTCTGAGTTTAATAGTATATATCAAAGGCAGTGGCGTTTTTAGAATGCGTTCGCAACCACCTAAAATATCTACTAAATCATCTACACAGTTATGTAGAGTAGTCAGTTGATAGACATTGAGACAATTCTGGTCATGCTGATCCTGCAAGTAATCTCCTATCCAGTAAGCAATTTGTAGGGAGGGATGATTAGTATTTTGGAGTTGTAAATATTGTTTTTCAGACATTAAGGATGCTAACTGAGTATCTAAAGGTGCTGCTCTGAGATGTAACTTCATTGCAAATGCAAAAGCAGTTACTAATCGAAGTATTGCCTCTTTTTCTACTTTATCTTTCGGTGTCTTCTCTTTAACTATTATCCAAATTCCACGAGTTAAGTTACGAGATGTATTAACTAAAGATCCCCATAGTTGACGACCTTCCCAAAATCTATCATGGGCTGTATTTGTCCGAAAAACTAATAGTAATGTGAAACCAATATTAAAACTTAAAACAGCATTAGTAATAATACTGTTTGAACCTGCGAATGCTATTGGTAATCCGAAATGATATAAAAATGATATTAAAACACCATAGACAGTACAGAAAAGTACCCAAGGAAAAATGATAGAAATAATTGATCTTTCAAGCCGAAGAGTTACTTGAAACCAATTCAATTTTTCGCCTTTGTAAAGGTGATACTTTTCTATTAAAGAGTTTTTGGAATTATTTTGAAAATAGTTAGGCCGTTTCATATTGGTAAGGTTTGACGATTACATCAATGAGCAAACTAACTTTTTTAGCTAAAGTTATCTTGCTTGAGCAAGATAGATGCAAGATGTAGGTTTCCAGATAGCGACCGTCGTGCAACTATGATCAACATAAATTATAGTTGTAACATTGAAATTTATTTCTGTGAACCCTCTTTAGGTAGGAAAATTTATGACTGTCTTTTAATTTTTCATCATAAACTTAGTTTTCTGCTTATAATAATTAAAATTCGTGGTATTTAAGTGTTTTATGAAAAAATTAGACAAAATTTAGATTTATTTAATTAAATACTCCCTTTTTCATACTTACAGAGCAGAAAATAAGGAAATATCTTAAAAATTGTTATGTCTAAAATTTTTCAAAAATAGAGCGCTGACGATTTAGTTGTTAATTTATGCTTTATTTGTCTCTCTTGAGAGGGCACAACTTCAATCAACTTCAATCAATAATTAAGTTCTATCATGCTAAAAATAGCACCATAAATTGAGAAGCAAATTAGAAAATGGCATCGATATGCAGTGATGGAGATGTAGAAATTCAGATATGAGATTCATCAAATTCATGACAATTATCTATAATTACCAGATAAGTAGGTATCGTGGCGATCGCTAACCTTTATGAGAATATTAGTCTGAAACGCCTAACTGCGTAGCCCTTCGTAGACATCATTCTTTAATTATCACAACTTTGATACTGCTGGTAGCTACGCAGAACAGATTAATATTTTTTACAGACCTCTTCACATACTACCTAAGAAAGCTCTCGCCACGACTGAGAATCGGCTTGTTTGATGTAGTCGTGTTTATAACTTATCTACACCGCAATTTCCGCATAGGTGAGTCCCAGGTAACTTTACAGTAAAACTAGAGATTGAACGTCATTGAGTCTTTGCCCAAAGGTAGAGCATAAAAAGACTATCGGCTAGATTCAGTGCCTCTTGTGCCGTCATGGGTTAGCCTGCTTTATTTATAAATTGAACTTATGAAATTCCTCCTTTTAATGAGGTTTTTACGTAAATCTTTACAATTATTTACAGTAACAATTCACTTTATGTCACTGACAGAGCAATCGCACTTGGGTTAATAATTAATACAGTATAGTTAAGTTAAACCGTACCTCTCAAGTTATAAAAAGGACATTAACTCTATGAAATTTGGTATTGATATGGGACACAATTGCCCTCCAGATACAGGGGCAACAGGCATAAAACAAGAAGATGCCTTAACAAAAGCAGTTGGGACACAATTGATACAAAAACTCAAAGCAGCAGGCCATACCGCTATTGATTGCACTCCCACAAGCGCTAGCAGTGTAACCGATTCTCTGAGACAACGAACTAATAAGGCGAATGCCAATAACGTTAATCTCTATGTTTCGATTCACTTTAATAAATTTAACGGTATAGCCAATGGCACAGAAGTTTTTGCCATTAGTAATACATCACAAGGTATTGCTCAATCAGTTCTTAAAGAGATTATTAAACTTGGTTTTCATAGTAGAGGGGTTAAAAATACAGGTTTCTTTGTTCTAAAGAATACACAAATGCCAGCTATTTTAATTGAGTGCTGCTTTTGTGACTCTAAAACAGATATGGATCACTTTGATGCTGAAAAAATGGCCGAAGCAATTAAAGATGGATTAATTGGCGAGTCACAAGATGAAGCTAAACCTGATAAAAGTTATATTTTACAAGTTACAACAAAAACAGTTCTAAAGCCTTCTACAGAACAGGCATCAGAGCTACCAAAAGAATCTCTATTTGATATTGAGCCAGGGAGTTACCCCGTTTTAGATGTCCGTTTTGAGGAAAACCATTATTGGGTTAAGTGGCCTGATAAAACTAAAGTAAACCGAAACGAGCATTTTGTTTTTGCTGGATACAGCAAAGTTATAGAAAAAGATTAGCTATTTATCAAGCAGAATTCAGGAGTCAGGAGTCAGAATTCAGTTGGGTATTCTGTAAAACTGGCGGATAACCAGTCTCCGTACTATTACAGAGAAGCAAGCTACACTTTTAGCATCTCGTAGAGAGCCTCTGAATAATCGGGTTTAAAACCCCCACCAAATTGAAAATTTGATGATCTGCCATTAGTGGCAGGTCTGAATCCTTCGGTAATTGATTCTGACTCCTGAATTTTTCTTCAAACCTAATTCATTCGTCAACACGTAAATTACCGATTTCTATAAAACATTGGGTATAAAAAACGCTTTACAATAGGCAAATATATGTCATTATTAGATGATTTAGTCAACAATTATTTTAAAAAAGATTTAGCAACAGTATTTATAAAAGTTGGTATTCTAAGTGGAAAGATTACCGAGATTAATCGGCAAATTTTAAAAGAAGTTACCCTCGCACAATGGTTATTAGAGTCTGCTAGAGGGAAAAGCGAGCTTGCTGTCAATGCTAACAATTTTGCCGGATTAAAATGGCGAGTTCCTGACATGAAAGGGTTTGCCGAACCGTTGAAAATCAAAGTTCCTTCTGAGCCAGAAGAAGTTGAGTTCTGTAAATTTACAGATATAGATGCTTTTATTATTGGTTATTGGAAGTTTTTAACTCGCACTCCCTATAAAGGCTTAGAAGATTATACGAACACGCCAGAAAACTTCCTTGGCTTTCTCAAGGCTAAAGGCTATTCCTCTGATCCTAAATATGTGAGTAAAGTTGTGGACTTACTTCCAGAGGCGCAAAAGTTACTAGCTAATGCAGGTGGAGTTACCATTCCCGCTTCAGTGGAACAATTACAGCTCATTCGTGCGCCAAAAGAAGTGGAATTAGGACAAAATTTCAGGGTTGAAGGCATAGCACCTTTAACCAACAGTAGCAAAGTTTTGTCGATTATGATCGACGATCAATTTCCAGTCGCAAGTGTAGCAATTAGTCAGGACGGCAAATGGCAATTTGATTTCGTCTTTAAACAAGAAGGCGATCACCGCATGATAATTGCCATTGATGATCAAACTCTAGAGATCCGCATTAAAGTTGTTGTTCCTTTCGATCACAAGGACGATGAGAACACTCAACAACCTACAGCATCAAGTTTACCAGGAGCGAAGGTAATTAAACTCGCTGGTAGTGTGGGAATTGGCGGAGTCAATAAAGCTGATGATGTTAAGGCTATTAAGGCGCGATTGCATGAGCTAGGCTACACATGGGTAGGTAATCCTAACAATGCAGACAGAGACAGAGGACTATTTGACGCAATCAAACTATTTCAGTCAATTATTGCTGGTAGTAGTACTGTTAATGGTGATGGTCGAGTTGATGTTGGGGGAATAACTCATCGATGGTTGCAAGCAGCTAACGCACCACGGTGGGAGTTGATGCCAAAAAGCGATCGTGATAATGGTTTCGTTAACGGTGAACTAGAAGACATCCAAGATAACCACGATTTTGGAACACACTGGTTAGCTGATGTTATTAAAAAAATTGCCCAAGATTATCAAAAGAGTTATCGTAACACTCACTCAACAGCTGCTCCATTTGCAATTAACGATGTTAGTCTTCCTCATGGAGGCGACACTCCCGACCATCATGGACATGAAACTGGTATGATGTGCGATGTTTACTTACCCCAAAAAAATGGAAATTTCGGTGGCATCTTTTGGTCTAGTTCTGAATATGATCAAGATGCTGCACGAGCTATTCTCAAGTCTATTAATAAGCAAAAGTTGGTACGGACAGTCTTTTTCAACGATCAACAGCTAATTGGAGAGAGGCTTTGTATTTATCTGAATGGTCATGATAATCATATTCATTTTGAAATTAACCCACCAGTGAGAAGCTAATTCTTAGTGAGCTGATGCGTTAGATTTCACCACTGTGTAAACCTTAGTACTTGACTAACCCAAAAATGATGGGTGAAGGTAAGCAGAGGAGATAGGGGGAGAAAAGAACTTGATTTTTTTACCATAAACTCCCTTAACCTGTCATAATCCCTGTGATCTGAGAGCATCAAAATCACAAAACTCTTATCTAGCAAGTATTTCAGGTTTATTTATGTTTTTTCCGCAAAATGTTAGTTTGCCAGAATTTTAGGGAACTCTATAAATAAGCATGGGAATTATCAAACCTAATGGCTGTAATACAAAGACAATACGGTAGCTTTTGCTACCGTTTACTCATTTTTAGCTAAAACAAATAGATATCATTATCTTCACTAAAAAAGACATTTACCAAGAGGACATAGTGAATTAATATTGTCCTTTGGTGATATTTAAGACGTAGAGAAGCATAGAGGCAGAGTAAATGGGTTAGTTTCAATATTCCATTCCCCATTCCCATTTAATGAACAGTCTGCGCTAGGGTAGGAATTGAAACTCAATTTGTGATTTCCTGTGCCTCCCTGCAAACGTCCAGCTGTATTTCTAATTTGGGCTGTTCTACTGACTTCGTTAACAGCCTGTGCTAACAGTCCAGTTGCCAAAAACCTTGAGGAATCTTTGGCGGCAGATCCTAACCTGCAAAGCAATCCAGTTGTCTTTGGAGAATCTCAGGGTAATCAACCGCAAGCACAGCAAAACGAATCAACACTTCAGTTACCACCTGATTTTCCCAAAGATATCCCACTATATTCCAATGCCAAACTACAGGAAGTGACACCTGCTAGCGGCTCAGAAAACAGAATCTCAACTCGTTGGTTGAGTTCTGACCCCAGTAACTTTATTGCTAACTTTTATAGTAGCCAGTTTAAAACAAATAATTGGCAGATTTTGCAACAGCCAACAGATGATGCAGGAGGTGTGTTTGAGGCACGTCGTAACGATTTGCTGTTGAAGGTTTCCATTCAGCCTAAATCAGTTACTAACGCTACACCTAATCAACCCCAAACAGCCACCGAATTACTAATTGACTACGTACCGAATAGTACTGCAACAGCACAATCTACCCCAACGACAAATCCTAACGAAAATACTAACGCCGTCCCTCAACCAGGCAATCCACAGTTCATTGGCCCGATACCACCCGCAAACTTGGCAGCACAGCCACCAAGTACGGCTAATAACCAAACAACTTCTACAGCCACAGCCGAATCTCAGGAATTCAACGATCTGAATAAGGCACCGCAAGAATGGCGGCAACATATCCAAGACTTGGCTGCATTAGGTGTTTTGTCTATAGAACCAGAAGCAACCAAGAGCAATACTACTACAAGTAAACAGTTTGAACCCGCTAAAATTGTTACACATCGGGAATATGCTCGTTGGCTAATTGCTGCTAACAATGCTATGTATGCCAGCAATCCAGCTAAACAAATTCGCTTGGCATCAGAAACTACTCAACCAGTTTTTAGTGATGTGTCTGCAAAAGACCCTGATTTTCCAGCAATTCAGGGATTAGCCGAAGCTGGGTTAATTCCTAGTCCTTTGTCTGGAGATTCTACAGTAGTTTTGTTTCGTCCTGATGCACCCCTAACGCGAGAACAGTTGCTGCTGTGGAAATTACCTTTAGATACTCGCCAAGCTTTACCCTCTGCTAACTTAGATGCAGTCAAACAAACCTGGGGCTTCCAAGACGCGGCGCGAATTGACCCCAAGGCTTTAAGAACAGTGTTGGCTGATTACCAAAATAGCGAACAATCAAATATTCGGCGGGTATTTGGTTATACAACTCTGTTTCAACCGAAAAAACCAGTAACTCGTGCTGAGGCTGCTACGGCTTTGTCGTATTTCGGCAGTCAGGGTGAGGGTGTATCGGCTACTGAGGCTTTGAAATTAAAGCGAAGTTAAAGCGAAGTTAAAACTAAAGTGATGCCTACGACGGGTTACGCTTATGCAGCTTTGATTCCATCACAGTCAGTTGATAGCAAGCACAAAGCTGGATAATATCTACCTTTTAGCATAGAAAGTTTGCTATTTATTTGTAATATACTTTTTTTTGTAATATATACACTTTTTTTATCAAAAAAATGTAAATCTAAGTATTTACAGCCCTTTTAGCTGTGCTTGATGAACTTTTGAGGCATAGTTAAGTAAAAAACGTAAATTAACTCAATAGGCGTACTTAGTTTTGAAGTAAGTCAAAAGACAAGTTGTCAGACTATCGCTCTTTTATTACTTTTAAACAAATTATACATACCACAGGTAAAACAAATATGAAAAAACAAGCTGTAGCGGCAGGATTTGTTCTGTTCTCTTTCATGTTGCCGACCAAAGCCTCGGCTGTAAGTTTTGATCAGCTTTATGTATTTGGCGATAGTCTTTCCGATACAGGCAATATATACAATGCTACTGGGAAAACATACCCTTCAAGCCGACGTTACTTTGATGGACGTTTTTCCAATGGGCCAATCTGGGTAGATTATCTTGGAGATCAGCTAGGGTTAAAGCCTACTTTATTTACTACTATTCCTCCCACACCTTTTCCTACCCAAGGAATAAACTTTGCCTTCGGTGGTGCTAGCTCTGGTTTAGATAATGCTATTCTTGACAATAGAGGATTACCGGGGGTACTTAAACAAGTCCTGGGTTTTGCCGAAACTCTGCAAACAAATAATCAAACTGCTGATCCAAATGCACTTTATACATTATGGGGAGGTGCGAATGATTTCCTTTTTCTTAACCCCGAAGACTCTACCACGCCAATCAATAATATATCCTTGGCGTTGAATACTCTGGTAGGAGTCGGCGCGAAAAATATTCTTGTGTTTAACTTGCCAGATTTGGGACAGATACCAGCAGCTAAAAATGGTAATCGCAACCCTACAACCTTAAGCAAATCAACTAGTGACTTTAACTTGGGTTTAGCAGAAACTGTCAGCGCTTTGAGTCAAAACCCAAATCTCAACATCATCTCTGTTGATACCTATTCCTTATTGAATCAGGCTAGCGCATTGGGTTTTACGAATGTAACCGAGTCTTGCCTAGATAGGGAAGATATATGTGACCCAGCTAACAACAAGTTTCTCATCTGGGACGATTACCACCCAACGACCGCAGGTCATAAAGTGATAGCAGATACTGCATTAGCGGCGATTCAGGCTAAGTCTGTTCCTGAACCTGCGATAAACTTGGGGATTTTAGCCGTTGGTGCTTTTGGTACGGTAGGAATGCTGAAGCGTCAACAAAAAAGGTCAGCACTTATAACAGCAGGCCGGGTTATTAATGCACAATGGTCTCATACAACAGTTGAAAATTAAACTAACTGTCTTGATGTGGGATTACGATCGCTTATTTGAAATTATTGAAGAATTGGTCATGCACCATTCCCCTAGTGGTGCAGAAGCTGAGATTAACCAGTTGTTGATGCAACGATTTGCGGCGCTGGGTGTGGAAGTCTGGTGCGATCGCGCCGATAATATTATTGCCAAGATTCCAGGAAAAAATCCAGACCGAGCGATCGCCATCACGGGACATAAAGACGAAATTGGTGCAATTGTCAAGAGTATTGGTGATGAAGGTCGTGTCAAAGTCAGCAAACTTGGCGGTTCTTTCCCGTGGGTTTATGGCGAAGGCGTTGTCGATTTACTGGGAGATAACGAAACTATCAACGGTATTCTCAGCTTTGGTTCCCGCCACGTTTCTCACGAATCACCCCAAAAAGTCCAGCAGGAAGATACTACTGTTAAGTGGGAAAATGCCTGGATTGAAACGAAGCTGACATCTGCTCAATTAGAAGCAGCTGGTATTCGACCTGGAACTAGAATGGTGGTTGGCAAACATCGCAAGCGTCCGATTCGGTTAAAGGATCATATTGCTGGTTACACTTTGGATAACAAAGCCTCTGTTGCCATTTTGCTAGCTTTGACTGAAAGTCTCAAACAGCCAGTAGTCGATGTTTATTTAGTAGCGTCGGCGAAAGAAGAAGTGGGAGCAATTGGGGCGCTATTTTTCACCCAAAATCAACGTTTGGATGCGTTGATTGCTTTAGAAATTTGTCCATTATCTGAGGAATATCCGCTTAAAGATGGCGAAAGTCCTGTACTTTTATCTCAAGATGCGTATGGAATATATGATGAGGGGTTAAATGGACAACTGCGCCAATCTGCAAAGCAACTTGATATACCAGTGCAGCTAACGATACTGAGTCAGTTTGGTAGTGATGCTTCGATTGCGATGAAATTTGGTCATGTTGGGCGTGCTGCGTGTTTGGCCTTTCCTACACAAAATACCCACGGTTATGAAATTACTCATTTAGGAGCGATCGCTAACTGTATCGATTTGTTAAAATCTTTTTGCGAAACTGAGTTTGAGTGATATTT
>NZ_CAXTNE010000201.1:11727-15338 GCF_964245445.1 uncultured Nostoc sp.
GAGGCTTTGATTTGAAGGAGCGATCGCATATCAACCCGAAATAGCGTGAATTTTTCTGGTTGTCGAAAATGGGCGTAGGCGTAGCCCGTCGTAGACATCGCACAGCAGAATTATTCCTACTATTGATATTACGTGAGTAAGATAACTTATCCTAACCCCATTTACGTTTAGTAAACAACCACAACCGCGCCAGTAAAAAACAAGCAACTGTAGCTATAAAACTCCACAGCAAAGATAATACTAGGGGATGAATTGGGTACTTGAAATTTATCTCTGTGAAGGGTTTATCTATGTGCTGGGTAACGACACCAGAAACTATTGCACCGCCACCAAAAGCTATACCTACTACTTGGATGGTGTCTTCTAAAGAGCGATCGCGTTCGGCTTGTTCTATTTCTACTATGCCACGAATTGAGTCTATGGCTTTACTCAATAATTCCGAACCGTGGTGGAAATAACCTAAATCTGCATCGATTTGTTGTTGGAAGAAGAGGCAGTTTCTTTGACTGAAGATTTCTAGAAACTTGATGCTTTCACCTGTTATATCATGAATCTGCTGCAATCTCTCGGCGTAGTTATAGGTATTAATCGCAATAGTATTTTGATATTCTTCTAAATTTCGCAGCAGACGGGTGTATGTTAACAATGATTGGGGTAAAGTTTTTAGGAGGTCTTTTAAATAAGTTAAATCTACTGTTTTGGTAGCTTGAGTCTTATCTGATTTAGGTATTTTTTCAATGATTATTTCAATATCGCGATAGGCTGAATCTAGTTGTTTGTAAACTTCTCTACTATCTTTGTAAGCTTTTACAGCTTTAGCGCGAAAGAAAAATAAATCTAATAATTCTTGATAGCATTGATTCAATTTATCATCTGCTTGTTCGTCGGCAAATAACCAAATTAAAACGTGCTGATAGTTAGATAGTTGACTAAATAAACCATATTCAAATATAAGACTGCCAAATAATTCACCTTGGCGATTAAATTGCGGTAGAAGATAGTTATCAGGAAATATAGATTTTAAACACTCGTTTGCTATTTGTTGGATAATTTTTTTATCTCTTGCACCTGTTAACCAACCAGTAATTAGCAGAGTTTGACCGATAAATAAAGGATTATCTTTAACGGTAAGACAGTTGTCTGGATTTAATTTTCGTAGAAATGAGATATCTACATCATCTGTATGATTGTTATTTTCTTTTTCTGGACGACGTAGATTTAGCCATAAACTGTAGCTGTCGTAAAGTCGTAAAGGATGAGCAAAACCTTTAATTAATAAGTTTTGATTTTGGTCTAGGGTAATACCGTCAAAAGAGACAGCGTAGTTCTCATCGATAACTTCTGTATCTTTGAGTAAATCTACACGAGGGCTATTTGGTTCTTTATTTACATCAATACGCTGGGAGAGGTGTAAATCTTGGTGTAAGGTTATGTCAACTATTTCATCACCAGTGTTCCAAAGAAAGTTTTTATCTATTGGTGTTACATCAATATTGGCGCTTTTATAAAGTTGAAAGGCGAATAAATGAATATTAGGTGCATAGATTTTCATGGTTGATGAGACTGATTGATTTTTCTATGGTGCAGTTTTTGAATTTCGTCTTGCACAACTCTGTAACGATTTTCCTGAGTATTTTCTTGAATTTCTGGCTTAGTTTTACTGACTTTCTCTATTTCTCGTTCTTCAATTAGTACAGCGTCTCTAACATCTTCATATTCAATATACCAATGGCGAATTGCTTCGGAAAATAAATCTGGTGGTTGGGCTTCTAATTCGGCAAGTTCTTTTTGTAGTTCTGGAATGGCTGTAATGGCTTCTGATGAAAAAACATAATCTTGATTTCGCACAACTTGGGTAAATGCTTGAATGAGTTTATCGGCTTCCATTGGTTTATTTTTGTGTTGATTGCATGTTATTGTATTTGATTTTGATGGGTAATGAGCAATTGCCTATTGTTTATTGCCTAAAACAGGTGATATAGCACAAAATGCTGCCCAGAATTCTGGCTTTTTAAATGGCTGTTGTTCTGGTTTGTATTGCTTATCTAAATAATCTATAATTTGCTGTTTTTTTACTAGTTCCATTTTATCTAGACCTTGAAGCCAATATATTATTTGTGTTTGATTAGCTTGACGTAGCCATTGCTGGGTATGATTAAGTGCCAAGGGCATATTATATTGATAATTAGGCAAAAGCTCATAAAATTTAATCATTAATAAAGCTGTGTGAAAATCACTCACTGCCCATAAGCTACTAATAATATTGGCTGCACCAGCACGAATAAAGCCACTTGCCAAACCTATATATTCATCGCTGTAATTCTTAAAATCAATAAAGCCTGTCTCGCAAGCAGAAAGACAAACAAGACGGCAGTTATTTAAGTCGAATTGAAAGATATCTTCTAGGGTGAGGCATTTATCTAAATCTATTGCTTTTTCATCATCAACTCGTAGGTAGCGAGATGAGTTGCTATAAACAGGAACTTCAGCAATCACTGCATCGGCTAGCTGTAAGCCTGATTTGAGAGGCAAACCCAAATTAAAATATCCATGACAAGAAAAGTGTAGCCATTGAGAATTGGCGAGATTTTGATTTGTTGGTTGTGCTGTTAATGCTGTTTTGGTGGCTTGGTGATGTTTGAGAATTTGGTGGGGTTGAAAGTTTGCGGCAATTGTCTCAACTTCGATATCGGTAAAGTCTAAATCATTTGTAGGATTTTGAATAGCAAAAAGGTGACTTTGTTGATTTAACTGTGAATCATTTAATTTTTTAGCTTTGGATTGAGTAAACCGCAACAGCTGACAACTAGGTGCATAACTCACACCACCAGGAAATCTATCAAATAAATACTCTGCTGTTGAGGAGTCGTTAGCAGATAGGGGAATAGCGTGGAAAGATAAGAGGTGTAAATAACGATGGGGAATGAGAATTAACTTGTGGCAATCAGAGGGAACGAGGGAAGTTATTTGATTGAGATGGAGGATTTTAGTTAGCTGAATAAGTAAATCGCTTAACTGAGAACGCCACTTTGGTTTATCGCTGTCGTAAAGCTGGAGGTAATTATCAATCCATTTTTCCAGATTTTCTAAGTCTTGTTGCTTGGATTGCCAAATGATCAATTTGTTGTGAGTAATGATGAAAACGCGAAAACAATCAGTGAAGATGTACCACTCAATGATCGCAGTTTCGTTATCTAAAAGGTTTTGAATTTCTCCAAAGTGGATGCTGCTAGCAACTAAAGGCAAATTTTCTTGATTTGCCTTTAGTTGCTTTGGTTAACAGTTCGACTAAATTGCGGGTTTTGCTACGTTCAATATATTCTATTGCCTCAGTGTCTTTTGCCAATGCTAGGCAAACTTCTACCATGCATCGATAAAGTTGATTCCATTCTTCTGCTTGTTTGCGCTTGGCTTCTTCGCCAGAAACAATTTCAAGCCGCAAAGCTTCCACTGTTTCTATTGCTGCAACAAAGGTATTGTAAGCTGAGTCAAACTGGTTTTCGTCTTGGTATAAGCTGCCGAGATTTAACAAAGTTCCTGCATGGTATTGAGGAAGGGCGCTTTTGGTTGTAACTTCGAGTGCTTGATTATAAGCAGCGATGGCTAATTCA
>NZ_CAXTNE010000202.1:0-15308 GCF_964245445.1 uncultured Nostoc sp.
CAGTTGCGGATTTTCATCGAAAGGGTTGAATGAATCAAGTTCCAGATCAACAGCAGATATCTCTGGTGGCTGATTAGTAAATTCTGGAACAAAATCTAAAGCTTCTGGTTGTTGCGATCGCTTGATAATTTCTTCCCCTAGATGCTGCGCCAACAAAGGCGTTTCAGGCGCGGAAGGCTGTATGCGATCGTTGATTGCAGGGGAAATAGTTGAGTTACTCAGTGCTAACTCATCAAAGAAATCATCTCCAGAATCTGATGATAATATCAAATCTAGCTGCTCTTCCTGCTGGAAATTGAGATCAAAATCTTCTTCTATGTCAAAACTGGCTATAGGAGAAGGTATTGGCTGCTGACTGTCGGTAAAAATCTCATTAGTTGCAGCAAACAAACTCTCCTCTAACGCCTTTTCCACATTTTGCTCAATTAAGGCGAATTCGTTCTGTTCCTCTGTGGTTTCCTGGTTCCAGAAGTTGCTTAGATCATTTTCTGATTCAGAAAACTCAGGTGCTCCTGTTGGAGATGTATCAAATAAATCACCAAGTTCTGGTTCACTTGTAGCCAGTAGCGACTGTTCTTCCATTTCAGCAAATAGGCTGTCTAAAGACAAACCTGTTTCCTGGGGTAATTCTATGTAGTCACTAGGAGTAATTTCTTCTACCCAATTTGCATTTGTAGTTTCTAAGAATAAGTTATCAAAACTGTTTTGTTGGTTGGTAGATAGTTCCACAGAGGCGTTCGCCTCAGTTTCTGGTTGAGTTACTTCGTCTGTAGGTAATAGTTCAACATCCTCATCTAGTGGTAGTGTCAATAAATCTTCAACCACATCGTTTTTGTTGACATCAGGAGGCAGGTTTGTATCACTAGTATCAATAAATTCTTGTAAATCCTGGGAAGAAGAGTCTAAATTTATATTAAGTATGTTAATATCGCTTAACTCTAAAGTCGTACTAAACGTTTGTTGATTTTGCGATTCTGAATTCTCTTTTTCTAGGAAATTTTCGCCAAATAATAGGGATAAATCTCCTGTCGTGGCTGTGGTTGTTGGGTGCTGCTCGTTACTTGTGTCTTCATCAAAGGAGAGGAAATCGGATAAATCGCTATTAGTATCTTCAATGTCTGTGTTGTTGAAATCAATCCCAAAATCATCGGTGGCAGCAATATCTAAGATTTCTTCTTGATGCCAGCTTTCATCTAGTTCGGGAGTATTACCGTCAAATAAATCAGCAAGGGTATTTAACTCAGCTATTCCTACCTCTGGCCCATTGTGGTCAAGATTGCTACTGATTGGATGTACTTCGTCATGTGTGGTAAAATTAAGACTAGTTTGAGTAGTAGCGTTTAATTGTGTCCCTTGTTGAACATAAGCGCGATCGCCCTTGACGTTGGCGTAGCCAGATTCTCGCGGACTCGCTAACGCTGCGTGATCGCTAGTATCCTCTTCTAGATTAAGTTCTTCACTTGTCTGGGCTAGGTTAGTTATGACTAACGGCTCGGTGTTACCAGATAAAATTGGCTCTGACGCAGTTGATGATTCTGTCAAAGGCGCTGACTGTTCGTTAAACAAATCTGTGGGAATTTCTAGCAACTCAATTTCTGCAAAGTTCAAAAGCGCTTCTAGTTGCTGACTAATTGCAATTTCAGCTTCTCTACCTTGCAGGACTAATTCTTGAGCTTGCTTGATTTCGGTAATGACAATTTTAGCTAACGTCAGATAAGTATTTTCAGGATTGCCAATCGCACTGGCTGCTGCTTGACACAAACCACACCACTTGGACAAGTTCCAAGTTAACCCAAGTCTGACTAACTGGTAACAGCATTCCTGAAGATTTTGTCGAGTTGAAGGTGTTGTTGTTTGCTTAAACAGTTGCAACATTTCCCGCAGTCTTTGCAGTACCTGGGCTTGAAATTCGCCCCAATTATTATTTTCTTTGGCACTGACTGGCGATCGCGCAACGTTGTCTTGCAACTCTTGAGGCGCTACCGACAAAGATATTTCTGGAGATTCCTGATGGGTGTCTTCTGCCAAACTGGGAATATCTCGCCGCAGGAAAATTTCTGTAAGTGTGGAGACATTCTCTACAGAGGTTGTCTTTAGTTGGCTTGTACTATCTGATCCACTTTTTGCTTGTTCTACAAGTAGTTCCAGATGCTGATATAGCCATTGAAAGACTGGCTCAGTTTCTGACATCAAAGTATTAGCCGCATCTTCAGAAAGACCATAAGGCCCGCTCAAATGCTCTAACAGTGATTTCAGGGTATCAGATACACCGAGAAATAAAGACTCTAACTTTTGGTCAATCTGAACCGGATTATCTTTGAGAACTTTAAAACAATCTTCTAGACGGTGAGAGGTATGCTGGATGCTAGTCAATCCAAGCATCGCCGCTCCTCCTTTAATGGAGTGAGCCGCCCGGAAGACTTCACTGATCATTTCCGGGTCGTTCAGGGTACCCTCTAAATTCAGCAAGCCCTGCTCAATGGTATTCAGGTGATCCCTGGCTTCTTCGATAAAGTAACCCAAAATCCGCTGTTGTTGTTCCGGCAGCATAGTTTTTTAGTCATTAGTCATTGGTCATTGGTCATTGGTCATTAGTCATTGGTCATTAGCAAATAAGAAAGGACAAAGGACAAATGACAATTTATCTGGTTTCTGTAGTTTCCACTCGGAAACGTTCAACGGAGGCGATTAAGTCACGGGATACACCTACTAAGTGTTGTAGGGCACCTGAAACTCGCTGTGCTTCCTGGGAAGTTTCTTGGGCGGTGAGTTCTACTGATTGCATTACATGGGCGACGGCACGGGAAGTTTCAGTTTGTTCCACAGTGTCGCTGGTAATCGAACGTACAAGAATATCGATGCGATTCGCTACTTGAATAATGTTTTCGAGCGATCGCTTGGCTTCTTCTGCCAATTTTGTACCTTTAATTACTTGTTGTGTGCCTTCTTCCATCGCGGTCATTACAGAGCCTGTTTCGCTTTGGATTTGCATCACAATTTGTTCAATTTCCTTCAGGGATTTAGCAGATTTGTCTGCTAACTGGCGCACTTCGTCTGCTACGATCGCAAACCCGCGTCCAGCTTCTCCTGCCCTTGCCGCCTCAATACTAGCATTGAGTGCTAGTAAGTTTGTTCTGGAAGCAATTTGGGAAATCAACGCCACAATTTTAGAAATTTCTTGGGAAGATTCCGCTAACCGTTTCACTTTTCGAGTGGTTTCGGCAACGGTTTCTCGAATTTCCAAAATCCCCGCCACGGTATTTTCTACTGCTTCTCCACCTTTGAGAGCGATCGTACTAGCATCACGCGCAACCGTTTCAGCTTCCCGCGCCGCCTCTGCCACCCGTTGAATCGAGTCAGTCATTACCTGTACAGAATTTAGCGTCACCGCCAACTCTTCTGCTTGGCGCAAAGCATCACTAGATAAGGCTCTAGCAAAGGTTTCGGAATTGGTTGCACCTTTTGTCACATCCTTCGCCGCCACTTTCACCTGTTGCACAATATCCCGCAGGTTTTGAATTGTCAGGTTAAAAGCATCAGCTACCGCTCCCAGTACGTCGGCTGTGACTTCAGCTTGGACTGTTAAATCACCTCTAGCAGCTCCTTCCACATCATCTAAGAGACGAATCACCTGACGTTGCAGGTTTTCTTTGGCTTCCTCTTGTTCATCAGCTTTCCGTTGGGCTTCACTTGTGGTTGTGAAAATTACCCGCGCCATTTCATTAAAGCCAGTGGATAAATGGCCTAATTCATCTTCAGAAAACACTGTGGCTTGAGCATTCAAATTTCCTTGACGTACAGCCTCAAACTGAGCTTGGAGATCATCAGTTGTGCGCCGAATTTGTTTGAGTGCAAGATTCCCCATGACGCCTGCGGTAGCAAAACCTGCAATCCCAGCTGCAAGTGACATTGCCCAACCTGTGTTTCGTACTGATTCTCGTTGTTGGGCTGGCGAGAATGTGGTGGCGACAAAGCTAACTGTGGCTACAACCAGCGCCGAGACAATACCCACACTTCCAGCAATTAACCATTGTTTCCTTTCTATGGAGGCATTCTCTAATGGTGCTAACCATCCTTGCTCGACGCTAACGTTGGGTTCTAGTTTCGAGACATCTGTTTGGCTAAAGACTGGAACTCCTTCATGGGAACCAGTCATTGTGAATAGTTCCTCTTCGCGATCGCTAGGTGTATTACTTAAAAAAGCCTCCGCACTTTGAGCGCGTCCACTGCCACTGGTTTCTAATGGAGCAGAATGTATTGCTTCACCGAAGTTAGAATCTCCTTCGAGCAGGTCAAACCCAGGAATGTTACCTAAATCATCAAATTCCTCAAAATCATCTAAAAATTCTATATTGCTCTTAGAATTTTCTCCATTCAGTATATTGTTTGAGTCTTCATAAGAGCTTAATCCCTCTGAGCCAAAAGCAGACTCAAATGCTTCCATATCAAAATTATCATCGTCATCAAAGCTATTTCTACCGATACTTTCGCCTGATTTAAACTGCTTGTCTTTTACAGGTAGATTGCTGCTAAAAGATGAAGAATCATCAGATACATCCGGCACAAAAGCTTCTTCTGCAAATTTTTTTGATTTCAACCAATCATCAGGTGCTTCGGTTTTAGGCAAATCATATTGACTCTTGTTATTTGTTGACGAACTATTTTTAACTTCTTCTTCAACAATAAGTAAAGTTTCGTCTCCTAAACTAGAGTCTGTATATTCTAAGTTCCCAAAATTAGGTTCTGAAGAATTTGGCTCACTCAACAAATCAGGGAAATTATTCTCGTTATTCCCAGTTTTGGAATTAAAATATGAAGAGTTATTATTGTCAATAGCTAAATTATTGTAATCAGAATTTATCTCATTATCTGAAAACTGACTATTTACTAATGATTCTTCGTAGTTCTCTTCTAATACATCTTCCTGCCAAAAAGCAGGCAACTCTAATTCTGTTTTATCCTCAAAATTGCTGCTATTTAATTCTTGTTTCTGTAGTTCTTCATTGAAGACAAAAGGATCGTCACCAAAAGCTGTAGAAGAATCTGATATTTTTCCTGTTCCAATACTATCTTCTGTTGGTATATCAAATGGACTTTTTGATGATATTTCTATAACGCCATTTACAGTTTCTTGATGCTCTCCAAAAAAGTTCAAATCAAGGTTATTGCTGTCAAAATCCTCATTAGCGCCTAAATCTTCTAATTCTTGTTCGCTATCTGCCAGTGCATCAGACATCTCTCGAGAATTGATTTGCTCTTGACTATCTGATGTGTCAATCTCCCCACCGAATGACTGTAAATATTGATTAATATTCTCAATTCCATTATTGGCAAAACCAATAATTTCTTGATCGTCAGTCAAGTGTAATACTTGTTGATATTCTTCTTTTGCCACATCATACTGCTGTAAAACATAGTAGATGTGACCCCTTAACAAATGGGAATTGGGGTCATTTGGTAAATTTTGCACCACTTGGTCAACTAAAGTGGCGGCAACCTCATAATTCCTTTGAACATAGGCGGTCATCGCCTGTTGATACGTTGGCTCGTAATTATCAATACCTGCTGCCATTTCCTCCTCCAATTTCATCCTGCCCACCTAGCACTCCGTAAAATTGCCATTTGATCGAGTAGTCGCAGACACTGTTTGTTTTTAGTATCTAATAACCACTCTCCACGTAAAAAGGGAGCCATAGTATCTGGAACACTAGTTGGTGGCATGAGATTCTGGACATCCAACCAGTCCATGCCACCAATTTCTTCTACTGCTAAACCCACTATTGTGTCTTGCTCTTCAATAGCAATCACCGAAATTTCAGCTCTATCCGTGTTTAATGCACTTGTTTCCCCAAGAAATTGACCCAAATCAGCTACCCAAATAACTCGACCTCGTAAATTTAGAGTACCCAAAAGTAAAGGAGAAGCATTAGGAATCGGGGTGATTCTATCGGGACTTAGTTCAATTACCTCCCGAATGCCAGTTGCTTGTAGTGCAAACTCCTGATGCGAGGGAATGTAAAACCTCAAATGTAACTCACCTTCAGGACTTTCTACTTGTAATTCTGGTCGGAAATGGTCTTGACCACTGCCACTTAAAAAGTCCGGTTTGCTGACCATATTGCTTTTGTCCTTATCCTCGCAGCAGTTGTTTGACTGTTCCCACCAACTCGGTTGGTTGAAATGGTTTGGCTATGTAAGCGTCTGCACCCTGCTTCATGCCCCAATAGCGATCAAATTCTTCGCCTTTGGAAGAACACATAACCACAGGGACATTTTGGGTTTTTGGATCGGATTTTAAGCGCCTACAGACTTCGTAACCGTTCATTCGGGGCATGACAATATCCAATACCACTAAATCGGGAGGTGCTATTTGAATTGCCTCCAATGCTTCTAATCCATCACTGGCATGGGTTACTGTTAGTCCAGTCGCTTTCAGGAGGTCTGTAATCATCTCCCTTTGCGCGATACTGTCTTCCACAATCAGAACTGTACTCATAAGTGTCTATTTACCCCCTGATGTAAACGTTCCTATTTGGAACATTCTTTGATTACCCCACAAGTATTAACTGTATAAATTAATTGTATGTTCTCACTATTTTCCAGGATATTGACGTTTCACTAAGTAGCTGACTCTGTGATAACATCTTTTAACTGATCTTTTAGTAGATCAACAAATCTTGGATCACTTTATATACTCCATACCCCCTTAATTTGCGTTAGCGAATCATTGAGCGTCTTTTCGGTTTTAGATTGTTCAATCCAAAATCCAAAATCCAGAATCTAGAATCTAAAATTATTCTGCCCAATTCCCAATGCCCTACTTTCATTGGTTGTTGATATATTTCTCTACGAGCATAAGTAACTCAGTGTCTGTAAATGGTTTTGTTAAATAATCTGTTGCCCCGACCATACTAGCTTTGACTCGATCAATAAATCCATCTTTACCAGTGAGCATGATAATCGGTGTGAGCCGAAATGCTCTTGAATGTCGCAGCATGGCGCAAACCTCGTACCCCTCCAATTCCGACATGGCAATGTCGCATAAAATTAAGTCCGGTTTGAGTTTAAAAACCAGACTCAGTGCCTCTAAAGGATTGGTGAGAGCGATCGCTTCATAACCTTGTGCTTGTAAGATGGAATTTATAGTCTCACCGATGGCGATCGCATCGTCAATACATACTATCCGCCCCCTATGTTTTCCCTTTAATTCCTCGTTATCAGTGTGGGTATTTTGTTTAGTCGTGTCTGAATATACTAGTTGTAGCCAACTCTGTTGCACGTATGGATATATTGCCTTAGCGACTGTTAAAATATCTCGGTTAAGATAGCGAGCCAATTGACGCAAGGATGTTTTACCATCAGCCCAATGTTGTAGCTTATTTACGGTTGCTTGTGGTAGCGAGGATTGTAAGTGAACTTTGTCAGATAGCACTGGCAATTGTTCTGGAGACTGAATATGTGGATACAGCTCCTTCCACTCTTGCACCTGCTTCGTAATTTTTGTAACAAATGGAGCAATCTCGAAAGTGTTTAATTGCGGGGCAAGTGCCGCACTCTGATGGAAAATGAAGTTCCCTTGGTGTAAACTCAGCAGGTCAAAGAGAGTTTCATGTACCAAGCCGTGAATGATACTACCAGCGATCTTGGGATTGATAATATTCCGCTCCAAGAGTGCCCACAGATAGGCATACTCTGGCGCGTCGGTTGATGGTAAGGAGGCAATTTGTTTGTCGGTAAGTCGCATCTCGACTCGATAATGACGTAAATAATCGCTAATTCTGGATAAACTACTCTCACCTTCTTGACAATAGATAATTTGACCATTGAGAAAAAAGACGAACCAAGACTGTTGTTTGAGGCGATAAATGCTTGCTCCCTCTCCACCCAGTTTGTTGTTATGGTGAGAGCTACTAGCTCTTACCCATAGTTGCCCAGTTCGTTGTCCCAACTCAATCAATTGCAGGATACTGCAAATATCAATTTCATTTAAATTTCCCTGCATTTATCTAAAAAATACTCCTTGTAATGCCGTTAATATTATTTGTAAATGGGTTTGGGCTTAAATTGACTACGATCTGTTGCATCCAAAGGAGAACTGCTATGGATTCAGCTATAAAGTTTAATCTTTCGTAATACATTTTGACAAAGCTAGTGTTAACACGGAAGTCATCATCACTGTCATCAGTACAAAATATAAAGGCGCGACTGACTCACTTTTATAAATATCAAGACGTAATATCTCGCGTCTATAGTTTTGTCTGTCTTGTTTTCCTAAACTTAGGTTCAGTGAGACAAGTTAACAGAATTATTTAAGGTATATCCCAAAACATAAACTTTAAGTGCATCAATAAAGGACTAACGGTGTGCTGTATTTAGCAGAAGTACAAAAACAGAAGGGTGGTTTACTCAGTGGCGGTGGCAAAACTGAACTGAAACTACTAGCTTGTCAGCGAACTGACCAGAATTGGAGTCCTGTGTCAGAAGAAGTGATTGCCGCTGAGGACGCAAGCAAATTAAATGATGGTGCTTTAGTACTGGTTGAACTGAATCCAAATCGTCAAGTGCAACGTATTCAAGAAGCAGGGCGACCATTAGTCAACATTTTGCAGAATTTCTCCCGCCAATTGGAGAAATTTAAGCTCAAGGAAGATGAAATTGATCAGTGGAAGCAATCGCTGACGTTTCAGGCGCAAGAGTTGAATCGCCGTGAAATGGACATGGAAGTACGCTCTGAACAGTTGCACAATATGGAGGATGAGTTGCAACAACTGGAGCAGCAAAAACAGGAAGTTGACACATCCCGCCAGGAAATTGAACGGTTACAAACAGAAGTTGAGCGCAACCGCCTAGAATTGGAAGGCGCTTGGGAGCATTTGCGGGGTGAGCAGCGCCGCCTGGAGGAACGTCTTGCGAATTTCCAACAGGGAACGGTTTTAGATGAGGATCAAAGTCGGGTAATGAGTGAATTACTTGATCGCTTGTCTAGTCGTGTTGCTCCCACGGAAACAATCAGAGAACACCTCCATCTGGCCTTTGAATTGGTCGAAAAGCAGCAAGCTACTCTTACCCCGCACTGGCAAAAACTGGAGGAGCAAAAAACTGCGATCGCACAACAGCAAGAAGAAGTCGAGCGTTTGTCACAAACCTTTAGCGATCGCCAAAATGCATTGCAACAAGCACAAAATTCTCTAGTCCAGCAAACAGCCCAATTGCAGATAAATACAGCAGACCTTAGCAGCAAGCAAGAGTATGTTCGCATAATCAAAGAGCAGCTACGAAACACTGAAGAGTTATATCAACAGATTCACTCTTTGTCTGCGTCTGGTGCTGTAGTTCTCGGTCAGCAAGCTGATGTGGAAGCTTTAGAGAAAATGCCTTTAGAAGAACTGCAAAAGATAGTGCAAGATTTGCAGTACAAGTTAGAAATAGACGCTAGCTTTGTTCACGATCAAGAACAAGAATTGAAATATAAACAAGAAGCTATAGAAGAACTGCAAAATAAATTAAATCACGCATCTGACCATGACCATATCAATTTTGAACTGGAACTAACAGATGAAAAAGACCTCTATCAGATGCTAAACTCCAGTTTGGTGGGGCAACGCCGCAATATGTTACAGCATCAAAAGTTTCTCAAGCAACACCAAGCTGTATTGCTACGGCGACAAGGACATACTGTTGTTGATGAAGAAGAGGGTAATAAAGTTAATTTAGAACCGATTCTGTTACAACTTGAAGCCCAGCGACAAGAATATTCACAGGAAATCCAAAAGCTGGAACGTGAAATTGATCAGATTCGTTCTGGTATTGAGCTAAATCAGGGAATGATTGAAAATCAAACTCACGCTTTGGATGAAAAGCGCCAAGAACTGAAAGCGATGGAGGAAAACTTGCTATCCCTAAGAAGAACAACTGCTGAATGCTGTGGTCGGGTGAATCTTTATCAAGAAGCGCTACAACCAATTCAGGATTCTTTAGATGGATTACGGCAAAAGCTGCAAGGAATTGGAGAATCTTTAGAGCAATTCCAGGAAACTGGTGATTATCAAGTCCAAGCGATCGCTCAGTTGCGTCATACTATCCAGAGTTTAATGCCTCAGCCAGAATTACTAGCGTCTTAGCAAGTTAGGAGTTTGGAGTTATAGCGGTTCCCAGGTGCATGAAGTACATCACATCAAAACCTTAACCTTAATTCCTCTCCTTACTAACTATCCATTAGACATCTGCTGAAATTAAATATGCGTTATCCAGAACCTTTGTAGAGACCTAGCAGTGCTACGTCTCTACATTCATTTTCACTCGTATGTCTAGCTTATTAGGTTAGTTGTAAGTAGCAACAACCTCACGCGTAAATGAATTCCAGTAAAGTGCGCCTCTTTGAAAATAGCTAACTCGCTGTCCCGCAGTACCAACAGGTTGTTCGTCGGAAATTGGATAACCTAAGACGCTTCTTTCACGCCCCATACTTACCCATTTTGTCCGAATATCGCCATATACGGCATAAGCACCAATGCTCGGATGCCAATAGATTGATGCGTTATTCTCAAAATCATTGAATCGCCCTCCATTATCAGCAGGAAGCTCATCGGTAATGGGATAGCCCAAGCCATTTTCCCGCCCAAGTTGGTTCCACTTTACACCAATGTACCCGTAGACAGCGTGTGCGCCCAAGCTGGGAAGCCAATAAATATAACCATTTTGGAACTCATTGTACCGCCCTCCTCTAGCAGCAGGTAGTTCATCGGTTGTAGGAGAACCAACTGGGCTTGAATAACCACCCAGGCTTACCCATTTATCATAAATAGCTCCGTAGATTGCTTGTGCGTACACTGGCTGGTTCAGCACTAACGGCATCGTTACAAATGATGAAATTGGCATCACTGACAGGGTTGCCAGTGTTGATAGTCCAAAACCGAGTTTTTTAAATTTCATAAAACTTCCTTTGTATTTATGAGCTTGATAGCAAACTGATAGCTAAGATTATGTTATTTTATGTGTTTGCTGTCTATACATAAAAAATCAGTGTTTTAACTGATATACCATTACCCGCAACTATATTTTTTCTCAAAACTATACCTATCAAACCTTTAGGTTTTGTTTTAAATATTTTGTATTTTTATTAAAAAAATTTGCTTATTGCGTTGGTTTTAATAGCAAGGAATACAGGCTATGCTTAAGTTTTATTTATTATTATGTTTCATAAAATAAACCGAAGAAGCGAAAGTTTTTAACTCAAATCCTTATCTATACTAACAATCAAACGATATTTATTCCCTTTAATATTGAAAACTGTAAAATTACCAACAGTTTCAGTTTTAGGAAAAACCTGCTGTACTTTAAGTAAATTTGACCATTTCGCTTTAGTAGCAACCTTATACCAATTGCTTAATACTTCCTGACAATCTGCATGGGTTTCTGCATATTCTCTTAATATTCTAAAACTAATAATGTGCATCGTCCCTGATAACAAAAAGACTTTAAATAACTATTTCAAACAGATCCAGTCGCCTTCTACTTGAGCGATCGCACCACCAGGAAATGGATCGGTTTGCGATCGGTTGGGCGCTATAATTAAAGCCGTTAATTTCTCGATGTGTTCAAAACTGGGGGCATCAGTCAGTATTTGCTGCAATACCTGACGCATCACGCGACGTTGCAATGCCAATGGTGCTTTTTGCAATACTCGACGATTTAACCGTAAGGGAACAAGAGGAATAGGCAAATCTTCTTCATCCCCCATGTTCCATACCATCACCTCTTCCCGTAACTGCTGGGCAGATTTTTCTAGATATTCTACCTCTGCTTGGAGAAGTTCTGCTGTTTGGGCTAAGGCTGATTCTACTTGGGGATTAAAATTTTCCCGCAAATATGGTATTAACTCTTGGCGAATCCGGTTGCGGGCATATTGCAAATCTTGATTGGTGGAATCTTCCCAAATTGGTAATTTAAAGTCTTGACAAAATTGCTCTGTTTGTGAGCGAGTAATTTCTAAAAGTGGACGTACTAGCATAATGCTTGTAGTTAGGGGGCGTTGCCAAGTCAGGGCTTGCAAGCCATCAGCACCAGTACCGCGAATTAAGTTGTAGAGAAGAGTTTCGGCGCGATCGCTTGCGGTGTGTCCTGTAACTATATATTGATAATTATTTGCTTTGGCGATCGCACTTAAAGCTTGATAGCGCCAATCGCGTGCAGCAGCTTCACTATTTATAGGTTCGTTCGCTGTTTCTAAATAAAAGGATATATCCCAAGTTTTAGCTAAATTCTCGACGTGATGAGCATTAGCTTCGGAGTCAGAACGCCAGCGATGATCGCAGTGGGCAATACCTAAATCCCATCCCCATTTGGATTGTAAATCTAAAAGTAATTTTATTAAACACAGAGAATCCTGTCCGCCGGAGACAGCGATTAATAGACGCTGGTTGCGTTCAAATAAGTGGCGCGATCGGATGGTGCGATGGATTTTTGCGTGTAGGGGAGTCCACACCATATTTGGAACTTCTCATACTAATTCGTTATACTCGCCTCCGGCGAGAAGCAAGCTACGTAATTTTTGAAAGTCAGATTCAATTTGGGCTTCCAGGTTTGAGTTTGTTGCCTTATTTTAGGCAATTTTTGAACACAAAGTAATAATTTTGCAACCCTCTCTGCGTCTGTGCGTGAACCTTATCTCCAATTCAACGCATAATATACAGAATCTTGGATAAATTGGTAGGTGATTTAATGGCAGGAATTCAAGTCGGTATTGAGGGTGAAGGCGCACCAGCAGCAGCCGAGGCTTTGCTAGAAATCCCTGGAATATCGGGAACTTACGAAGTACCGACGCAAAGAGAGGGAACTTTGGCGGCTGTTGCTACTATTATTGGCATTGTGGGTGGTGCTGTGGCTTTAGCTGAACCAATCCGCAAATGGTATCAAGAATGGCATAAATCTCATCTGTACCGTTGCTAGTTGCAGGTAACGGGCATAAACAAGACTGCGGTTGCGATAGAGCGCATGGGCGATCGCACTTCGCCAAGGAGCAAGAGACATTATACAATTCTGTTGGTAATCTAACGCCAAGAAGCTTTAAGATTCCGGTGCTGTAAAATATGTATATATAAATTCTTCATATAAATAACACCTGATGAGTTCCTTACCCGCTAATCGTGCTAATACCCTCAAAGCTGCTTTTCGTGTTTGTGATGTAGCTCCTTTAGTGAGTAATAGAGATATTGAACGTTATTATGTTAACTTATCAAAAGTTCGCAAGACAGAAGCAATTAATACTATTAAAAAACGCTTAGATTTTCTGGAACCCGCAGAATTTTGCAGTCTTCTATTTACTGGACATCGGGGATGCGGTAAAAGTACAGAATTAAGAAAGATTCAGCAAGAATGGGAATCTCAATATAAAGTTATTTATATAGAAGCAGACGCTGAACTAGATATATTAGACGCAGAATACACAGATTTATATTTGGTAATTATTAAAAAAGTTGCTGATGTCCTATACACATCGGAATTAAATTTTGATGCGAAACTTTTAACTAATTTTGAGTCTTGGTTTAAAGAAATTACTCAAGAAACTGAACACACAGTTGAAAGGTCAGCAAGTATCGGTGCTGAGGCTGAAGCAGGAATAAAAATTCCCTTTCTTTCAAAGCTATTGGGTAAAATACAGGCTCAAATTAAAGGTGCTGACAAACAAAGAAAAACGGTTCGTCAGAATTTACAAAAAGATATTGGTCGTTTACAAGCAGATATAAATCTTTTGCTGGGTGATGCTTTTGTCAAGCTTAAATCAAAATATCCAGAATATGAAAAAGGATTTTTAATTATTTTTGATAACTTAGACAGAGTGCCTCCAAATGTAGCTAAACATTTATTTTGTGATTACGCATTTCAATTACAAAGTCTACATTGTACGATTATCTATACAGCACCAATTTCTATTGTCTATTCTGAAAATAACTTGAGTAACACTTTCGACACACCCAATATTGTGCCGATGGTCAACATATATGAGTTTGAACAAGACAAAAACGATCTAGATCATAATGACGATGGTCTAACAGCAATTACGAGTTTAATTGAACAAAGAGTTGAAGTAGATGCAGTGTTTGAATCGCGTCAAGTATTGGTAGATTTAGCGAAAGCAAGCGGTGGTCACATCCGCCAATTGATGCAAATAGCATCACAAGCATTTCTTACAGCCGCAACTCGCGATCGCGAGAAAGTTACTGCGGATGATATCACTTATGCAATTAAGCAAGAGCAGTTTAATTTTGAGCGGAGTATATCAACAGAATACTATTCTGCTTTGGCTGCGGTATATATAAACAAAGATGTTTCTAAAGATGAAATCGGCAGGTTAATGCTGTTCAGTCTTTGGGTTTTTGAGTACAACGGCAAAAATCGCTGGAATTATGTTAATCCAGTTGTGAGGCAAATCCATGCTTTCCAAGAAGCAGTCAAATCAGCCACAAGTAACCCCTGAGTTAAATATAGAAAAAGAAACTTTTGTGCAAATAAATCAGCAGTCATTAGCGGAACTGTTAACCTTTATTGACTTTGCTGACACTCAGTTAACGATTGGGTTCGTTGCTGTTAACTTTGCAGAAGATAGAAATACTTTAATTGAAATCCTCAATAATCATCCTCAATGTCATGAGATTCAGTTTGAAATTCTAAATTTTGCCGATCCTAATTTGCGTTTTTTAAGGGATGAGATTATTCGTGATTTAAAAGAAATTCATTTAGAACCAGATAAAAAATTAGTTTTAATTGTTATCGGTTTAGAAAAGTCTATTGGTTTATCTGGAGAATATCCCCCTGTACTGCAAGACTTGAACTTTGTCCGAGACGCTTTTACTAATAGTGTTCCTCACCCTATACTAATATTTCTACCAGATCATGCCCTAACACGTTTGGCAAAATATGCCCCAGATTTTTGGGCATGGAGAAAAGGAGTATTTTATTTTCAAACAGTCCAGTCTACTCAAGAGTTGGCTATTGAAAAAACAATTCAGTCTGAGAGAATATTAGGAAGTTTAGATTTACCAGAAAGGCAAGAGCGGATTGATTTACTTGAACGCTTGCGAATGGAAGAATCAACAGATGTACGTACCCGCATTACTATTTTGCAGGAATTAGGGGCAGCTTATAGGAGTATTGCTCAGGCAGAAAAAGCAGAGTATTTTTTGCTAAAAGCTTTGAAGTTGACTGAAGAAGATGAAAATCTAGCAGAAATCAAAGCCAGCGTTCTCCACGAACTGGGTGACACATATCATGATTTAGGAGAATGGGATAAAGCGATCGCACTCTACAAT
>NZ_CAXTNE010000203.1:0-15158 GCF_964245445.1 uncultured Nostoc sp.
GGGGTGGGGTATTAAGGACTTTTGCAAGAAGTCTATTAAACGATAATATCGCTTGCCACTAGTAGCGGCGATCCTTCAAGCTGAATCTCGAAATTAGCCGATAGAGTCGTTACCGTCGAATCCGTTTATGTAAACAGTATCCAAATAACTACTCGGAAGAAAATTATCTCCTATAGGATCATCTACCTTAAAGTAAATTAGAGTGTCAGGGCCTGGAGTACCGTTAAGAGGATTTGCATCTGTGATTAATTCTGCCATTGATGAGTTTCTCCTTAACTTAGAGGGTAAAAAAATTACCTCATCACTTTCCCATCAAAAAACGGCGTTGCTGATTAAAAGTAGAAATTTGGTTTCCTCCAAAGATGCAAAGGAAACAGTTTCAAACATGGAGTTTTACACTTTCATTCAGCAACACCGAGAAAATAAGGTGGAAAAATAACGAGTGGGAAGAGATAACAGAAATACACCCGATTTGAACAGGTCTTTGCTATTAACTCTGAAGATTTAAGAAGCACTGGATTTATAGCGGTTCTTGCTTGGATGCAACACAGTTTGACCTCACTTCCATTCCTCTCTCCTAAAAGGAGAGAGGCTTTGAATCTTACTCCCCTTCCTTTGTAGGGAAGGCGTTGGGGGTTAGGTCTGTATTGCACTTAAGTGAGAAGCGCTATATCGATAATTGTTGACATCAAAACAGTGCCAAGAGTCATGTTATATCGTTTTTGCACTTTTCCAACATAACCCCCACTAAATAATTATTAAGCAGTTTAAATACTTATCCCCAAAAAGCACTACATATTCCACAATCTCTAACTATAGCGACCGGCGAAAAATATCTGTTCTGCGGTTAAATTCAGGTCTGGAAATGTTTGGGAGATGAGGCGTTCTGTTCCCCTAAACTGCTGTTTTTGATAAGTTCCATCGACTAACTGATAAATCGTGATTACAGGTTGTTTGGATAAGCCAATGTAGCGTTTGCCTCCTAACCCTAAATAATCTGCGATCCAGTACTCTCCAATACCTAAAGCTTCGTAGTCTTCAACTTTCCGAGCATAGTCATTCTGCCAATTAGTACTGACAACCTCTACTACTAACTTTACAGACTTGCCTAATGTAATCACTGGCTCAGTTTTCCATAATGGCTCATTCGCCAAAGCTGTCTGATCAAGAATCACAACATCAGGTCTAAAAGCTGAATTTTGACCTAATGGTTTAATCAGGCATTTCATGGAAATAAACCAAGGCAAGTTGAGCAGATCAATTGCTACGTTGAGCTTACGATTAATTAACCCAGCTACTTGTTCATGAAGTCCAGTAGATTTTAAGTCGATTAGTTCTCCGTCAATTAACTCGTAGCGTACATCATCTAGATAGCCAGCAACGAATGCCTCAGAGCTAAGATTGCCTGTATTAATAGTGGCTGAAACCATAGATATTTATCCTTCCAGGTTCAGAACTAGAGCAGCAATACTGCTTTTTAATTATTTTAACTAGCTTTGATCAGGCAAAAGTCAATTGACTAATACGCTTCAAAATCCGCAGTACATTATATAACTCATTGCCACGATTACGGACATCAAAAATATCCGAAGTGGCATAGCGGGGAGGATGACCTTTGAGCAGTTTAATGAACATAAAACTGCCACCAGAAGTAATCATGCCAAATACTACATCTTGTGACTGGGGAACAGCCAGCATATATGCCAGAATTTGGTCAAGTCCTGCTTCTACCGAATAAGCAACCTGTTTAGACTCAATAACTGTTACCCAGAATTTTTGATTTAGAAGTAAAAAGTCAATTCTTCCTTTAATGATAGTTTGCTTGTCTTGTGTTTCAATCTCAATAGATTTCTCTAATTTGAGGTGAAAAGGAGGTAAATAAAACTTCCCAATAAATAGCAGTGGCGATAAAATAGTTGTGTTAACTGTATTTTCTAATAAAGGCGGATGGTTTCGTAAATTTAAGTAACCTGCCTTTATTTGATCCAATAACTGCTTTTCTAAGCTTGTCAGTTCTGGTAGCTCATCTTGCCACTCTCGAAAGAATTCTTCCGAATCAACTAACTCTAATCCATAGAGCAATATTAGTTGCTCAAGTGTGACGTTTTCGGCAGCAATAGTTTGAGCCATGATGTTAATCAAGTAGTAGAAAAACCTACTAGTTTAGTAATTCTCGCCTTCAGGTAGGGTGAGGATTTCAACGCCATCTTCAGTTACAGCTAAGGTATGCTCACATTGAGCAGAAAGTTTGCGATCGCGCGTTACCGCAGTCCATTTATCGCCCAGAACCTCGACTTCGTAAGTACCTTCGTTAATCATTGGCTCAATAGTAAAAACCATCCCTGGTCTGAGGCGCTTACCCTTACCGCGTGTGCCATAGTGGGGAACATCCGGCGCAGTGTGAAAAATGTTACTAATGCCATGTCCAACAAAATCTCGCACTACAGAAAACCCTTGTCCTTCAGCATACTCTTGAATAGCTGCACCAATGTCTCCAATGCGGGCCCCAGGTTTAACTTCAGCAATACCCAAGCGCAAACACTCCTCTGTCACCTCTACCAGCTTTCTTGTTTTTGGAGAAGGGGTACCGACAAAAAATGTTTTAGATGTATCACCGTGATAACCCTCAACAATCGGCGTCACATCAATATTAATAATGTCACCTTCTTTGAGAATTTGCTTGGCATTGGGAATGCCGTGACAAATTACTTCATTTACACTGGTGCAAATAGATTTAGGATAGCCCTTATAGCCAAGGGGTGCGCTTTTTGCTCCATGCGCTTGCGTCCAACGTTCGGCTTCATCATTTAGTTCAAGAGTGCTAACCCCTGGCTTCACGAACGGTTCGAGATGCTGGAGAAGTTTAGCTGCTAAACGCCCAGCTTGACGCATTTTGTCTAATTCTCGTTGGGATAAAATAACAATTAGTTCGGTTTTCATTAACTTTTATCTAGATATCTTTACATAAACATAGTTAACCCTGTCTGTGCAGCTCTTTGTGCAGCATCAGCAACTTTTAAGGTATACAAGCTCTCCTCTGGAGTAACGTACAAAGGAGTACCATCAAAAAGATGGTCTAAAACCAGACTCGTGTCTTTAGCGAATAAACCCCGGCGAGGGCCAACCTCTATAGGTGTTGTTTCCCCTGGCTGGATGAAAATTCCGGTGTCACCATCAAAAATTAAACCACCTTTTTCTCCGTGAACTTCAAACTTGCGTTCTGATTGCCAAATACTTTCGCCTTTGCCATAAACTACTTGGGCTAAAAGTCCACTGTTAAAGGATAGTTCACTAGTGCAGAAACAGGTTTGGTAATATTCCGGTTCTATTTCCCAATATCGCTGGTGACAGTTAACAGTAAATACTTTACCAAATAAATCGGTGAGACGATGTAGGCGAGACAACGCACCAATTAACGGAAAACCGAACAACTCGTGGTTATAAGTCCATTTGCGGGGTGCAGGATTCTGGGGATTGACGGTGCTGTAGCGAACATAAAAAACTTCACCAATTTTGGCTAAGTTTTGCTTCAAAGCTTGATGCAAACCACCCAAAAGTTCTAGGTGTTCAACGTGCAGGAGTTTTTTTTGTGTTTTGGCTAAGGCAATCAGTTCTTCTGCTTCGACTACATCCAACGAAAGAGGATATTCTACAACCACATGTTTGCCGTTGGTAAGTGCTGCATGAGCGATCGCACCATGATCTCGATTGATAGTACAGATCACCACTAGGTCTATATCTTCACGCTCTACTAGCTCTTGCCAAGAACTCAACGCTTCAATCTGGTACTCTTTGGCAAAGGTTTCTGTTGTTTCTGCGGTATGACCAACAGCTGCGATTAACTGCGATCGCATTCCCTCATTATGGAGCAATGCCTCAGTTCGAAACTTTGCCGCATACCCGGTACCTACCAAACCTACACGCACTTTTGCTTTTTCCAAAGCTGCTTCTGAATTATACATGATCCTCACTAGTTCTGTTTTTGATTCTTTCATGTTTCTAGTGGTGAGATTCTCTCAACATCTGGAATCAAATGACTTCACCAGTTTAGACTTTACAACATTCGTACTAGGGCATGTTTTCAAAACTATAATCACAAAATAATCAAGACGTTGGCGCAGTTAATGTCTTCTGTTGCGTCCGCTATGCCTAGCTGGCTTTTGAATAGGGATACGGCAAGGCTGATATTGAGAAAATCTCTACCTGATCGAATGAAACAGCTTTGCTTTTTAAAGGAAGTTGGGGATCTCTTCTGCGTAAGTCCTACAAAACATAGGTGGCATTAATCCTATTCATATTTTTATCCATTAATAATAATTTTTTCTAATCACACCCTGACTAGGCACGGAAATAATATAAATAAAACTTATCAGGATTAAGCAACTAAATTTCATTACTAATCGCGTTCAATTTCCAGTCACATCGTTTAATTTTTCTCGTAGTATCAGAATTGAAGCAAATTTGAACGAGCGGCTAATCCCACAGAACAGCCGTGACCTTTGCCTAAAGATAACTTATACTACCGTTTGCAAAAAAGAGGATTACTCAATGCCAAGCTATAAAGTGACACTAGTCAACGAAGCCGAAGGGCTGAACCAAACGCTTGAAGTTGATGACGATACCTATATTCTAGACGCTGCCGAAGAAGCTGGTCTTGACCTGCCCTATTCTTGCCGCGCTGGTGCTTGCTCGACCTGTGCAGGTAAACTCGTATCAGGTACCGTTGATCAAGGTGACCAGTCATTCTTAGATGACGATCAAATACAAGCTGGATATGTACTCACCTGTGTCGCTTACCCAACCTCTGACGTGACAATTGAAACTCACAAAGAGGAAGAACTTTACTAAGAGTTAGGCCCCTCAACAATAAACCTCTTGCAAGAGTTAGTGATGTTGAAAAAATAAAAGCATCACATCTAGTGTTAACGCCTTTTCAATGCCGTGTCTATAAAGCGACTTTGACAAAAAGCCTAATTTCGTGTTGAGCAGGAACACAAAATTTACTGTGTTCCTGCTTGATTTTTTCAGTATGGACTTTTCCGATTAACTTAAAGTTTAGTCTCTTTGCTGAAAATCTGAATCTGAGTACCAGGATAGTAGAATTGGAGAATTTTTGGACTTGACCAACCTAATTTAGCTAAATTTTGAGCGCCAGTTTGACTCAAGCCGACTCCATGTCCTAATCCACCCCCAATAAAAGCGTATCCCCAAAGATCGGGTTTTCCTTTATTTAGGGGTTCTATGTAAAATAGCGTACTTCTAGGAGCAGCAAAGGCACTACGAACTTCATCTTTGTGGAGAACAAAGGTGCTGTTATCAGTTTTGACGGCAAGTTCAAGGATACGCCCACTCTGGCTTCGCTTTACTACTGCCATAGCCTGAATTGTCTTAAATTTGGCGTATGGACTGTTTTTCACCTGCAAAAATTTCTGCAAGTCCTTGGTAATATCCTTTAAAGGGGTTTCCTTATGCCAACGAAACATATCCCACTTGCTTTCATTAAATCCTTCTTGCGTATTAATAAATTTTTGGAAGTTCTTTTCATCTGCTAAACTCTGCTTAGACAAATCCCAAAAATTAGTTGCAGCATCCAGTACAGGGCGCAGATAGGGACGCTCGTCACCATTCCAGACATCGCTGAAGGAGGCGGTAACGCCACCAGTAGTAGAAGAATAAAGGGCATCTACTAGTTCGTTTTTATAGGTTACTACCTTACCCCTAGTGGAGGCGATCGCTTTGTCTGTTTTGGCGGCCGCTCCATTCAGTCCATAATAAACTTGGCAGTGAGTATCAGCACACAACTGATAGTTATCTGCGGCGAACCTGCGTAAATTTCTTAAAGCATAAGTCCGAGCCAGAATTGCTTGGGCTTCCAGCGCGGCTGTTGGTGCATCCGTGCCTATTTCGTAAGGCACAACCCCACGCAAATAAGTTTCTAAAGGAACTTGGTTAACTAAAGTGTATGTGCCATAAGCATTTGGCTGCAAATTCAGTCGCCCGACATAAAGACGAGCAAACTCTTGTTTTTCGCTTTTATTCACCCGAATCAAGTTTTTATCAGTGCTGATTTCCAAATCATTTGGGCTATAGCGCTTGCCATCCACCACCCAACTAACTCGCGGTACTTGTTTTAAAACTCTAGTATCAAGATATACTTTTTCTTTAGTAGAAGCTTGGATGTTCTGCAATAGCAACCGTCGTAGTAAAGGAGTGCTATAAACATCGCGTTTTGCCCAAACCTGCCAGCGTTCTGGCTGGGCTATTTCTACTTCCATTCCTTGAGAACGCCATTTATTAGCACTGTCTTCCGCAGTTTCAAAGGTACGGTATGTGCCTAAAACTACTACTTCCTCAACTGTTGGCTGGGGTAAAGCTTGCATGACTGTTTCCAGCTTTACAGGATTCTTGGTAACCAAGGTTTGCTGCTTATTGCTTGCAAGAAATTTTAGCTTTAAGCGATCGCCTTTTGTCGGTTCTAATTGCAACTTGGCTGTGGGTTGTGAGCCAAATCGCTGCACAATCCCAATTCTCAGTTCCATACCCTGAATGTTACTCTCAGGCGCTGATGCAGCAGTTAGTCCCAATAGACAAAATGTGGTCAGCACAGTGTGGGAAAAACGCCAAAGCGAAAATTTCATAGCTACCTGATAGCGTACCCCTACGGGGAAGCAAGCTACGCGCAGCGTCTCCAAGAGTTGCCATAGCAAGTAATCGATCGTCTTCTGCCCCTTAATGCGGTGTTGGAGCTGATTTTTTAATTGCTTTGTAGTGCGGTTTTTTTGTCGCATGAGTGCTCCAATGATACCATTAACAGTTTTGCCCAAAGTACTTGCAAAACGTAGTCATAATGACTATGATTTATTTAGAGACACAAAACAGAACTAGTTGGATAAACTCCTTATGGTTAGAGTCCAAGAAATTCCATTAAATCAGATAAAACGGCCGTTGCCTCGTGCAAACGATCCAAATAAAGTGCAAGCTTTAATGGAATCGATTGCGGAGATTGGGCAGCAAGAACCTATAGATGTCCTAGAAGTAGATGGACAATATTATGGCTTTTCTGGTTGCCATCGGTATGAGGCTTGCCAGCGTTTAGGCAAAGAAACCGTTTTAGCCAGAGTTCGTAAAGCACCCCGCAGCGTATTAAAGATGCACTTGGCGTAGAGAATGAGAGTAGGGAGTAGGGGGAAAATTCCTCTCCTCTGCACCCTGTGCTCCCTGCCCCTCTGCCTCTTCTGCCCTATGCCCAATTCCTAATCCCCAATTACATATAACCTAATTAGGAGAAAATTATGTCATCGAAAGTAACAGTCAAAAATGTAAATATAGGCATTGACGAGGCGAGTAGGACTAAAATTGCCGAGGGTTTATCTCGCTTGTTGGCTGACACTTATACACTTTATCTGAAAACTCATAACTTCCATTGGAATGTAACGGGGCCGATGTTCCAAACATTGCATTTGATGTTTGAGACCCAGTATACAGAATTAGCTTTAGCAGTTGATTTAATTGCCGAGAGGATTAGAGCGCTTGGCTATCCTGCGCCAGGAACCTACAACGAATATGCCAAACTGAGTTCGATTCCAGAAACTCCCGGCGTTCCCAAAGCTGTGGAAATGATCGGTTTACTAGTGGAAGGACAAGAAGCCGTAGTCCGAACTGCACGGTCTATTTTCCCTGTGCTAGAGGAAGTTAACGACGAACCCACTGCCGATTTATTAACTCAACGGATGCAAGTACATGAAAAGACAGCTTGGATGTTGAGAAGTTTACTGGAAGAATAGGGACTGGGGACTGGGGACTAGGAGCTAATAAAGACTTAATTTTTTTTGCCAATACCCAATACCCAGTCCCCAATCCCCAATTCCCAGTCCCCAATGCCCAATTCCCAATACCCAATGCCCAATTCCCAAAAGTTGCAAGATTTAATGCAACAGGCGGGGATTCCTAGTTTCAAAGCGCTGAGTCGCGCTGCTAGTGTCTCAGAGCGTCAACTTTTGCGGTTACGCCAAGGAAAGCTAGAGCAGATGCGAGTAGATGTACTGCTTAAGCTATCGCCAGTGCTACAAATTTCATTGAATAAATTAATCGCAACTTTTTCAACCGTAGAGTTCTTACCAGAGAAAGCAGCGCCTACTCAGGAATTATTAGAAGAAATTGCAGATTTAAGAAAAGAGTACCAGCGATCGCAACTTCAATTAGAACAACAGCGAGAGATATTACTACAAGAACTCCAGCAGTCGAGTTTGCAACTGCTGGAGTCTTTATTATTGCAATGGCCAACCGCAGCACAGAAAGCACAGGAGAATCCCCAGCTAGCAGCAGTCAAAATAGTACCATTGGTGCAAAAACCTCTAGAAAAGCTTTTAGAGGCGTGGGGGGTGGAAGCGATCGCACCCGTGGGGGCAGAATTACCTTATGATCCCCAACTGCACCAATTGATGGAGGGAACTGCACAACCTGGAGAATTAGTCAAGGTGCGCTATACTGGCTACCTTCAAGGTGAGAAGCTGCTTTATCGAGCTAAAGTAAGTTCTCTTAGAGAGAACTAGAAGGCAAATTTTGGCCTTCCTCTAATGCCCTTAAAGCTTTAAAGGCTTATATTTGTTGGCGTAATTCCCCCCTACCTAAAGTCAGGTAGCCGCCCCCCTGCCTCGGCTACAAAACCGCTTATTTGAACCGTATGGCTTCTAAAACCAAGTTTTTTTGCTAAAGTTTCTTCATCTAGACAGGAATTATTGCAATTATGTAAGTAATCGGACATAAATAAATGTAAATGCTAATTATTATCATACAAAGCTGCACATTAATTCTCTCAGACTGGAAATCTGGGTTACATAAACAAAGCCTGCCTTTGCAGGCTATTTTGATAATGTTTATTGAACAAATTTCAGTTTTGCAAAAATCTTTAGCAAATTATCCGAAAAGCTGGAATTTTTACTTGTAGTTCAATATTAGCCTCTAAAGATAAGATGTATATCCGTTATTTTTAGTTAGTCATTTACTAGTAGTCAGGCAATATTTAGTTAAATAAAAATTAGTTTTTGATTAACAATAAGATAAAGATGTTTATAGTTTATCCTTACTTATTTTGGTATCATTTTTAAATAATTTTTCCTTGTAAGCATTTTTAATTTTCTATGATGGGTATATAATAGCAAAATCAAAGCATCATTTACACAAATCAGCATGACATAATTATGATAGAACAAGTGAAAATTATTAAGCTCGCTGGAAGTTTAAACGCCACAACTTCACAAGCTTTTCGACAAAATATTACTGAAAGTTTAAAATTGGGTACAAAAATTGTGTTAGTTGATTTCCAAGATGTAACATTTATGGATAGTTCCGGTTTGGGAGCTTTAGTATTAGCTTTTAAAACCTTGCGGGCCGCAGATAGTAAGCTTGTTCTATGCTCAATTAATGAACAAGTTAGGATTTTATTTGAACTGACTAATATGGATAAAGTCTTTGAAATATTTCCTAGCCAAGATGCATTTAATCAGGTTATAGTCTCAAAGACTTAATTAATCAAATTTAATTTGCAAGATAGATAAATCATCATCAAAAGCATCTTTGGAGTTTAGAGCGATTAAATAACTTAATACCTGATCGAGTTGGCAATCAACCGGATTTTGTAAGCTAACTAGTAGCTGAATAAAAGCATCCAAACTCCAAAGTGTACCATCTGATTTAGTGATCTCATAAGCACCATCACTAAAAATGTAAAGAGTACTGAATTTTTCAATATTACAAAATCCATCAACATATTTTGCTTCTGGAAACATCCCAACTGGCATACCGGGGGTTTTCAATAGTTGAACTTCAGATTTTCTTGGAGACGTGCCAGTTATTAAAATTGCTGGTGGATGACCTGCACTAGCATAAATTAACTGGCCGTTGGTTCGGTTGTAAACTCCATACCAAATCGTAAAGTATTTGTCATTTTGATAATTCATCTGAAAGGTATCATTCAAAGCCTTCAACACCTCACTAGGTTGATAATAATTTAGGCTTTTGAGCGCACGGGAACGCAGCAGATTCAGCACTGAAACAGAGGGAAGAGTAGCTTTGAGTCCATGTCCGGCAGTATCAAGTAAGTAAATTGCCAAATAATCATCATTGAGCCAATAGTAATCAAAACAGTCACCGCCAAGTTGCCGCGAGGGAATGAATCGGAAATTTATATTGAAGGGTTCAGTCATGGCAAAAGGCAGTAGTGATCGCACATATTCTGCGGCTTCTGACATTTCTGATTCTAAAAGCAACTTTTGAGCCTGCAAATCTCTACTCAACTGATGCAGACGTAATCCCGCTCTTACCCGTGCTTGTAATTCATTATGCTCGATAGGTTTAGAAATAAAATCATCAGCGCCAGCATCTAGACCTTTGACGCAATCGGCAACTGAATCTAAAGATGTTAATAAAATAAAGAATGTAGTGGAAAATTTAGGATCTTTCTTAATGTGGTGGCAGACTTCCAGACCAGTCAACCCAGGCATAATCCAATCACAAATAATTAGTGCTGGACGGTAAGCCAGTGCCTTTTCTATTCCTTCCTCACCGCTACTGGCAGTAACGACCTCATAACCCTGCTTTTCCAACATTCTTTTCAGAAGTATTTTTATTGAATAATCATCATCAATTACTAATATTTGAAACATAGATAATTGTAATTAAAACTAATTAATAAATTGCTATAAAAATAGATAATAAAATAGGATATGGACTAATGAGTTAGTAGTTTCTCTTTATTAAAACTCCTAACTCATTTCTATCTTGCCGTCAAATTAATGACTTTTTAATAGTCATAAAACATTATGGGGGTGCAAGAGGGTTAACCCACAAGAGGATAGTATTTTTTAGCTGGTTCAAGTCGCGGTATGCTTCTTGTTTGAACCATTGCCCTAAGGCATCAAAGGGCGTGAAAGATGTTCCAGTTTGCCATTTAATGTCTTGACCTAGAGGTGTTGTATGATTTCCTGGTAACGTTTGTGTTGTCACCATCTGATCAAAGCGTTCTTGTAAGATTTTGGTTAAAGCTGCGGATTGGTCAATGGTGTCATTGCTAAATTTTATTAATAAATTGCGCCTGATGTCGTAACGCTCTTGGACAAGCTGGTTGGTTTCCAATGGTGAGGGGGTAAACTCAATCGCAAAAGTAGAATTGAATTGTTCTACTAAGGGGATAGCTTCTTTAGCGGCGTAGTTGTTGAAGGATATTAAAATATTGCCTGCGCGTTCTACTTTAAAGAGGCTACCAATCAGCAAGTGAAGTTTACAGCCCATACTGTGTCCAATGCCGTAGATGGGGTAGTAAAGCTTGCGTAATGCCCCAGAATCGTGTAAACGTTCGAGGGTGCGGTCAAAGTTTAGCAGCACAGATTTTGCGATCGCAGTATGATCCAAGGTGTTGACGAAAGGCGTAGCAATTACAACATAACCTTTACTTGCCAATTGTTCGAGTAACCAGCGATAAGTGATGTGCGGTGCAGTGGCGACAAATGCACCTCCTAAAAAATGGATGATACCTATGGGATTTCGGGGAATGATTACCCAGTTGCCTCTGACTTCTTTCCAGTCCATGCCGATAAGCGATCGCTTTCTTGATATTCTTTATGTTAGATCGGCGATCGTAACTGTGGGAAAGATTATGGAAAAAGCCACTGAGTATATCTGGTGAGTAGGTTGGAAGTCAATAAAAGGAAAAAGGGCAGCTCTTGCTGGGAGCAGGGGGAATCCCCATATATAAATTTAGGGTTGCTGAACCAAGGATGTATTATTTCTCGTATTACACATCTCGAAATAAATATTTTTACTTTTGGGCATAAATAAATTTATTTGCTTTGAAACCTTTGTGGCAGGTTAATTTAAATATCTTTCCGCCAGCAAGAACTTTCCCTTGCTCCCCTGTCTATGAAAGGTTATTATGAATTACGAATCATCTTAGCGCTGAGTCTGTAATCTTTTCATTTCGTGTTGCACATCTAATGCAATCTGTAATGCTTCATTGAGTAATCTTCCATGCTCAGTAGCTTGTTCATTTACTTGCATGGCTGTTAAAGTTGCTAAATTGTTGACGAATAGCTCTGTATTACTAAGGATAAAACTCTTATTTTCTCTCAAAATTCTTTCTGTCTTCAAAGCACGAACTAAATCTGATTTAGTGAGTTGTAGTGCTTCGATAACACTCTCTCTTTCCTTTATAAGCACTTCTGGATTACCAGCTTCTTCTATTTGGTCATTGATATCTATTGCTCTAATAACAATATTATATCTTTCAACATCGTTTAACAGGATTTGCAGAGAATTTGTCATGTGATATTTGATAATTTTACTTCTACTTTTCCATATTAAATATAATATACTTTGTGTAAATCCACCAATCCAAATACCTAGGATAATTAATAATATCCAGGATGGAATCGTTACCCATGCTACAAATATTTTTATAAATATATCAAATAAAAGATAAGTAAAAACAAATGTAGCAAACCCAATAAAAATTACAGTTGCTCCTTCCGAGCTTTTAATTTTTTGGATGTATATTCTTACTAATTTTTTTAGAGGATTTGTAATGATTAAAAGTTGATTATTGACAGGTAAATTAGTCAGTTTTTGCAGTTCATCCTGACTAATTTCCAAGCCCTGTAAATCATCCCGCACAGCTTTTCAATCCTTGCCAGAATAGTTATTTAATCTAATATAGCAATCAAATTTCTGGAATGCTGGCATTTTGTCTAAACTTTTTCAAACAAGTTAATACTGCTATGCAAGGTCAAGATTTGTTGTACAATATGATACTCTTTTTTTAATATAACTATTTATACTATAAAAGTAACAAGAACGAAAATAAATCAATTGACCGTAAATGCAATGAAAATTTAACAGTTTCTTGCCCTGGTCAACAACTATTTGCAGCTACAAAAAACAGTAATATAAAAGACCGCAAAAGCTGGGATTTTGCAGCATTCTCGATTAGTATTATCGCCAACCCAGAATAAATTTTAGCGGATTATAGCTACTGTCCACTCAAGTGGACTAAAACCTTTGTTCAGTCTTCTTTACTCTCTGTTATTACATTAGTTGGCATCTGTGGTCAACAGCAACGCATCAATCAGACTCAAACTGCACTCTTCAAACTGGCTGACAAACCTAGAAATGACGTTGAGCAACTCGATCCTTTCACTTATGAGAACGCCAGAGTCTCTCTATCAGCCACATTCCAAGCAGTGCAAAAAGATGTACTTTTGTGCATCATGGGCAGAGCGCCCAGTTCTGAACCCGTAACTCCTGGCGTGGAAAGTGGCAACGCGCAAGCTGGTTCAAGTGCATATTTTGCGAGGCATTGCCAAGCTCTATCCGCGATGGTTGGTATTTTAAGCATTCTGGTTGTCCCGTCCTTTTTAGGGATGGGGATTTCCCGTAAACCCTGATGCTTCCAATTTCCACTATTCATTTTCAGTAGTTCTTCAAGGTTGAAGCGTTCTTCAAATGTGAGGGATTTCTTACCATCAATACCAGCCGTATTTTTACCAGCATTTAGCTGAGATACAAGTCTAATTGCAAGAAATCGAGCCGAGGTGGATTTAAGAATAAGCTTTTGGAGTGATCTAGCTTTCCGCTTGTCTCCAACTTGAACAGCTTTAAATACGCGATGAGTGAAGGCGGAAAAGATTTCGGCGGAATTTCTTCCACGGTAAAGCTCTCCAAGATTCACTAGTTTTATAACTGTGTCTAATCATTTTCTCTTCTTTAGTTAGTGTATTCTGAACACCTCAGATTAAAGTCAGTGGCTCCCTTACGAGAGCCACTGCTCTCCAGAACGGAACGTGATAGTTTCCCATCATTCCGCTCCTCATTTAACCGCTTCCTTGACATTGGAGCCTGTCAGACTGCCATCATTCGCAGTTTTCTTGTCATGGCAATGGCGATGGAGAAGTTCGAGATTACTATAGGAGTTTTTGCCTCCTAAGCTTCGTGGTATTACGTGGTCTTTCTCCAGCAAATCTCCATCCAAAAAGTTAAGGCGACAATAGGCGCACTCTCCGTTTTGGCGCTTCAGTAGTTTTGCTACTGTTGCATCCATTTCGGGGTGTTCCCCAAGGCGCGTACTCCAGTAGATTAAATCGCCGTCATATGGACTTCTGTTGCCTTCAACCTTCTTGTGCCTGACAATAGGTGTCTTGGCATGAGAGGTTAACCGGCAGGCTTGCTTTCCTTCCTGGCTGGTCGCAAAGGTGTTGGCATCATAGTCTCCGTTTTGGATTCTCCGCCAATACCGTGCGTATATCCATTTCTCAGTTTTGTTTGGATGACGGCGTTTTCCCCAGTTTCTAAGATTCCAATACAGGAGTGCATCTAGTTTCCCAAATGTTTCCTTACTCACCACTGCGCTGTAGTAGTTTGACCAGCCTCTGATAATCGGATTTAACCGTTTGATTAAAACATCCTGGGGTTTGGCTCTCATTTCTACTGTGATGCCAGCCAGTTTTTGATGGTGAGTTTGTACTTTTTCTTTCTGGGGTTTGATGAGAGTTTTATACCCTCGCTTACTCTGGTGTTTACCTAGAGTGTACTGACGAATATTGAAACCAAGGAAGTTGAACCCTGGTTCCTCCTGCTCATACTTGTGGAGGATATGGGCAATTCTCGTCTTGGACGGGTGTAACTCAAGACCGATTGATGCGAGGAAGTTTTTGGCTTCCGCCATACACGCTCTTATCACCTCAATGTTTTCGTGGAGAACCACGAAATCATCAGCATATCTAGCTACGCCTAATGACCATTGGGCTTTTATTCCAGTGGTTACGCATTTTCTAATACGCTCTTCTAATCCATGCAAGGCAATGTTGGCAAGGAGTGGGCTAATAACTCCTCCCTGCGGTGTCCCTGCATAAGTAGGTTCCCATTGGTGATTGTGGACGTATCCTGCCTTTAACCAAGTTTTTACTTGACGGCGTAGTGCCGGGAAGGTATTTAATTTGTACAGCAGAGCGTCGTGTTTAATTTGGTCAAAGCATTTGCTTATATCCGCGTCAAACACGAATTTGGGCTTTTTGTTAATGCTGGAATATATGGCTTGGATGGCATCATGTGTCGATCTATTAAAGTCAGTGACTCTCTCACAAGAGCCACTGCTCTCCAAAACCGTGCGT
>NZ_CAXTNE010000204.1:0-15119 GCF_964245445.1 uncultured Nostoc sp.
ATTAAGCATAATACCCCCAAGCCCACCCCGCCAAAGCTACGCTTGCTTTAGCCCCCCTCCCGAAGAGCAAAGAGGGGTTGGGGGTGGGGTTCTTTTATTATGGGTAATTTGGCGGACATGATATAACACCAACTTGAAAAAACAAAGCTGTATATTCAAACTTGAAAACTCAGATGTAATTTAGCTTCATTAACTACGCATTACCTTAGCGTAGTCCATTACGAATTGGTATGAGTTATTTCTTGGTAAAAACAGCCACCTTGTCTTGTCCTTCGGTCATATAAGCGCAAGCCATGTGTGATGAGTTATACGCCCAGCCAACGCGTCCTTGACGGTCTATGAGGATGCACCCAGCTTCACCTTTAACTTTAATCAAACTTTTTTCTGGAATCTCAGGCATTTTTTGGAGTATTTCCAGGACACTCGCAATATGGCTTTTCCAAGCTGGATGCGACAAATCCACAACATGAATCATGGCATCTGCTTCAACCACTTCCTCCAATGTGGCGCGAAATGCATCCATCAGTAGTGGCGGGAGTTCGTGAATCAACCCTACAGTATCAGTGAGCAGAATCGACCTGCGTTCTTGTGTTTCTGGTTCTGTAATTACTACCTTGCGGGTTGTTGGGTCAAGGGTCGCAAATAGTTGATCTGCGGTGAAAACCTCAGCTGTGTCATGATCGAGCGCTACACACAAATTTACGACGGTAATTCAAGTTTAAAACAATTAAACTAAAAATGTTGAGCCAGTTAACAGCCAGTGCGGGTTGCAATTTTCACAACTTAGATAGGATTGCGATCGCTGTTGCTCAACAGTTAAATGGCATAATCCGATTTCAGATACTAGACACGTAATATTTTTACTTAATAGAAAATAACCAAAAAACCTAATCTAAAACCCCCATACCTTAAAGGTATAGGGGTTATTTCAGCTTGCGTGGAAGGGGACAAAGGAAAGATGAACTTGTATTTCATCCAATTAGATAGCCATAAGCAAAGCTGTACTTATATAGGATAATTTATTCCGGTTAATATCCCCAATTGTGAACTAACAGCGCTTATGTAATCTTGATCGTTTAAAACTTGTATTGGTAGCCTGTGAGCATTGATCGCAGCCTTGACTAAATATTCCGGAGTAATATTTCCGCGCTGTACTCCAAAAATAAATCTTCCTCCACTAGGAACTCCTTGCTGCTTGAAACCACCTTGGTAAGCAAAATTAACAAGATTAAAGGGTTTAATGTAGCTGATATTGGTAGAATTACTGCCTAATGCATCAGCATTAACTACTGTGTTTAGTGATTTCTCACTAGTTGCATTAGCACTCACATAGTTTTTATTTGTGGGTGTTTGAGCGCTAGCAATGCCAGATGTGAGGGCAAGAGAGGCAATGATAACTGTAGAATTTATCAATGTTGTTAATTTCATAACGTAGTCCTTACCTAGAGTAAAGTAGAATCGATAGTTTCTACTAATAAGATTCTCTTATTTATAGAAGTTAACCTCATACAATTGACTCATTCAAATGGTTGAATTGTTTATCATCCAAATGGGTGACTTGTTTACCGCCTTGTCGTTATGGTATACTGGTAGCAGTAATCACATCTCAAGGATGAAACTGTCTCGTAGATGAAAGTCAGCCTTCCCGCCTTGATGAGTTAACGCCCAGTAAGTCACCTCACCATTTCTGTCTTTAATAACGGTAGTAATGCCAAGTTCAATGGCTTGTTCTGCCGAGATGATTTTATCCAAATCTACATCCAACACAAGTATTAAACCATCGGCCTGATTTTGAACATTAAACGATAGGTTTTCAAACGCTGTTTCCTCTTGCATTCCTTGACGGTATCCATCAAAGCGATAGACATTCCAGTGTCCGGCGGGGGAGAGGTTAAATTCCCAATACTGTGCAGAATCTTTGATGCTAACGAAGAACTCGAAGCAGGTGTCTTCCCAAAGTTCATGCTTGCGTGATGGAGTATTTGATGGTGGAGCGATTGCAATTTCTTTTAAATCGTCCTCAAGCATATAGCGGATGGCAAGTTTATTACCATTTCTGGCAATATTACCTGCAATTTTCAAATTAGACAGCGATTTTGTCGAAGGAAAGGGTTGCAGGGAAAATGTCTGATCGTTCATTTCATGTCTTTAATAATATTACAAATCTGCGTTTCTTGCGATTCAATACTTTCGGTAAGCTTAAACTGCACGATCGCTCTTGCCAAGTTATGTTCTGGGTGTTTAACTTTAAAGTAGACATTCCCTGCTAAATAATCAGCAAAAAATCTCAGTCCTAATTCAAAGGCGATCAGACGAATTGCATCGTATATATATGCATAGTCATTCTCAGTAAGAAATGCCTTTGCTACCGAAAGATAACCTTGTAAGATTCCCTGACACAGGTCGGTATCGAAATAAACACTGCCCCAATTCTCAGTTTCTTCTCCAGCCGGATTGCAACCCGATCGCAGGCAATCACCAATATCGTAATGTACCAAACCGGGTTTAACAGTATCCAGGTCGATGACGCTGACGGCTTGCAGGGTAGCAGTGTCAAACATCACGTTATTGATTTTTGGATCGCCGTGCATCAGACGCAAGGGTAGCTTGCCTTCAACTTTGGCATCTTCTAAGATATGTGCAAAGGTTTGGCGATCGCTAACAAACTGCAAGCAATAATTAACTTCCGAAGATTGACACGCAATAGTTTTCGCCAACACTTCTTCGTAATGCTGGAGATAAAGCGGTGTAATATGAAACCCTTGAAGAGTATCGGCGAGTTTTTCTGGGGGCAAATCGCTGATCAAATTGTGGAACATCCCCAAGGCATAACCGATTTCTTTTGCGTGTGAGCGATCGCGCATAGTATCGAAAGACTGGGAGCCTTCAATAAAGCTGATCGCCCGCCAAAAGGAGCCATCTGCATCCCTATAGTAGTCTAAAGCATCCTTGGTCAACAGTACGCGTGGTACTTCCCAGCGACGATTTAGAGGTGTATGCTGTAACCGATTACGAACATGCTCAGTGAAGATACGCATATTCTGCATAATCAATTGTGGCTGCCGAAATACCTGCGTGTTGATGCGTTGCAAGACAAAATATTGTTCTTTTGAAGAATCTAGATTTACTAAGAAGGTGTCATTGATATTACCACTTCCAAAAGCTTTAACGCTTTTAACCTTCCCCAGCCCAGCGAATTGATCTGCGATCGCAACCAGATTCTCTGCGGCCTGTGTATTGAATTCTTCTGTCATGTTTTTGACCTGTACTACTCCTCATATACATTGCACGAAGGCAATAGGGGATATCGTAGCGCAAGTGCCAGCCTCTTCGGGGAAGTCAAAAGTCAAAAGTCAAAAGTCAAAATAATTTGTAATTAAAAAGGCTATAAGTTATGTGGAAAAAGAAGTTATTTTAACAGAATTATGACTTAGAAAACTCTTCTTCAATTAGAGGATGTTTGAAAAGTGTTTGACTGTGATTTTCATTGCGTTGTTACCCCCCTTAGTCCCCCCGATGCATTGGGGGGAAACAAGAAAAATCCGGTTCCCTCCCCAATACATACGGGGAGGGTTAGGGAGGGGTAAAAAAATATTTGATACATCAATCACGACTTTTAAAACATCCTCTTATAAATCTTTAAAAATGCTATATACTTAGTACAGCACAGCTTAAATAAACGTACCATTTCAAAATAGCGCAAGAGCTTGGTGTACAATTATTTTGATTTTTGTACTTTTGACTTCCTCCTTGCTGTGCTAGTATAGGGCGCGACACTGAATAGCCCATCGGAGATATTGCTCTCGTCGGCCCTGTGCTAATTCAACAGTTAGGAAATTTCGTCACTATCAACCCACTCATCATAGGATGAGTCATAACCAATGTAATGAATAAAGTATTGCTGACCTTGGATTTGCTGAATCGTTGCGGAATACCAAGCCTCTTGGTCATCATCCCAACATTTTACCTTTTGACCCACTGCATATCCATTGTCATCAGAGGAGCGAAGATCGCGAGTCCGAATGTCATCTTCGCCCACCCACTCGTTATGAGATGAACCGTAACCAAGGTAATGAATAAAGAATTGGTCATCTTGGATTTTCTCAATTGTTCCCTGATACCAATCTTCTTCCTCACTATCCCAGACTTCTACTGTTTTGCTAAGTTCATACTGATTTTTATCTGAATTAACAGCAGATGAAACATCTTGGATAGGCTTTTGTTCCTCTTGTTTAATTTCCTCTTTTACTAAAGTATAGGCTTGCAAAATCAAGCTGCGAGCGACAGTTTGAATTCCCGTATGTTCGTAGTAATTGGTAGTTTGATCTAGGAATGCTGCTACAAAATCTAAATTATCATCAGCAATTTGAATAAAATTACCCAAATGACTAGAAATTGATTGCGGAGTTATACCTGTTTTGGATACTAAGTTATTCATCCAACCTTGCACAGAGTTGAAACCTTGACTGATAAAACCAACTTTATCAGAGGGGTTACTAGCTGGTAAAAAGTTATTGATGGCTAAGAAAACCGGATTTTGAGTTATTGCGCTAGTATCAGTACCACTAATAACTCCGTGAATTTTGCCCAAAAAGTCAGGGCCTAGTGGTAGAATTCCGTCTATACAAACTAGAGCTACCATCCGCATTAAGGATGCATTTTGATAGTTGTTAGCAAGAGAATTAGCAAACTCTTGTGGATTAGGTTGAGGAATGCCATTTAGTTTGCAAAAGGCAATGATTTCAACGGTGATTTTCAGTAGTAAGTCAATTGATTGAGTTACGTCAGCTTTCGGAGTAATTTTGCCTAAAAAAGAGAGAAAGCCGATTTTCTCACTAACTTTATTCGCTAAAGCTGCCGTTGCCATAGCTGTGTCTGCCTTATCAATTGTTTGATAAAGTTTGATTGCAAACTGGTAGCCTTGTTGAGGATCTTCGTATAGAACAACAGCGCGATCGCGGATTTTCTGAATTACCTTAGCATCGCTAACTCCAGTAATGCTGCGAATATTATTCTCAAATCCCGTCAAATTGCTCCATTCACCTGGTGCTACGTAATCAAGAGCTTTTAAAACTTTGACAGTGATATTGTCAGTCGGTAATTCGTCAACCAACTGAATAATTGATTTATCCATCAGCCGATCCTCAAAACTCAAAATATTTTTACAACACAGTTCAAATAAACCTACAACAACCAATACTAGTTGCTACCCTACGGAAAGTCTTTCTCTGGTCAACGCTGTACGAATTACTGAATCGTATTAATAGAATTCCCTGATCTGATCAAAAAATAACAACTGGCGATCGCGCAGATCACGACAACATTGTTTCAAAAATGTCTCAAAGGCTAACTTATGGCAGTCTGCAAGTAAATGAGGCAGAAAATGCAAGACTCAAATCAGACATTACTTACGCAAAATACCTCCCAAACTCTTATTCCTCCGTGTCGCGCCAGTTGCTTCTCCCAAGGGGAGACGCTGCGCGAACAAGTCGGGGAACCGCAAGGGCACACTGGCTTGTCTGTGCCTCTGTGGTAGCCTGCGGCAAGCCGCTTCTCTACGAGACGCTCCGCGAATGCGTCTACGATTTCTTATTCAACAGATGCTCACCATCTTGGACGCCACTAACAAATATTGAATGACAAATATTGATTTTTGTTATTTGTTTATGTATCATAGTTGTATCACCACAGTGGAGAACTTACTATGTTGTCACGTCAACTGGGAAAAAACGGTTCAACAATATCGGCACTTGGGCTTGGCTGTATGGGCATGTCTGATGCTTATGGCCCAGCCGATCGCGAAGAAAGTATTGCAACGATTCATGCAGCGCTTGATGCAGGCATTACCTTACTAGATACAGGCGACTTTTACGGCATGGGGCACAATGAACTGCTGCTACACGAAGCCCTAGCAGGACGGCGACGGGAAGATGTTTTCATTGCTGTTAAATTTGGGGCGCTGCGATCGCCTGACGGCAACTTTATTGGCTTCGATGGTCGTCCTGAAGCCGTAAAGACTTCACTTGCCTATACATTGAAACGACTGGGAACCGATTACATTGACCTTTACCAGCCAGCCCGGCTCGATCCGACCGTGCCCATTGAAGACACTGTTGGGGCGATTAGCGAAATGGTGAAAGCTGGATATGTTCGCCACATTGGTTTATCTGAAGTGGGTGCAGATACAATTCGGCGTGCTCATGCGATTCATCCCATCACCTGTCTTCAGATCGAATATTCGCTTCTGAGTCGTGGCATTGAGGATGACATTCTCCCAACTGTGCGGGAATTGGGCATTGCTGTTACCGCTTATGGAGTCCTTTCACGGGGATTATTGAGCGGTCACTGGTCGAAACAACGCTCTGAGCAAGCGCAAGACCCTCGCGCACATCTGCCCCGCTTCTCTGGAGAGAATCTGGATCGCAATTTGTTGCTAGTCGAAGCCCTTCGCCTTATTGCCCAAGAACAGAGCATGACGGTTGCTCAAGTGGCAATTGCTTGGGTGTTGTCGCGGGGGAACGACATTGTGCCACTGATTGGAGCGCGGCGTCGCGATCGCTTGAATGAAGCGCTGGGTGCGTTGGATCTACACTTAAGTCAGGATGATCTCGCCCGGATTGAGGCAGCAGTGCCACTGGATGCCGTGGCTGGCGATCGCTATGCTCCAGATCAAATGAGGATGTTGGATAGTGAAAAGAGATGAATGATTCAGCTTTGACACCGGAGCGGATTCTCGACGCGGCGGAAGAGGTTTTGCGTCGTTACGGTCTGGCAAAGGCAACAGTCGTCGATGTGGCTCGCTTTTTAGAGGTGAGCCACGGCACGATTTATCGGCATTTTCCCAGCAAGGCAGCCTTGCGCGATGCGGTAGCAGAACGCTGGCTGCATCGGGTTTCCACACCACTAGCAGCGATCGCTGAAGAACAGGGTTCCGCCGTTGAACGGTTGCACCGATGGTTTGAGCAACTCATAACTCTGAAACGTCAAAAAGTTTTGAACGAGCCAGAGTTATTTGCAACCTATTCTGTGATCGCTCAAGAGGCGCGAGGAGTAGTTCAAGCTCACATTGATCAACTAGTAAGCCAAGTCGCTGCGATCGTCGAGAGCGGTATTTCCAGTAACGAGTTTAAGGTAACAGATCCGCAGGTAGCAGCGAAGGCAGCCTTTCAAGCGATGGTTCGATTTCACCATCCAGCTCACGCATCCGAATGGAGCGATCCAAACATCGACACGGATTTTGCCCAAGTATGGCGCTTAATAGTTGCTGGTCTTGTGGTGGGTGAGTGAATCGTTTAGGGACTTGCAAATAAAAAAATACTTAACTACTTATTGTGGGGCGGGCGGGACGCCCACCCTACAAGATTGGATATTGCCTATTTTCCCGTCTCCAGTTGCTCCCGTTGCTTACCATACTCCCGCAGTTGCTTCAACAGGTCTTCTTGGGATGAGTTAGAGATAGACGGACTGGGGGTTGGGGTTGGTTCAGGGTTGATGTCGGTACTGACAAAATTAGCAGGTGGGGGATTAATTACGTAGACGGGTAGGGACTTATCATTAGACATCGGCTCTTGAGTTAGTGCTGGGGTAGGAATTAGATTATTTGGTTTGCTCACAGCAGTTTTTACCGAATCTAGATTAGTAGCAACTTGCACTTGTTGCTGCATTTGTTGTGTAGAAGATACCAAACTACTTAGACCATTCACCAATTGCCGCAAATTTTGTCGGAAAGTAGGATCACCTGTCAACTCATCCAAATCAGATGTAATTTTTTGGCTATTTTCAAAGGTTACTCGTGCTGAATCTAAAGTTTGTTGTAGCAGCACCGCATTCTTTGGATCATTTAAGGTTTTTGAAGCATCACGTAAATTAGCTGAGGCTTGCGCTGCATTTGCTGAAAGAGTTTCTAAATTGTTGATTAATGCTCCTTGAGTGAATCGATTCACAGCTGGTGATAGGCTACTGACTGTAACACGCAGTTGGTTGCTGGTTTCGGTGATATTGTTCAAAGCGCCAACCAGCGAAGAACGATTTGTTGTCAATAAATTATCCAGATTGTTGAGCAAACGATTTGCTTGAGTTGCAGTTGCACCGAATTTATTTACTGTTTGAGTCGAGGATGTACTAAGTTGGTTTGTCGCTCGTTGCACTGAATTAGCAGTGGCTGAAAAGGTATTAAGTTGTTGTCGCAAGCTTTTGGTCAAACCTTGTAAATCCTGACTTAACACAGTAAAACTGGTTGCTGCGCTTGTGGTAGTTTCTAGAACCCTATTGACATTTCTATAAAATTGGGGGTTATTGTATGCAGCAGCTAGGTCAGTTGAGCTGCGAATTAATTCATCAACACTAATGCCAACCTGACCTTTTAACCGAGAGCCATTACAAATTATCAGGCTCTGATCGCAATTTTTATCTAGGGGTTTAGCAATTACAACCCCAGTAGGTAACGTTGCTTTTGGTGTGATGTCGATAATACTTTCGCTAATTAATCCGCTTTGATTAGCTTCCACCACTACATTCCGGGGGAGAATTAGGTCAGGTTGGGCAATTTCAATCTCTATATCAATAGCATTTGCTCTTGGTCGAACCTGGGAAATAGTTCCTACCTTAACGCCTCGATAGCGAACTGTTGCTCCCTTTTGCATTCCACCAGCGTTGGCAAATTCCACAATAACTTTGTATGAACGCCCAGCAGGAGTGAATCTATTTAACCACAGAAAGAGTAACCCAAATACCCCTAATCCTAGCAGGAGTAACAACCCCACAGAGCCTTCTCTAAATGTTCGCCCAGACGCGAAGCGGCTTGTCATAAGACCTCGCATTTTTTTCCTCCACCCAATAATTAGTTATGAGTTAGAAGTTGGGAGTTAAGAGTTGAATTTAATCGCTCCTGATTCTTAACTTTTCACTTTCTAACCGACGACTTGAATCGGCCCTTGCACACTTCCACTGAGAAATTGTTTGATCAAAGGATTTTCTGTGTTGTATGTTTCACTAACTGTACCTTGCCACTGCACTCTACCTTCATAGAGAAATATAAGTCTATCAGCTGTACGGCGCATAGTGCTGTCTTGGTGCGTAACAACAGCATAAGTACTACAAACTCCATGTAAACATTGTAAATAGCGGATTAAATCTTCGATTACTGTTGAGGCAATGGGATCAAGTCCGGCCGTTGGTTCATCGTATAGTAGAACATCTGGTCCTTCTGAAGGATTATCGGGGTTAGACATAATCGCACGGGCAAAACTTACGCGTTTTCGCATTCCCCCAGAAAGTTCGGCTGGGTAGAGATCGCCTACTTCTGGCAAACCTACCATCTCCAATTTTTCTTTTACCAAATCTTGGATGCGCGATCGCGTTAGCTTTGAATTTTGATAAAGTAAAAATCCCACATTCTCCTCCACCGTCAGCGAATCAAATAGCGCCGCCTGTTGAAACACCATGCCAATGCCAACCTGCTGACCACCATCCTCAATCAAACCTTCTCGCCGCACTCCTTGCACATAAATTTCTCCTTCATCGGGACTAAGTAACCCCGCCATCACCCGTAAAATTGTTGATTTACCAGTCCCTGATGGGCCAATAATTCCTAGTGCTTCTCCCCGGTAAATGGTCAAGTCTACATTATCTAGAACTTTATGGCTACCAAAGGACTTAGAAACACCTTTCAGTTCAATCAATGGTTCAGTCATTAGTTATTAGTCATTGGTCATTGGTCATTGGTTATTTGTCCTTTGTCCTTTGCTAATGACAAATAACAAATAGCCCAATAGTGATGTCATAGTTATTGATCGGACATTGTATGGTACATTATAAGTATATGATTATCATTTTAATTAAGAAAATTTATTTTTTTAGCATAATACTTAGTTATTGGCAATTTTTAACGTCTCACAATGCCCTTAATGCAAGCTTGACGAAAACACTATAGTAAATTAAGGTCTCAGTAACGAAGAACTAAGACTCCAGTTTTTTGTGGACATTAGCAAAGTTACACAATAGTATAAACTACTTAGGATAAATATGCTGATTGTTGTTATAACTACTCAGATAAAAGCTACTACAACAAAAAATAATTAACAGGTTGACGTTATAGATAGCAATTATATTTAAGTTGTGAAAATCAAAAGGTTCAGATTCACAAACTTTTAAACAAGTAAGTCGGAAATTTTTGTTTACGAATGATTCAGTAGGGCTATTTCGTTTTAGACATAGACCGTCCAAAACTAAAGTTCCTCTCTTATAGCTAGCTAAAGTCAGTTTTAACGGACTTTAACCTTCTCTCAATCGTTTTATAGACGACTTTCGCTATCAGACTCAGAATAAATTCTGAGGCGGCATAGATGAGAATTAAATAGCCCTACCATTTGAAGTTATTGTAATTAGTAGAATTATTAGATATAGCGGTTACCGCACAGGTAAAGTACAGAAAAAATAATTAACCACAGATGAACACAGATACTCGTAGGAACAGGGCAATGCCGTGTCTCTAGCCAATACCTATTCAAATGAAAATTGCTATAATTTGAGGGTTAATAGCATTCCTGTCAATTTTAGAGTTGCCAAATGTTAAAATTATTTACTAACATTATAATAATTACTGAGAAAAATTTAAGTAGATATTATGAGTAGTCAATTAGAACAGTTTGCAAGTGATAATTCCTCTGGAATTTGTCCAGAAGCCCTGGAATATATGATTAGGGCAAATCAAGGTAGTGTTCCAGCCTATGGAAATGATGAATGGACTCAAAAAGCCACAGATTATTTTCGGGAACTCTTTGAAATTGATTGTGAAGTATTTTTTACCTTTAATGGTACAGCTGCAAATTCTTTATCTTTAGCAGCCCTTTGTCAGTCATATCATAGCGTCATTTGTCATGAAACATCTCACATAGAAACAGATGAATGTGGCGCACCTGAATTTGCATCTAATGGCTCGAAATTATTACTTGCTCAAGGTAAAAACGGCAAGTTAACATCACAGGCTATAGAGGCAGTTGTCACTAAACGTACTGACATTCATTATCCCAAACCTAAAGTTATTAGCATCACCCAATCAACTGAATTAGGGACTTTATATTCTATTGAAGAACTTTTGAAAATTAAAGAAGTTGCGAAAAAGCATAACTTAAAAATCCACATGGATGGCGCTCGTTTTGCAAATGCAGTTGCCGCTATGAATAAAAGCCCTGCTGAAATTACTTGGAAAAGTGGAGTGGATGTGTTGTGCTTTTGTGGTACAAAGAATGGAATGGCATTAGGTGAAGCCATTCTGTTCTTTAACAAAGAGTTAGCAGAGGATTTTGATTATCGATGCAAGCAAGCAGGTCAGCTAGCCTCAAAAATGCGCTTTATCTCTGCTCCCTGGTTGGGTTTATTGGAAACTGGTGCTTGGCTAAAAAATGCTAGACATGCCAATCAATGTGCTGAATACTTAGAAAATAAACTATTAAATATAGAAAATGTTGACTTGATGTTTCCTAGAGAAGCCAACGCCGTCTTTGTTAAACTACCTGAACAAGTTATTCACGCCTTAAAAGCAAAGAACTGGCAGTTTTATACATTTATTGGTGTGGGAGGAGTACGTTTTATGTGTTCTTGGAATACGACTCAATCAAGGATTGATGAATTGATAGATGATATTAAAAATGCAACTATTTCCAAAAATTAAATATTAAAGATTTAAATTAATGAAACAAGTATAACATTTAGGTTGCTAGTGAATTTAACTTATCAAAATGTCAGAAGAAATTAACAGTTCCCCATTGTAAGCATTAACGATGCGTTTAGTAATAGCAAGTCCTAGCCCACTGCCATCTCAAAAGGAAATCACCATGACAGTCAATCTGCAAGGAATATTACAACAACCAGGACAAGGTTCTTCATACTGGGTGCTTGGGGATTTGTATACCTTTAAGGCGGTAGGTGAAGAAACTGGTCAAGCTTATGCTCTAATTGAAATTACTGTTCAACCGCAAAACGGTACACCTCCCCACATTCATAGTCACGAAGACGAAGCTTTTTATATTCAAGAGGGAAAATTGGAATTTCAGCTTGATGAACAGATTATTTTAGCAATTCCTGGAACCTTTTTTCACTCTCCCAAGGGTCAACTTCATAGGTTTTCAAATATCGGTACAAAGCCAGCAAAATTACTTTGCTGGTTCACACCAGCAGGGTTAGAGAAGTTTTTTATGGAAGTAAGTGTGCCAGTCTCAAAGAGAACGCAAGTGCCCAGCGCTAGTCCCGCAGACATGGAAAAAGCGTTGGCTGCTGCTTCAAAATATGGTCTTGAGATTATCCCGCCAACTGCTACATCTTTGTAGGTATAGGCTAATATAACTACAAGCGATCGCAGTCTGACACTAAACAAAAGTTTGACTTATTAGAATATCTCCTCTCACATCTGCCTTAAGTGTTTACTAGAAACCAAAATAAGAGAGAAAGTTTGGGGTTATGGCTTCATAGGTGATTCTAATATTTTTGAGGTTTATATTGGTTATCTGCGACTAAAATTGAAAGACAATAAGGAAAAGCGTTTGATTCATACAGACCGTGGTGTAGATTATGCACTGCGGGAACAATCCTAATGACTTAGTGATTTCGGCAAAAAGGAACATATTAAAGACAAAAGAGGATCATGAATAAAAAATGGGCTGTTAAACGACTGACAGTAAATCTTACAACCGAGGAAATGAAGAAACTTCAATCCTACTGTGCTTCGACAGGAAGACCAGCAACAGATGTAATTAGAGAATTGCTCCGAACTCTTGAGGTTGACAATGCTGAAAACTCTAAGATGGAAACAGCAGACTCAACAAAAACAGTTGGCAGTGGGTCAAAATCACAGTAACTCTTGGCTCAATATTCCGCCAAATCTCAGAAACCTGCTATCCTGATTTCCTGACAGATAAAACTAAAGGATGATCATCTTTTGGTATAGTTTTTGCTGTTCCATCTAGATGTTAGTAAAAGTACTCCCACCAACCATTCTGGTGTGGAGGTGACTCTTAATTGCAAAACAAGTGAGGGGGTTAAATGCCCCCTCTTGTCATACTCATTTAAAGACTTAGAGACTTTGAGATAAACAATACCCTACAAGATTGAATAATTTATTTGTTAGAAATCTCCTACAGGTTATTAAAATAGCGATCGCTCTACTTGCCACTTTGCTACAATTTCTTTGAGCCAATAATTATATTGCGGATGACAGGTACGGATGACATCAAACGCCGCAAGTATTCACCCGACATCCAAAGCAGACCAACCAATACCGCGCTCAGGTGGATTGTTACTATATTTTTACTTTATAAATCGCCTCTTATCCGAAAAAGGAGAATACACAGAAAATTTCTTGATATTAGCTCCAAACAAAATATTTATAGGGAAAAATTCGGTATAATAGTCCGATATTGACGATATGTAGAAAATTTATTGATATTTGGAAAGTTTCAGTCTAATAACTAGTTAGCCCCAAAGGAGATTAGCAGCATGACTTTGTTTGTGCGCTTTGAATCCATCGGAAATAAAATGAATCGGCTGCTGATTTACAGCAACGGCATATTCATTGGTGAATACGAGAAATCGCAGCAAGCTGATATTGACAGAAAAATAGAAGAAATAAATGCGGCAGAAACAACGCTTCTGTCAATCTATGAGAAGCATGGAGTGTTTCTCGTTCGGTGGGATGGAAAAGCAAGAAAGAAATCCATTCGAGTTAAAGACATTGAGGTTGGTAGTATCCCCAAAGCAGCATGGCGGGCTGCGTCTTGGCGGAAGTAGCAAATGCTTTGTTGAATACATTTTTTATCATTTTTGCGGTTATGAGTTGATACCCACTTTGGACATTGCTCCCGCGATCGCTGATGATTTTTGAGATGGGGTGCGATCGCAAAATAAAGATAAGACCAGCACTTGGGAACTGTAGCAGGGTCAAGAAATCTGGTCATAGAAAGCGCGATCGCCCATACTAGATGGTAGACACCTTCGACTATAGGAGCCATCTATGTTGCTACAAGAATTGAAGGAGCAGGTCTTCAAGCTAACACCCAGTGATCGCCTTGCACTGGTGAGCCCCATCATTGAGTCCTTGCAAGACACGCCAATTTCTGAGCCTGAGCGATCAAGCGCGATTAGACGGATGCGAGGCTTGCTAAAAACAGATCAGCCAGCACCGACTGATGAAGAAGTTGCTGCAATGTTAGAAGAGCAACGAGTAAATAAGTATCTTTAATAAAAGTTTTAATTGATACCAATATTGTCCTAGATTTTCTCTTGCAGCGATTGCCATTTTTCTAAGACGCAGAACTGTTGTTTCAGGAGATTGATTCTGATCGTGTCGTTGGATATGTCACAGCAACAGCACTTACAGATATTTTTTATATTTCCCGAAGACACACGCGCAGCATTGAGCAAGCACGGCAAGCAGCTTCAGAAACGCTAACCTTATGGTAATTTGTCCCGTTAATCGAGCCGTCTTGAAATCAGCGTTCGGATCTGGTTTAGCTGATTTTGAAGATGCTGTTCAAATTGCTTGTGCTATTGCTCAAGGTTTAGATGCTATCGTGACACGCGATACACAAGGTTTTTTGAGTTCATCTTTACCCGTTTTATCAATTCATGAGTTGTTACAGCAGTTAGGGGCGCAAGATAGCAAGTAGTTGGTTGTCAGGCAAAGATGCCGATTATATTTTCAGATTGTCACAAACGCAGTCCAGCAACTTTTAAAATTGAACTAGGTCTATCACAAGAATGTGAAATTCTGCTATGAAAACCCTGGCTAAATGGTCTGTAGACGACTATCACCGCATGGTTAAGGCGGGCATTCTGCGTGGTCGTTATGTATAATTGCTAGCAGGCGAAATTGTTGAGATCAGTCCAAAAACCCCAATTCACTACGCCACAGCAAGACGAGGTGTAAAATATTTAGAAGAATTGCTATCAGGTAAAGCTGATGTCCGCTTCAATGGGCCCATTACACTATCCGACTCAGAACCCGAACCTGATATTGCAATTGTTCGACTTCCAGAATCATCCTACAACAATCGCCATCCTGCTCCTAAAGATACAGCAGATTGCAGGTTTATGAAGTACAGTAGCAACAGTCTGTAAACCAGTTT
>NZ_CAXTNE010000205.1:0-14973 GCF_964245445.1 uncultured Nostoc sp.
GAGTGGGGGAGATGAGGGAGATGAGGAAGTCGGGGAAGATCGGGATAATTATCATAACTCCTGACTCAGCACTCAGCACTCAGCACTCAGCACTCCTAACTCAGCACTATTTGGGTGTCCAGTTGATCCAATCTTGAGGCTTAAGGAAAGTTTCATACAATTCGGCTTCAGGTGTATTGGGTTCCGGTTGATAGCCGTATTCCCAGCGCACTAAGGGTGGTAGGGACATAAGAATTGATTCAGTACGTCCGTTGGTTTGTAGACCAAAAATGGTGCCTCGGTCATAAACCAAGTTAAATTCTACATACCGTCCTCGGCGGTAGAGTTGAAAATTCCGTTGGCGATCGCCATATTCTATCCCATTACGCCGTTCTACAATTGGTACGTAAGCTGGTAAAAATGCCCTACCACAGTCTTGCACAAAGGCAAACAAATCTTCCCAATTACGGGTTGCTGGTGTTCCCACCTGGTTGCTATGAATAGCCGCTTCCCCATTGGGATTTGGCCCGCGATATAAAGCACCTTGACCATCTTGGTAATCAAAAAACAGACCACCTACGCCCCGTGTCTCATCACGATGCTTGAGGTAAAAATATTCATCGCACCACCGCTTAAACACAGGGTAATAGTCTGGGTGGTGTTTGTCACAAGCCTGTTTTAACGTTTTGTGTAAATGTGCCGCATCTTCAGCAAAGGGGTAATAAGGTGTCAAGTCAAGACCACCACCAAACCACCATACTGGCCCTGCTTCAAAGTAGCGATAATTTAGATGAACTGTCGGCACGTAAGGATTGTGAGGATGTAACACCATTGAAGTGCCCGTGGCATAAAAGCCATGCCCTGCGGCTTCAGGGCGTTGGGCTAAAATTGAGGCTGGCAAATGGGAACCCCAAACTTCAGAAAAATTTACACCAGCTTGTTCAAATATTGCACCTTCTCGCAGCACGCGCGAGCGACCTCCGCCTCCTTCTGGGCGTTCCCAACTATCTTCATGAAAATTAGCCACACCATCTAGTTTTGCCAATGATTCGGTAATTTCGTCTTGCAGTTGTTTCATAAACTGACTGACTCTAGTCTGAGCGTCAGGTGCTGGCAAAGACTTGGATGATTCTGCTGATACAGTTGGTGTTTGCGAGTTGGTCAACATAAGATTCCCGAACCTAAAAAATTACAATTTCCAGAAAGCCACAAATTTCTTATCTTAAAATTTGGGGGAAACACGCGCCAACAATCAAGCTCTATTTGCCCAACCCGCTTTTTCTTACTGGTTAAGCATTTATATGATTGATGGGCATCACTAGAGTTTATTTTCCCTCAAATGCGTATAGGCTTGTATATTGACTGAGTTTTTTTTGAAATTCTTAATTGGAACATTCTGGTATAAACACTAGACTTTTGTCGTAACCTTGAATTATCAAGAGTTTAACTGGCCTGATCAAAACTTCTTTGCCATATTGCTTATATTATCTGTTAGTGTCTGTACCGAATACAGGCTTGCTATGTTCAGGGCATTTCTGAGAAAGTTTTAATTTAGGCAGGAGTTACGCAAACAATAGTTGAAAAGAATAATGTTCTTCTTAGGGCAATTCATGAGTTGCCCCTGAGTGCATATAGTTTTGCGTAAGTCCTATTAGGGTTTGAGGGTAGTTGCCCACAATACCAGAGTTACCAGAAAGTGTCTAGCGAGGAGGATTAGGAAAATGCAAGGTTGGTTATCCAAATTCATCCACCGCAAACGTCGTCGGTTTTGCGCTTCTCTGGTGCGGACGTATCGAGAGATAAGTTCTGCTTCTGTAGATGAACTGTGGCAAAAAGTCGCTGATTTAACTGATGTTTCCTGGCATCCACTACTTAAGAGTACTAACGTGCCCTACGGATTAGTACCCAAGCCAGGATTAATTTTTCATGCTGTAACACGCTTTTGGCCGATTCCCATCCGAATTTTTGTGGAGCGCGTCAATCACAGGGAGATGCTGAGTATCCGGGTGCTAGCGATTCCTGGAATAGAGGAACGGGTGACTTATCAAGTAGAGTCAACGGTTTGTGGTACTTGTTTATCTTATTCTGTAACGCTACGGGGTTGGTTATCGCCCCTAATTTGGTCTTTATCGCGTCCTTATGCAGACCGCGTAGCCCGGTCTTTAATAGAAGCAGTAGAAAAGACGGCATTGCCAACGGTATCTGGTAAGAAAAAATCCCTTAATGACAGTTGTTTGGATTTTTAGGTGCTGACAACAAGAGGACAAGGGGACAAGAGGAAGAATAAAAAGTTACCTCTTTCTCTTCTGCTCCCAGCTAAGAGCCCCTCTGCCTCTTCCCAATGCCCAAAGAAAGTTAAGATTCTATTAGGTGATAATGCAATTTGCTAAGTTTTATTACGGCATTGACAGTAAAAACACTAAACTGACCTTACTTAAGAAAGCATCCAGTTAATAGCTAAGATGTTCGCCACAAGTGTATTTATTCATTTTGAATTTTGAATTTTTATGTACGATGTTCTCGATTCTCGCTCTGTCTTAGAAGTGTTGCGACCAGTGGAAGACCCAGAACTCCGCAAAAGTCTGGTGGAACTGAATATGATTCGCAACGTGAAAATTGACGGTGGCAAAGTTAGTTTCACTTTGGTGTTAACCACTCCTGCCTGTCCTTTACGTGAATTTATCGTTGAAGACTGTAAGAAAGCTGTCAAAAAACTCTCAGGGGTTACAGATGTCAGCATAGAAGTGACGGCAGAAACACCGCAGCAAAAAAGTTTACCCGATGCCTCCGGCGGGCTAAACCAACGCACTGGCATTTCTGGGGTGAAAAATATTATTGCTGTTTCCAGTGGCAAAGGTGGCGTTGGTAAAAGTACGGTGGCGGTCAATGTAGCAGTGGCTCTAGCTCAAACTGGGGCGAAAGTCGGTTTGCTAGATGCTGATATTTATGGGCCTAATGACCCCACCATGCTGGGGCTGGCTGATGCCCAAATTACTGTGCGTTCCAGTGAAACAGGTGACATCCTGGAACCTGCTTTTAATCACGGCGTCAAATTAGTTTCAATGGGCTTTTTGATTGACCGAGATCAGCCAGTAATTTGGCGGGGGCCTATGCTCAATGGTGTAATTCGCCAGTTTCTCTATCAAGTGCAATGGGGAGAACTGGACTATTTGATTGTAGATATGCCACCGGGAACCGGAGATGCTCAGTTAACTTTAACCCAAGCAGTGCCGATGGCAGGGGCAGTAATTGTTACCACACCGCAAACTGTAGCCCTGTTAGATTCTCGCAAGGGATTGCGGATGTTCCAGCAGATGAATGTCCCGGTATTGGGGATCGTGGAAAATATGAGCTATTTTATCCCCCCCGATCAACCGGATAAGCAGTATGACATATTTGGTTCCGGTGGTGGCTCTAAAACAGCCGCCGAATTGGGAGTGCCACTTTTGGGGTGCGTACCGCTAGAAATTTCTACACGAGTTGGCGGTGACAGTGGTGTGCCAATAGTTGTTGGTGATCCAGATTCAGCTTCAGCAAAAGCATTAACAGCGATCGCTCTTACCATTGCTGGTAAAGTATCAGTTGCTGCCCTGACATAATTAATTTTAATTTCTATCTGCTTCCTGGGCTATGTCCTGGGAATACTAGGGACTGGGAGTCGGGAAGAAGCAGGGGAGTAGGGAGCAAGGAGCAAAGGAGAAGAATTTTCCCCTCTGCCCCCTGCTCTTTGCCCCTCTGCCTCTTTTCAATTCCCAATTCCCAACAATTAAAGCTAAAGTCTAAACTTACACAATGTTGTTAAAACGATCGCTCCCCAAAATTCGCTGGAAGTCTTGGGTTAAGCCTTGGCAGAATGTAGATTGGCTACTATTGTGTTTGCCGATTGCTGTCAGTATCTTTGGTGGTGTCATGATTCTCAGTACGGAACTGAAGCAGCCAGTAACTGACTGGTGGTGGCACTGGATGGTAGCGGGTATCGGCGTGCTTATAGCCCTATTTTTAGCTCGCATCCGTTATGAACTCTTGATGCAGTGGCACTGGGTAACTTATGCACTAACGAACTTCAGCTTAATTGCCGTGATGATTGCTGGTACTAGCGCCAAAGGGGCGCAACGGTGGATTAGTATCGCCGGCTTTAACGTGCAACCCTCAGAATTTGCCAAAATCGGCATGATCATTACCTTAGCAGCTTTACTACATAGGCGTACTGCTTCTACCCTCGAAGGTGTTTTTCGTGTTCTGGCAATCACCGCTATACCTTGGGGATTAGTATTTTTGCAGCCAGATTTAGCAACATCACTGGTATTTGGTGCGATCGTCTTAGGAATGCTTTACTGGGCAAATGCTAATCCAGGCTGGTTAATTCTGATGATTTCTCCTGTGGTTGCTGCCATTTTGTTTAGTATATCTTGGCCTTTATCAGAGCCGATAGTTTTATTCAAAGAATTATCTTTTGGGCCATTAGGAATAGTTTGGTCAGTTGCGATGGCTATTGTGGGCTGGCAAACTCTTCCCTGGCGTCGATTTGGTTTAGGTGCTATTGGTGCATGGACTCTCAATATACTGGGTGGCGAATTAGGAGTCTTCGCTTGGAACCATGTTTTGAAAGAGTATCAAAAAGATCGGCTAACTGTATTTATGAACCCCGATCACGATCCACTCGGTGCTGGATATCACTTAATCCAATCTCGCATTGCTATTGGTGCTGGTGAAATTTGGGGATGGGGTCTGTTCAAGGGGCCAATGACGCAACTGAATTTCGTACCTGAACAGCATACAGACTTTATTTTCTCCGCAGTAGGGGAAGAATTCGGCTTTGTTGGTTGTCTGGTAGTGCTGTTTGCCTTCTGCTTAATTTGCTTTCGTCTACTGCATGTTGCTCAAACTGCCAAAGATAATTTTGGTTCCTTGTTGGCTATTGGCATTTTGTCCATGATTGTATTTCAGCTAATTGTCAACGTTGGCATGACAGTTGGTTTAGCGCCTGTGGCAGGCATTCCCCTACCTTGGATGAGTTATGGGCGTTCTGCTATGCTGACCAACTTCATTTCCTTGGGAATAGTAGAATCAGTAGCAAATTTTCGCCAAAGGCAGAAGTATTATTGATTCGTCATTAGTCATTTGTAATAACTAAGGGCAAATGACTAATAAGAAGTATTAAGCTATTAAAAGGAAACAAGCGAGGCTAAAAACATGATTCTGCCTGGAGCAACTGTTCGCGTCAAGAATCCCGCAGATACCTATTATCGCTACGAAGGACTTGTGCAACGACTGACCGATGGCAAAGTAGCCGTATTATTTGAAGGTGGTAACTGGGATAAATTAGTTACCTTTCGTCTGAGCGAATTGGAACTCGTAGAGACCACAGCCGGACGTAAAAAAGCCAAATAAAATTAGTCATTAGTCATTTGTCTTTTGTCGTTTGGCAAAAACTAATACTTCTCTTCTTAGGCTGCGCCAGAGGCAAAGCTCAGTACAAGTGACTAATGACCAATGACTAATGACTAAATTACTATGCGCCTCCCCTTACCACAGTTTGCTACTGGCGATCGCCATCCCAACCACATTGCGGAGGTGATTGAAACTACTAGTACCGAGTTTTTAGCTCAGTGTTTGGAACCACCAAATTTGAGCTTTCCCTCTATGCCACCCTTTGGTAGTTGGGTCTGTTCTGTAGATGAAGAATCGGGTAATCAAGTTTATGCCGTAGTATATTATGCTACAACTATGCCTATAGATTCCGTACACCGGGCTAGAGCTTTGGGGTTGTCATTGCAAGATTTACGCGAAGAACAACCCCAGATATTTGCGATGCTCAGAACAGAATTTAGGGCTGCGATCGTAGGATTTGAGCAATCTTCCCAGAATCGAGGTTATAACCAAAGAATATATCAATATCTACCACCGCGTCCCCCGCAAATTCATCAAGCTGTTTATCGGTGCGAACCAGAAGCAATCATTAAATTTACTGAAGAACTAGATTTTTTGCGGACACTCCTTTGTATTAACGGTGCGCCAGTAGAGTCTTTGACCGCAGCTGCCATTCGAGATATATACCAGTTACGCAAAGCTGACCGAGAATGGCTAATTAAAGCTGGACGTAGCTTAAGTGTGCTACTTAAAGACGACTACGATCGCTTACGGTTCATTTTGAGTCAAATCCATCCGTAGGTAGTTAGTTCTGAGACAATTGCCTAGTTAGTGTAAATTAATATATTTGATTTTTCCTCAGGTGGCTTCTCTATTTATTTATATCGATTAAGCGATCGCCCCAAAGGAATCGCAGTTTTACCATAGCCCCTTCATTCCTACCTATGGAACTCATATCACAAGTTCTTGCTCTGGAGCCAACTTCCCAAGTTCTTGGCAAGGAACCAATTGTTCCCTTTGCTATTTTGCTGGTGGTCATCTTAGTTATACCGATCATGTTTGAGCGGCTAAGATTACCAGGATTAGTGGGTTTGGTTTTCTCAGGGCTAGTACTGGGCCCCTCAGGCTGGAATCTATTTCAGTCGGACTCGTCGATGATTAACCTGCTATCAGATATTGGGTTAATTTACTTGCTGTTTGTCGCAGGGCTAGAAGTTGATCTAGAACAGTTTCGTCGGCAAAAAAGTCGTGCCTTCGGGTTTGCTAGCTTAACTTTCACTGTACCCCTGGTGATGGGAACCTTAATAGGGCTGATTTTAAGCTATGGCTGGAATACTTCAATATTAATTGGCTCTTTATTCGCTTCCTATACTCTTTTGGCATATCCCATAATCAGCCGTTTGGGAGTGCTCAACAACGAAGCTGTTACAGTCACTATTGGAGCTAAGATTTTTACAGATATTGGCGCAGTACTGATCTTAGCCGTTTGTGTAGGCGTCGCTCATGCTGGAACATTCAGCTTTGCGAAACTACTCAGCTTGTCAGGTTGGTTAATTATTTACTCTGTTGCCGTTGTAACAGGCTTTGATTGGGCAGGCAAAGAATTTTTCAAACGCTCTGGAGACGACGAAGGAAACAAGTTTTTGTTTGTGTTGCTTTCTGTGTTTCTGGCGGCTGTGAGCGCTCAATTGATTGGGATAGAGAAAATTGTTGGTGCGTTTTTAGCGGGTTTGGCGGTAAATGAAGCTGTAGGGGAAGGCCCAGTCAAACAAAAGGTGGTATTTATTGGCAGTGTGCTATTCATTCCCATTTTCTTTGTTGACCTTGGCTTAACGATCAATCTACCCGCCCTTGTGAACAACCTAGACACCCTCAAGTTAACACTGTTAATGATAGTCGGTTTGATTGTCAGTAAATTGATTGCAGCTTTCTTTACAAAACTAGTTTACCGCTATAACTGGCAAGAAATGCTAACCATCTGGTCGCTATCACTTCCCCAGGTTGCTACAACGTTAGCAGCAACGTTAGTGGGATACCGGGCTGGATTGCTGCCACTAGAAGTATTACACAGTGTGATTGTTTTAATGGTTGTCACATCAAGCTTGGGGCCGTTGATCACTAATAAAATAGCTGTTGGCTTGAATTCCTCACCCGCCCAAGATCCAGCACCACCCCAACCTGACCAAAACGCATTAAAAACAGACAGTGCTTTTACTATAGTTGTACCTGTCTACAATCCTCATACTGAGCAGTATTTGATTGAAATGGCGGCGTTATTAGCGCGTCAGTGTAAAGGCAAAATTATACCGCTTGCGATCGCGAATGCTACCGCTCAAATGGATGCACCGCAGTTAGAAGCGTCTCTACAACGGAGTGAACAATTATTAACCAAAGCCACAGTACACAGTCGAGTATTGGGCATAGCCGCAGAACCAATGCTGCGGATTGATGATGCCTTTGCTCAAGGAATTAGCAGAGCGGCTCGTGAACAAAAGGCTAATTTAATCGTTATGGGTTGGGGTAAACGGACTGGATTACGAGCGCGTTTATTTGGGAATGTGATTGATGGTGTGCTTTGGGCATCCCATTGTCCAGTAGCGGTAACACGTTTAGTAGAATCACCGAAAAAAATTCAGCGCATCTTAGTACCAGTAGAAAACTTAACAGCACCTACATTACAGCCTGTACAATTTGCCCAGATGCTGGCAGAGGCAAATCAGAGCCACATTACTGTACTGAATGTGTGCGATCGCCGCACTAGTTCTAGTAAAATTGCTTGGAAGCGATCGCATCTCTCCCTATTGGTCTCTCAATTAGCTTTGACCAATGCCCCAGAAATTCAAATTATCGCTCATGAGAATGTTGCCCAAGCAATTTTGCAGGCAGCACGATTATATGATTTAGTAGTTTTACCTTTTATACGTAATCGTACCAGCCCTGGAGGATTAGCCATTAGCGATGTCACAACTCAGTTAGCCAGACAACTCACCTGCTCCATTGTCATGCTTGGAGAACCGCAACGCACTCAAACCACAAATTTAGTTATGTCTAAAACGGTTACCAGCATTACCTCTGCTGTATGATATGAGGCATTCAGTCCACTCACATGGACTTAGGCTGCGTTGGTGTAATCCGCCGGAGGCATCGCATTGACAACAAAATTTGCAACAAATGAATCATCTGTTGGGGCATATAGATGTATGCCCCTAAAAACGTATGTATGTATTTATAGCAGGAATATCCTGAAATGATATAAGTCTCTGCACTTAAATACAGGGCAGGATGTAGGTAAATACGACAACTTGACTATTGCAAAAATATGGGTAATTGTAAGACATTGAACTGTAGAAAGTGTCAACCTATTCCTGCATCCAACTGAAAACAGTAGTATTCATTAAAACACTTTGTATTGTTAAAGATTTGATGAACTTTAGGTGGAAGACTGGCAATTTTTGTTATTTTACTAGTTAAATTATTAAGGAAGTAAGTAAAAAATAATAAAAATATAACCGTAGAAAAATAAGTAAATTCAACAGCACTTTTTGATTGAACTTTGTTATTTTTTTCGTTTTGTATTTTTGTCCCCAATCTGGGTAATCTAAGAAGTGAGTCCAATAGCTACTGAAAATATTTGTAAATAACTGGGAAACTATGAGAATTTTGGTGACGGGTGGTGCTGGGTTTATTGGTTCCCATCTCATCGACCGACTAATGAATGATGGGCATGAATTAATATGCTTAGATAATTTTTACACTGGTCACAAAAGGAACATTCTTAAATGGTTAGGTCATCCGTACTTTGAACTGATCCGCCACGATATTACCGAACCAATTCGGCTAGAAGTGGATCAAATTTATCATTTAGCTTGTCCTGCTTCACCAGTACATTACCAGTACAATCCAGTTAAAACCGTTAAAACTAACGTGATGGGAACACTCAATATGTTGGGGCTGGCTAAACGTGTGAAAGCTAGGTTTTTCTTGGCTTCAACCAGTGAAGTATACGGTGATCCAGAAGTTCATCCCCAACCTGAAGAGTATCGGGGTAGCGTCAATCCCATTGGGATACGTTCATGCTACGACGAAGGTAAAAGAATTGCTGAGACTCTAGCATTTGATTACTATAGGCAAAATAAAGTTGATATTCGAGTTGTTCGGATATTTAACACCTATGGTCCGAGAATGTTAGAAAACGATGGCCGGGTGGTGAGCAATTTTATAGTTCAAGCCTTGCGAGGTAATCCTTTAACCGTTTACGGTGATGGTTCGCAAACTCGTAGTTTCTGCTATGTTTCCGATTTAGTCGAAGGATTCATCCGTCTAATGAATAGTGACTACATAGGCCCAGTAAACCTGGGTAATCCTGGTGAATATACGATTTTGCAATTGGCACAAGCTGTGCAAAATATGATTAATCCAGACGCGCAGATTAAATTCGAGCCACTACCTTCGGACGATCCCCGGCGTCGCCAACCTGATATCACAAAGGCAAAAACTTGGTTAAATTGGGAACCGACTATTGCTCTGCAAGAGGGGTTAAAACTAACAATAGAAGATTTTCGCGATCGCATTCAAAGCGATGTAAATAATTTAACCACCTGAGTAGCGCCTAGTGTTGCTCTAAACTTCATGCAGGCTCTACCCTATCGGTAGCTAGTATGTTTAGTGGCTGAGTTGACTGCCAATGTTTAAGTGTCATATTGATACTTCTTTTAGAAAACTAACCCCAAAAAAAGTGAGGAGTTAAAAAATGCGTGTTTGCGTGATTGGTACTGGTTACGTTGGTTTGGTTACAGGTGCTTGCTTGGCTCATATTGGGCATGATGTCATTTGCGTAGACAACAACGAAGAAAAAGTTAAGTTAATGAAGTCTGGACAGTCTCCAATTTTTGAGCCGGGACTTTCAGAAATTATCCAGTCTGCCATTCAAACAGAAAAAATTCATTTTACTAGCGATCTCGCTGCTGGAGTTGCCCACGGAGAAGTTCTGTTTATTGCTGTGGGAACGCCACCTTTACCCACTGGTGAAAGTGATACTCGTTATGTTGAAGCTGTAGCCCGTGGGATTGGGGAAAATCTCAACGGTGGTTATAAAGTCATAGTGAATAAATCTACAGTACCCATTGGCTCAGGTGACTGGGTAAGGATGCTTGTTTTAGATGGTGTGGCTGAACGGCAGAAAACATTAGTACCCGCAGGTGGGGTTCCGAGTAATGAAAAATTACCTGAGTTTGCAGCCGAGTTTGATGTAATCAGCAATCCAGAGTTTTTGCGCGAAGGTTCGGCAGTTTACGACACCTTCAACCCTGATCGCATTGTACTAGGAGGCAATAGTCAAAGAGCAGTAGCCTTAATGCGAAAACTTTATGCCCCAATTGTAGAACGCAAGTACGCTGAGGATCAATCTTTACCCCCTGTGCCAATTTTGGCAACAGACTTGAGTTCGGCGGAGATGATTAAATACGCCGCTAATGCTTTTTTAGCCACTAAGATTAGTTTTATTAACGAAGTTGCTAATATTTGCGATCGTGTCGGTGCTGATGTCAGCCAAGTAGCTAGAGGTATCGGTCTAGACTCCCGCATTGGTAACAAATTTTTACAAGCTGGTATTGGTTGGGGTGGTTCTTGTTTTCCCAAAGATGTCTCTGCTCTGATTCACACTGCTGATGATTATGGCTATGAAGCCCAATTACTCAAAGCTGCTGTCAGTGTCAACGAACGTCAGCGATTGATTGCTTTAGAAAAACTCCAAAAAGTTCTGAAAATTCTCAAAGGCAAAACAGTTGGACTACTCGGACTGACCTTCAAGCCCGATACCGACGACTTGCGCGACGCTCCAGCCCTCAACCTAATTGAGCAGCTCAACCGATTGGGAGCCAAAGTTAAAGCCTTTGACCCGATTGTTTCCCAAACAGGTTTACGTCATGGGCTTTCTGGTGTGCTAGTAGAAACCGATGCCGAAAGACTAGCTGATGGCTGCGATGCATTGGTACTTGTCACCGAATGGCAGCAGTTCAGTACTCTTGACTATGTGAAGATGGCAAAATTGATGACCCACCCCGTTATCATCGACGGTCGTAACTTCCTCGACCCTGAAGTAATGATACGGGCTGGATTCCAATATGTAGGTGTAGGGCGATAGAGATTTAAGAGTTAGAAGCGATCAATGATCGATAAGAATTTTACAAGTTATAATTCATAACTCCTAACTCTAACTCTCTTAAAAACCTAAAAATTTACAATACCGCTTAAAGCAATTTAGGCGGTATTTAATTTTGTTTCAGAGCTTCATGCAAAGACCCTAAAAAAACGTGAATTCGACTGTTCATATACTGTACGTTTAATTAGCCCAATCAAAAGACTGCTAAGAGATTTTACTACCTAAAACCTTCTGTCTCCGACGGGCGGGGAAAACTTGAACTAAAGTTCAAGGCAGAGAGAGGTTCATCGAACTCACGTTAAAAAATTTTACTTACCTTGCTTACGTGAAAATATCATGTCAAGCGCTATTTGGAATACGTTCAATTTCAGCATAACCACTGAAAATAAGTTTTTGACCTTCAGTGTCTAATCGGTTGAGCCGCATTTTCACTCCATCGAGGTCAAAACGATCAAGATCAACCATATTATCTAAAATTTCTACCAGCGCCACGCTCAAGGTTTGCGAGATTTCCCGTTGTGCTTCTGGTACTTGGTCAAGTTCGATTTTTGGATCTTTGAAGGAAACTCGCCGCCGCCTTTCAATGCCTAAAGTTAGGCTCATGTTCAGGGGAACGAGTTCGCCATTATTTAAATCTGCTTTTGCTACAAGCTGTAAGCGATTTCCTGGCAATAGCTGTACCTGTACTTCCGTAAAGGAAACTGGTTCACCGCCAGATAATTCTGTCAGTGATGGTACGGTGAGGTTAAGCAGGCGCTTTTTCACCAGTTCCGCATTAAAGGCTTGGTTTATGCCTGCTTCTGATAAAATTACTTGGGCGATCGCTTGAGTAGGCTGCTTAAGACTGAGTTTGCCACTTAAAACCGAGCCGAAGTCAATGGCAACCGCATCGGTTTCAAAAGACATCTCCTCTACCGCAAAATCTTTCCGAATTACCAAGCCACGACCGCTCATCTTAAAGCTATCAATGCTGCCTTGCAACAGTTTGCTGGAGGGGTAGCAGCGCACAAAGACTTCTACTGACTCGCTTTGGCTAAACAGGTGGCGAATCGTTTGGCTGGCAACTGTGTTGAGCATCCGCTCTCCCCAATCTGTGCCTTTAGGATCTTTTAAACCAGTAAGTCCGCCGAACATGTGGTTTTGGGTCTCTAGAAGTTCTTTGTACTTTTGTAACAAACTGTGAAGAATACAGCAAGCGATCCCGTGATTAATTGTGCTGATGGGTAGGTATAGGATGGCTGATGGTTGATAGCTCAATGTATTAAATGTTACGAGTTTGACTTAGACAGGGAAAACCTCGCAGCATTCATAACATTAGCAGTTATACGTTGAAGTATATGGGCTAAAGGGTTCAGAGTAAACACCTTACCCTTGAGCGACTAAAGTAAATCTTTAGTTGACTAAATGACTGCTCTTTGTTTTCGAGATAGTCAAGGAGTCCGCGAAAGCTTTTACCGTTATTTATGGGGTTCAAAATTATTGACTTTCCCGAACGTGAATTTATGTTGAACGGAACCGAAACACACCGTCTCCAAAAGTTGGGGCTGACCTTTTCTATCTCCTCCTAGAGACTCAAAGCGATCGCCAAAGCTCAAATACCTTACCGTGACTATGAAGTGAAATCTTAACCTATTTCTGATTCTCCGTCGTCCAGGTGACTATGCATGAAGTTGCTTGATACCAAATATTGCTTATTGATATTGTAAGTATTTTAACTGTATAAAGTTTGCGAAAAAATTCGTTGATTGCCAAGACACATAGCTTATAGCAATAGTAAAATCTACTTTAAGCTAGACGAAAATTACCCAAAATTCGGAGTAATTAACTTAGCTGTTAGTGGTAAATATCACAAATACTGAATGCTAATATTCAGTATTTACCGGAGAGCGCTATTCCGGGTTAGGATGATGACTAGCGATGCCTTAATTTAGATATCGATATTGAATTGTTGAAATTTTATGGGCCATAGTCCACCAGATGGCAGTATCAACCTCCTCTGAGCTGGTGAGGAAGTCTCCCAGCGCGGGGGAGACTTAGGAGATATTTCTCATGCTCACACAAGATATTCGTGATTTGCTGACTGATACTACCGATTTAAACCAGTTAAAATGGGATTTAAATCGCTTGCAACCTGTGGATGTGGGAGACTACATTACACAATTGCCTGAACAACAACGCGCGATCGCATTTCGTTTACTCAACAAAGCTCAGGCAATTGATGTATTTGAATATCTGCCCACAGAAGTGCAAGAAGAACTAATTAATTCTCTGCATGATGTCCAGGTAGTGCAACTTGTAGAAGCGATGAGTCCCGACGAACGGGCAGAATTGTTTGACGAACTACCTGCTGGAGTAATCAAACGGCTATTACAAGAACTGAGTCAAGAAGAAAGACAAGCAACAGCAACGATTCTCGGCTATCCAGAAGGTACTGCTGGGCGGGTGATGACAACCGAATATGTCCGGTTACGGCAAGGATTAACTGTAGGTGAAGCCTTGAGCAAAATCCGCCGTCAGGATGAAGACAAGGAGACGATTTACTACGCCTACGTCACAGATGACAACCGGACGTTGGTAAGAGTAGTTTCACTGCGCCAATTGCTGTTTACCTTTCCCGATGTTTTCATCAAAGATATTGCTAGCGATCGCGTCATCAAAGTTAGAACTGAAACTCCCCAAGAAGAAGTGGCGAGAATCATGCAGCGCTACGACTTAATCGCTATCCCCGTAGTTGACCGAGAAGACCGATTGGTTGGCATCGTCACCATTGATGATGTCATGGATATTTTGGAAGAGGAAGCCACAGAAGATATCCAAAAACTGGCGGGTGTCAGTGGTGATGAAGCAGCTTTATCCTCTCCCTTACTTACCATCCGCAACCGCTTACCTTGGCTGTTAGGAATCATGGCTATGTATATTGGTGCCGCCAGTGCGATCGCGCCTTTTCAATCTATAATTGCCGCAGTGCCAGTCTTAGCAGTAATCATGCCGATTTTTTCTAACACTGGTGGTACCGTTGGGATTCAATCATTAACGGTGACAATTCGCGGCTTGGGAGTGGGCGAGGTAACACCCAAAGATACCTTAAAAATTCTCCGCAAGGAAATTCTAGCTGGTTTGGGTACAGCCGTAGCTTTAGCCACAACGATGTTCCTGCTTTCCTTAATTTGGGCGCGACCCCAAGAACGATGGGTGGCTTTAATTGCCGGAATGGTAATGGCAACTAATACAATTGTGGCTGTTACACTCGGCACTTTACTGCCAATGGGTTTGACACGGCTAAAGCTTGACCCAGCTTTAGTTAGTGGCCCGTTAGTGACTACAATGCTAGATACAATTGGGTTTTTAACATTCCTCAGCCTAATTTCTCTAGCTTTAAACGTTTTCCATTTACCAACCTAAAAGGATTGGGCATTGGGCATTGGTTATTTCTGCTTTATCTCCCCCAATCCGCAGTCCCCACT
>NZ_CAXTNE010000206.1:0-14934 GCF_964245445.1 uncultured Nostoc sp.
ACGGTCTGTCCTACCCGAATTGTGGGGATTCCTCCGCTCGTCTGGGCTACTTGGGGAACGAAAGCCCCTTGACCCACAACTCGTTTTTATTCGTTCCCTCGGAGAGATTGATTGTTCCGTTAGATGTAGCCGATTCAACTACTGGATTCCCTGGACTCTTGCCGTTATTCTGTGCAAATGCGGCGGGAATAATCTCCAGTGAGGTCAGGGATTTTGTGTTGCGCCCTGTCTACGGCTAAGTTGCTTTCATAACCTGAGTTCGGGTTAAAGATAAGGAGGTAAAAGCCACTCCAGTTGAAGGCTAGGTTTCTTAGGTTGATGACAATAAGCGATTAATCCGCAAAGAACGTTAACGCAAAAATTAACGGGGCTGACGCCGGGGTACCGGCTACCGCTTCGCTATCGGTGTCTCGAATGTTCAATCTGAGAAATGTTCTTGAGTTGGTCGTTAATCGTCTCAATAATTGAGCGTTTACGGGACAAAAGCTTGTCATGAAGACGCATTAGCTTATTCTTCATATTGCGACGGGGTTTAGCGAAAAATTGGATTCCGAACTCTTCCAAAAGCTGAGAAGCAAGTTTTTCAGAAACATAGCCGCGATCGCCAAATATTTTGCCAAAAAGCTCACGCAGTAAATCGGGTACAGGTTTACGGTCATCAATATTACCAGGAGTAAGAACCACATTTAAGAGTTGACCAAGTTCATTGACAACAATATGAAGCTTAAACCCAAAAAACCAATCCACAGAAGTTTTGCCTCTCGTGGCTAAACCTTTAAATACCTTATGCCTAGAAATCCGACGATTATGACATACCTTCAAGCAAGTTGAATCGATAAAACCGATACCCGTACATTGTCCAAAACAATGCTTCAGATAGACACACAAAGGTATCAAGGTTGATGGCATCCATTCAATAAATCGTTGATAAGAAGGAAGACCTGGAAACGCAGAACTCCACTGCTGTTTCACTTGATTTAAATAAAAATGCTTGAAATTACGGTAGTGATTTTGATGAAAAGCGATGATAATTGTCATGATTTCACTTAAACATAAGCTTTTAGCACGAACACGTTTTATTCCTCCATGATTTAACAATTTTTTGTGCCATTGCGCTTCAAACGCTTTACAGAAATCATCTACATGACAGAACAAAGCATCTAAACTAAACATAGGACAGGCTGCTGGATTTGTTGTTATTTTCAGCTTACTACCTGTCCTTTTCCTTATCCCGAACTCAGGTTTCATAGGCTCTGTTTCATCGTAGGAACTCCCTATTAGCGCCAGTGTCAACCCGCAACGGTCGTCTGATTGCGCCCTGTTAAGAGCTTCACTCTACAAGATTCGAGCTTGTTCGGTGTGGGCAGGTAAGGAGTCAATTCTGAGTCTGAATGGTAGGGCTTTCACCTACATCTGACCGAGAGTTCAGCCTTTTGTGACAGTAATCTGCTGTCGGGCTGGATTAGTTATTTACGGACTGATTACCGTGATTTTACTAATCAACGAATCGCACGCACAGTGCCGTTGGTTTCTTCTGTGATGTTGCATTCCCCCAACTGTCCCTGTAACTCGGCAGCTTTGGCGTGAACCATCCGTTTGCCGTAAGCCTCTATCAGTTTGTGGCTAAAGAAATCTTGTCCCAGGCGGGGAACTGTCTCATAGCTGTCGTGTATTACTTCGTACACACTGCTTGTTTGATTCCACTTGAATCCGATATCTGCACGGGCTTGAATTGTGCGACCAGAAACTATAATTTCAGCACTAGTACCTTGGGAGCCACCATAATAGCCCTTGAGTGGGTATGGTTTTTCGTGGACTTGCGGTGAAAGATTTAAATCAAAAAGCGCTTGCAACAAACAATCGTGATTGCTTAATTTGGTTTTGACTGTTGAGAAATGCGACATAATGTTATTCCCTTTATCATCTGGTTTGAGAAATAGTAAAAGTGCGATATCCTTTTGTCACGCGAATATTGCACTTTTAATACACCGATCAAGTCTTGAGCGAATGCACACTTGCCTAAGACTATTTTTTTACCTGAACTTAAAAGCGCTAACTGTAGCTTTCGCCAGTCCTACGTCATCAAGGGCAAGCTGTTGTAGATTGCGTTGTTCATCCAGCAACTTGGTGCGAATTTGTTCCATCTTTTGCTGCAAGTGACTGCGCCCATCACTGCCAAGATTTTTTGACTCAATCGCTGGATCGGTGACAATCGAATCCAAATGCTCCATCATCTGCTGTAAACTGCTGCCAGCTTCCGGTGAGGCATTTGCCAGTAACACCCGCACTTTCATCAGGTGTTTTTCCATCTTCTTTTTGAACTGGACTGACTTACGTCCCGGCTCCCAATCGCTCAACTCTTCGAGCAACTGCGCCGCTAGTTGTTCACCGCCAGCGATCGCAGATTCCCTTAATCGTTGCTCCAGATTTTGGTCATACTGTTGGATGAACTTGGTAATCTGGTCTAGACACTCGGCTTGCTGCTGATTGAGTTGTTCAGAGAGGGCAGGAATAATCACCGGACGACCAATAACGACTTGCAAATAGTCTTCGAGATCGGTCAGAGTCGGAAATGCTCTTAACAAGTTGGCTTTGACTGACTCTTGCTTATCCTGTGCTAATTCCCAGGTGTTAAGTGAGAGGAACTGATCAATCCGCTCTTGATAATCAAGAAGTCTCGCTTTGTAATCAGCTTTTAATTGATTGCGTAAACCAGGGGCGATATTATCTCTGATATTGATTAACTGATTCCATACCAGGGGAGCTAAATCAATCGGACAAACCCAATCGCTAGTATCAGCAGACATCCACTCTTGAACTGAAGCAATCTCTTGCCTTAATTGGGCAGCAGCTTCATCCAGCTTCTTAAATACCTTGATACCCCGCAAACCAACTTCGGAATTTGTAACTTTCACGAGGTCTGATTCAATTTCAGAAACTTCAGCTTTTAGCACATCTGCCCATTTAGAGGCGGCAGACTTTGTACTTTTCTTTAATTGAATACGAAAGCGAATGCGAGTTTTATTTAACTGTGAGAAATTGTGGCGCTCGACTACTGCATCAGTTAGGGAATTTGCAGCGATAGTGTTGTCGATTACTTGTACCATGATTATTCACCTCAATCATTATTTTTCACTTTCAATTAAGCGAAGCTTTCTTTATGGCTATTTCTCAATTTGTAAATGTCTTTAGTAGCTCTATAAATTACTTTTGTAGAGCTATTTTGTAACCTAATATGTCTTTTAATGACTGGTGGTTTATGTATGGACATGGCTTAAAATAGCTAAAGTTGCTGTGAATTATCCTGTACCACAGGCTTTTGATAAACCATGCCTTCGACTTCATAACAGCGAGTCATGAGTTTGTTTCGATTTAGGCGAAAGCTGGCTTTTTTCTTTTGATTTGGCAGAGGTACAAATAGATACTGTGGATGTTGTATAGTACCTTCATCACCCAAATATCGGGAAAGTGTACCGTTTATTTGGTAAAGTTTTGAGGAGCTTAAAAGCGTTGGGTCGTAAACCTTAATCAAATTTAATTCCATCTTATTAGCAGTGAAGTGTGCCATAATTTATCGTGGAATCGATTTTTCTCTACAGTCATTTCCAATTTGCAATTCCCAATTTGCAATTCGCAATTAATAATACCCCATGCATGAGTGTAGGGGCTTGAATATTGATACTATATGTTTTGTTTCTTTTGCTAATTGAAATTAGGGGCTTATACCCTAAATGAAACAATAGACCTCTTGCAAAAGTCCCACATGCGTGGGACAAGTAGGTTAGAGTTGGGTAGCATCTATGACCTACGAACAGGTAAAGAGCCTGAAGTCCGGAGACTTTACAGCAATGTGTGGTGTACGTCCAGATACTTTTAGCAAGATGGTAGAGGTAGTGCGATGTCTACGACGGGCTGCGCCTACGCAACGAACAAAACAGAAAACAGGACGACCGGGTAAATTAAGCTTAGAAGACCAATTGTTGATGACATTAGAATACTGGAGCGGAGCCGGAGACGCTCCGCCTCCGGAGAGTACCGTACCTACTTCCATATAGATCAGTCTTGGGGAGTAAATGAGTCTAGAGCTTACCGAATTATCCGAAAAATAGAAGATACGCTGGCTAAATCAAGGGCATTCACGCTTCCAGGTAAGAAAAAACTCGCTACTTTCAGGGGGCGACAAGGGAGCTAAAGAGCTTGCTGTATAAGTAACATAGCTTTCAAACCCCACCGATAAAACGTCTGCTTATTGCGAATAGAATCCATAAATTCCTCAACCCATATTTAGCCCACAACAAATTATTGCTGGATTAGAACAGCTTGCCACCTCAGACTCAACAGTTGATCCGAATGCAGAAGAATTTCCCGTAGAAATCAGCGATCGCTTAGAAAGGTTGTTCAATCTAGCGCAAGCAACCCTCGACAAATCGAAGCTGTTAGGAGGTAGCGGTAATTTGGCGAATATACAGACTCATGCTATAGACATGGCCACTGAACAATTACAACTTGTTGGAGTCAGCCGGGAAACGTTTAAAGCGTTCTTGGACATTGTGGCAGGTAAGACTGTTGCCCAAGCGCTGGCAGTTCATCAATTTGAGCAAGAGTTATTCGATGAAATAAGGTGATTTTTGAAAAAGAAATTACCAGCAAAAGTGGTCGAATCAAGATATCCCATTTGGGCAAAAGTGGATTTCTCTGCAATCTCGACTCGACTTGCTTCATGGCTTTCTTAGTCAGAGAAATCCCTTTTTGGTAAACAATGTTGCTTAAAGTCAAAATTGGATGTAGCCCTTTCCAAGTCATGCTAGAAGCCCATGAGAGCATAGTTTCAACATCAACAAGCTTGGTTCCATTCCAATGCTGTTCAAGAATGCCCCAGCAGCGCTCTATAGGATTATATTTACTATGGTAGGGAGGATAGTAAAGTAATTGAATCGGTCTGTTAATCTGATCAACAAATTCAACCATCCTTTTTAAGAATTGAGTTCGTACTTTGCTACTTTCGGGACCGTTATCAATTTTAATTTGTATCAGTTCTATCCTGTCTTTGTTCTGGTGTAATTGTTTTCCACCAATGAATCAGGTTATCAACAATGAAATCGCTGGTTTTATAGGAACTGCCAAAGATAATATGTAGTTGCCCATTGTCTTGGTCTACAATTTTACAAGGAATGTATTTTTCCTTGCATCCCATATCGTGGTCGCTAGCTTGATTGTCCCCTCTGGTTTTTCCGCCACGCGAATAATCTCCAATATTGACGGTGGCTTTACAGTCTATGCTTAGTCTCTTGACTGATTCGCTTGTTGCAAGATTCTGAAATTCTTTGATGTTGTTGAAGATGTCGTCTGTTTGTGCAATTTTTTTTGAGGTTTGGCTTTTACGACTTTGCCAAGACGATAGCCCATTCGGTTCAATACTTGTGCCATTGTACTGGCTCCTGGCAATTGCTCCTGGCTAAATCCTTGCTCTTTTAATTCTTTCAACGCCGATGCTGCTGTTAGTCTGGTATAGGCTAATGATGTTTTAAATGTTGGGTCTTGTTGAGCATGAGATTCTGCAAGCTGTTGCAGTGACAATGCAACTTCCGGTTGTTTCTCCTCCCAACGCTTTGCTCCACTAAAGCTTGACTGTAATCCCACACAGGTTATTTGTGTTCGTTTTTCTGCCAATCCTACCTCTATATTCTGTCTACCCCAGCCAAATAACGTTTCTGCAAGCCTTGTGCTTCGGGAGCAATATTTCAATGCCATCTCTGCCTGAAAACTCCGACGTTCTACTCCATTCATTTTCGATGCTGCCAACCGCAAGTCTTCAATTGCGATGGTGTTAATGATTTGGGTGCGGCGGCTGTGGCTAACGTATCCAAATGCTTGCTCCTGTTTTCTTTGCATCAAGGGTATATTTTACCTCCATTGGTAAATTCTTTCCTAGAAATCACCTAACTTGTTGAAAATTAATTAGCTGGCATTACCCAAGCTATTTTGAAAGTTCCTGACTTAACTGGAAAAGTCAAGTAGGGTATGGGGGCTAAAAGTCTTTCCCCATACCTCATACCCTGTTCGGTAAAAACTATTTAGGTACAGTAGTCGTGTTGAGTTCACCCTTTTTCCCTTTTGCCCTCTTATTTGCACCTTGTGTCACCTTCAGTTCTTCTGACTTACTGGAGTTGACCATTTTCACCAAGGAAGAATTGAGATAACTTTGTGCAGATATACAAACTTTCCCAAATCTCCTGGTTCCGGCTGATTTTTGTACCAACTGTATTTCCTCCTGTTTTCTCCGACACCAAATATTTGCGGAAATAGTTAGTCCACAGGTGCTGGAGAAAGTCTTCGGCAAATTCATTAAATGGCAGAATCCATTTATAGTCCTTGTCCAAAAATACCCGATAGGATGCAATTATCGGTAGTGCTAGGTCAGTTGGCGCACCGAAGCCGAATGAATACTTGCTGTCAGGCAATAACGTAGTTTTACGTATATCAATTGATGCTAAATACACGCTTGAGGACTTTTCAAACATTTTCTTATGCAATCTCATAATTTTAATTATAAGGATTTCCCTGTTGCCTGTTGCCCGTTCCCTGTTCAGTTTTAATGCAAAAACCCGACTTTTAGCTAATTGACAAGGTAGCCTCATAAAAGGGAAATTAACTTTACCCATAGCCTGTTATTCACAAAGGCAGAGGGAAGAGGTTATGACTATCTCCAAAAATTATGCAAATTTTATCAGTTAATAATAAAAAATATACTTTCATTTTATTTATATTACATTCTTTAATTTCATTGCATTTAGTAGCACTTTTTTTATCACCAGTTGGTTTTGCTCAAACTGTAGAAAATCGTTTATACCGAGCCGATTTACTGCTACGGTTAGGAATTAGGCAACATCAGACTGCTCAATTTGCAGCGGCTTTAGAGTCATTGCAGGAGGCATTGCAGCTTTATCAACAGAACAAAAACGTTGTTGGGGAAGCTAATACTTTAGGGATTTTGGGTAAAATATACTTTACTTTAGGGCAATACGGGCAAGCAATTGGGCATTATCAACAGCAAAGAACCCTTTTGCAGACGCTTGGCGATCGCCAGGGGGAAGCTCAAGCTTTAGACGATCTGACTAATACTTATATCTATCAAGGAGATACCAAACAAGCAAAAATACTACACGATTTAGCCCAAAAAATTAGAAAAGAAATTGGCACTCCTCAAGGAGAAGCTGCTTTTTTAGGCAACATCGGGTTAGCTTACGAATTTCACGGACAATTTCCTCAAGCAATTGAACTTTATCAGCAGCAGTTAGCGATCGCTCAAAAAAATCATGATATTGCTGCAATAGATAATTCCTTGGACAAATTGGTAGAGGTTTACCAGTCCCAGGCAAAATATCCACAGTTAATTGAACTGTATCAGCAGCAATTGGCAATCGCCCAGCAAAATAAAGATGCAGTAAGCGTTGCTGATTTACTTAGCCAACTAGCAGCAGCATACAAAACACGAGGACAATATCAGCTAGCGATAGAAATATATCAGCAGCAGTTGTTAGCAACGAGAAATATCAAAGACTTCCTGGGAGAAATGAACTCTTTGAGCAATTTGGGAGACACTTATCGTCAGAGTGGAAAATATGAACAAGCCCTGGAAGTATATAAACAGCAGTTAGCGTTCGCTCGCAACCAAGGCAAACAATTACAGATAGGAACAGCATTCAATCATATCGGATTAACTCTACTGAAAGCTCGCAAACTATCGGAAGCTGAAAAAACACTGCTTAATGCTACAAATGTTTGGGGAAAAATCCGGTCAAAAGTAGGAAGTAACAGTATTAACTATACTCATGACCAAGCCGCTACTTATCAGATTTGGCAACAACTTTTGATTGCCCAAAATAAACCGGAAGCCGCCCTAGAAATGGCAGAACGTGGTAAATCTTGGTCTATTGCCCAGCTACTAGGAATGCGCTTGTCTTCTGAACCAGTATGGGCTGCTGCCAAAACTGCTCCTCGCGAAATCAATCCTCCCACAATCACCCAAATTCGCCAAATTGCTAAACAGCAAAATGCTACATTAATTGAGTATTCGATTATTCCTGATGAAGGGCTGTATGTTTGGGTTGTGCAGCCATCAGGCCAAGTAAAGTTTCGCCGCATTGATATCAAATCTCAACGTACAATCTATCCTGTTTCTTCCCTAGCCGATGTTGTTGCTAGTATTGGGGAATTTATCGGAATCAAAGGTAAGATTGAAGCGACAGCAAAAACGAACATTGAAATCAAGCCATTCTTGCAACTTCATCAGTTACTAATTAAACCAATTGCCGATTTGCTGCCAAAAGAAACTGCTAGTCGTCTCATATTCATTCCCCAACAAGAACTTTCTTTAGTTCCTTTTCCAGCCCTGGTTGATATCTCTGGCAAATATCTAATTGAAAAATACACAATAGTCACAGTTCCTGCTATTCAAGTATTAGCTTTAACTCACAAACAACAACGGGGTTTTTCCAGAGATAATGCGCTAGTAGTAGGCAATCCCAGTATGCCAAGAATTGCGCTTTTCATTGGGCAACCGCCGCAACCTTTACCAACCCTTGTAAATGCAGAACAAGAAGCCTTAGAAGTTGCCGAATTGCTCAAGACTAAACCTTTGATTGCAAATCTTGCAACGAAGAGGACTGTTTTACAACAATTAAACAAAGCTAAGACAGTTCATCTAGGAACTTATGGGATAATAGATGGGATAAAGCGGCAAGGTATCCCAGGTGCGATCGCCCTTGCTCCAAGTGACAGCGATGGTGGAGTACTGAGTGCCGCAGAAATTTTAGACTTAAAACTCAAAACGACACTATTTGTGATCAGTGCCACAGAAACAGGCAAGAGTCAGATTAGCAGCGATGGAATTAGTGGTTTATCCTTGTCCCTGATTTCTGCCGGAGTACCAAGTGTAATTATGCCCTTGTGGTCATCACCTGAAATCCCCACCGCCTCTTTCATGACAGAGTTTTACAACCAGTTGAATCAGACACACGACAAAGCACAAGCTTTACGCCATGCAATGCTCAAAACAAAGGAACAATATCCGAATCCTAGAGATTGGGCAGGATTCATGTTAATTGGTGAGGGTAAATAAACTCGATATACAGCACTTTGCAAGTAAATCTGACTTTTCACAGCATGTGGAAAAGGCCATTTTAAGGGTTTGGCAAGCCCTGATTTTTCCGTTAGCTATTTTCATTAACTTAAATTTATTGAGAATTAGCTTGTGGAAAAAGTCACGCTTTTTCGGGGCTTGAGAATTTCCCGTGAAAAGTCAGGCAAGTAAATGAAGCAGACATCATTAATATGATAAATCTGTGAGGTGGGCATCCTGCCCGCCCTTGTGTTCCTCATTCAGATGAAATGCGCTGTATCTCATTGCTGTTTTATCTTGGCGATTTCTGACAGCCAAAGCCGCCGATTTGCATGAGGTAGTGTCAATATCTTCTCTAAAGACCAATGAAAATAAAAGGCAATTAATGCTACCTCTTCGTGCAGTTGCTCCAAGGGGTAGCTTATGATTCCCCCGACAGAGAAAACTCCACTTGAAAATTACTATTACAATAAGGACACTCAACCGGAATATAAGCATCGCCGTCCTGATTAATCCGATTGTAAAACTCCCGTAAATATGCCAAATCTCGCGTAAAAAGACCTTCCAATAATTCAGGCGTGACTAAAGATAAATTTCCCAACCGGGTAATTACCTGAGATAGCATCACCAAAACACCATAGGCTGAACTTTCTTTAGTTCGACGATGTTTCTGCACATATATTTCATCCTTTGCCGTCGCCAAGCGCATCACCCCAAGGCGATGAACCATCCCTTCGGTCTCCACCAAACCTCTAGGCAAGATAAATTCAAATTCTGTGTCTGTAATCTCGTGACTGTGCATGAAAATTCCAATTTAAAAACAAAATTTAGCTTAACTAACATCTATCTGCTCTGATGGCAGTTTCGCAGTGTTTGGCGACGCTTCATCTTCCCTATCAAGTTCGTTAATCTGGCGATAAAATCGTTGCAAATAATTGAGATCACAGGCAAATAACCCTTCTATAACGGAAGGAGTTATTTCATCTATTGCTCCCAATCGTACAATAACGCGAGCCAGAATCACGACCGTAGCATAGGCCGGATTGGATTTTACACGGGGATCTCGCAGAGGAACTATTTCATCAATCGCTTTAGACAAACGCATTACACCTTTGCGGTGCAGATTGCCATCTGTATCTAGGTATCCCTTAGGCAAGGTGAATTCAAACTCTGTTTGAAACATTACTTACTTACGTTTGTCCGCTTAAATTCTTCAACGATTAATTCGATCTCTTCAATTTCTAGTTCATTAGCAGAGGCTTTGACATCAGTAATTGTATAGCTAGTCGGCCATGCACCCTTGAATTCAAATGTTGCTTGTGCTTCGGCTGCTTGGTTATAGATAGTTAAAAAACCATCTCGCCGCTGTTGCGCCCAATTTCCCTCTTCTACTGCCTTCAACCAGTTCCACAAGGTCATAGATGATGTCATACCCCGACGCAGCACTAAATTACTACTTTTAACATTACCGGGAATGTGGGTACTGACAATCCGACCAGTTTTGGCTTTACTCCAAACTTGTGGCGTTACTTCGGAAATAGGAATTACTTCCTGCGTGCGCTTAAAACCCTGACACTCCATAAAGTAGCCATCTACACTATCGATGCTACCGTCAAGTTTGAGTTCCAGGTAAAAACGGCAACTTGTGAGAAATTCGGGTTGTTTTAGCACAGTTAGCTTGCAGTTGAGTTAATTAGCTTTATTACTACACCACTCGAATTAGGCTCGGTGGCTAAGGAATTTAGTAGAAGACTCTCAAGCATGAACGCTGCTGATTAGCTTCGCATTTTGCAACGATAGAGAGATTATAGAGCGGGCAAAGCTACCTCTTTTGAAGTAGCATGTCAGATGCCACAATTTGTGCATTTGACATGCGCCTTCTGCTTATTTATGAAGACGGGTTGCAATGCTTGGACTTGCACCCCGGCGCAATTTCGTTTCTGAGATAGCATTGGCAACAGATACCCAACCAACTATTTATTTTTTGCGTTCCACATAGGTATAGGAAAAAGATACGGTTTCTGTGAGCGCTTGGTTGCCAGCAACATCCAGGTTTGACATTTTATATGATAGGGGCATCACACCCTGGAAGTGCCAGTTAGCTGATTCCTCACCATCTTGTTTAAAGACTTTAATATCAGCAGTTTTTAGCTCACCTTTAGTCTTGGTCGCTCCGCCTAAATCTCTATTGGAGTGAGAATTGTAAAACCAATCTGATACTGCTTTGGGTTTATCGCTATTGGTGACAAATGTGATGGTTATATTTTCGTTTTTGACTGCGGAAGCAGCTTGTTGTGCAGTTACTTTGCTGCCCATAGTAACCCCTAATGGCCCATCGGTAGCAGTAACTTGGATAGACATTTTTAAACCAGAAACTTTCTGAACGAACAATTTGTTATCGAGTCCATCGGCGTTAAATTCAAACCTAGCCGATGCTAAATATTCTGCCATTTATTTACTCCTAGTAATATGCATACAAACTCTCTAGCATCTGTCTCAATTAAAAGACTTTTACTCAAGCGCTTTTACTTATTTCGAGCGCTGGATATTTTGACAGTTAAATTCAAATGATTCCATCAAAATATTGCTGCTAGCAACATCAAAATCTGACACTGAGTAACTGACAATTTGACATTGTTTGAGATCGTAACTCACTACTTCGCCACCGCTAGCATCAAAGATGGTTATTTTGCCATCAGTATAACCATCATTCCATTTGCCACCGCCGCCGGAATATGTTGTAGGTAGAGCTTTAGCCCAAATGTCGAATAGTTTCTTGTTGCCATCTTCCAGAGCTGCCTCGATAGTAAAATTTTTATTATCGGTGTAACCACTAGAAGTTGTCTGGTAAGTTACCTGCGCCTTGGCACCTGATGCTATGGGAAGATCGGCAGCAGCGATTTTTGCCTCCACATCTATACCACTGAAGCTCTTGATTGGATAAACTGTGCCACCAAATTCAAAGGCAAAATTACTAGAAGAAATTACTTCTACTGCCATATTTTACTCCTTGCAAACTGTTTAGTATTCCTAATTAGCAGTAAGTAATTGGTAATTAGTATTTGTAATTACCAAGTACTTATTAACTATTGCCCTGGAGCCCACTGACTGATGCGGAAGATAACAAATTCCGCAGGACGTACTGGAGCAACGCCAATTTCGATGTACAAGCGGCCGAGCATCATAGTATCTGGAGTATTGAGTTCTCCATCGCACTTGACATAGAAAGCGTCAGCAGCACTTGCTCCCACTAGCGCTCCCTCGCGCCATAGACGTTCCAAGAAACTGGAGACAGTAGCGTTAACGCGACCCCAGAGTCTAGAATCGTTCGGCTCGAACACTACCCACTGGGTACCAATTTCAATCGATTTTTCGATGTAGCTCATCAGGCGGCGAACAGGAATGTAGCGCCACTGGATGTTATCCGGCTCGACCAGGGTGCGAGCGCCCCAAATCTTAATGCCTCGATTAAAGTTGGCAAAGTTGCGGATGCAGTTGATGCCTAACGGGTTCAACAATTCCTGTTCGCGAAAGTTGGTTTCGTATGCTAAACCGATGACACCGCGGGGAGTGTCGTTAGCGGGTGCTTTGTAGAGTCCTCTAGTTTCGTCGGTACGGCACCAAACGCCCATCATGTGACCGCAGGGAGGAATAGCGATCGGTCTACCGCCATTGCGGGGGTTAGCAACCTTGATCCAGGGATAGTAGAGAGCGGCAAACTGGGAGCGGCGGTTAAAAGCGCTCAACCACTGCGCTACGTGCTGGGGCTTGACTTGTTCAGCTGGTACTGCTGCACCATTTTTGCAAGGAGGCGCATCGAGAACTACCATGCGGAAAGGGGGACTGGGCGAGGAGTTCTCACACCTGCTGATCATCATTTCCATGATACCGTGTACCTGATCAAGGTCTATTAGTCCCTCTTGGTAAACCCGCATCAGGTCTGGACAGGCAATCATAGCAACGTCGTCAATTTCAAAAATCCCCTGGACGCCACTGCGATCCTCGCGTGTCCCTTGCAAATCGCGGGGGAAGCGATCTGGAGTAGAAATATGAGGAGGTGGGCTGACCTCGTACATACCATTTACAGGACGGCGGGATAGAGATTGCCCGCTTTGGGCGATATCCTCAATAGTCAGGAATTCAGATGTTTCCAGAACCGTAACTACATAGTCTGCTACCTGTGTATCAATGGCCGAGTTCATTGTCAGGTGCTCGTACCGTTCAAGCTCCTGCTCACCCCGCTTGACTACGACAGTGAAGAATTCACCTGAGTCTAGTGGCGCTTCTGTACCTTCGGGTGCGTCTTCAGAGAGAGGTTTAGGCGTACTGGATTGAATTTGCACAGTCAGCCGGGGGGTAGATCCTGGCAGAGCAAGTGCGCTTTCTTCTTCAGATGGCTTAATAGAGAACCGCAAAGATGGACGACCGCCTGAGTTTAACAGCTTTGTAGCACTTTCTTCAGCAGGTGGTGCTGCCGAACCAGGCAGCTTAATACCGATGCTAGAAACCCAACAGCGACCACCGCCATTCAGAAACCAACCGTAAACCGCAAAAGGCAGGTAAGCATTGAAGTCTGTGAAGCCATCAGACCCTTGCTTGCCAAAGTATTCCAGGTATTGATCCCAACTGGTGACCATCATCGGTTGGAACAGTTCGGCGTCACCACGTACATCTTCGGTAAAGCCAATAAAACCAGCAACACTCAGGCTGACACCTTCTATCGGGCGACTGCCACGGTCTACTTCTTCGACGTAGACACCAGGGGCAAAGTAATCTAATCTAGGCATAAGCGCTCTTTTTGTATTTCCAATAAAGTTGGCAATAAATAGGGACTAGACCTGCGTTTAATTTGTCTTTTGAGTTAATTAATTCAATTTACTTGGATGTATTGGTTCTGCTTTTAGGTGCAAGGGTATTGTTACTGTCACATATAAAGCTGGACGCAACCTGACACCCAAAGCACTCCACAAAGCTAATGCATCTAGAGGCTTAATGGCACAAACAAGCAATTGTAAGTTGCCATGACCACGCAGTGTAGGATCTAGCATCTCTTCTGGCAGCAAACGGTGACGCAATAGTAGCTTTAATGCCTCTGATAGCAGACGTTGCTCCCCCAGCGCTGTAAACCCCCAGACACTTACCAAGAAAGACACATCAATCCAAACAGTTGAGTATTTCTCAGAGGTTATATCCTTTGTGTCATAGCTATTTCTGTTCTTTAGTTGCCAAACTGAGTGTTGCCCTTTGTTATGTTCCCGTATGTCATAGCAGTATAGGTTCAGCAATGGCTCTATACCCTGTTGTAGACCAGGGTGGTTAAAATCTATTTGTTCTGTACTGATTAGAGAAGTTCCACCAGCCAGGATCTTTGCCAACGTCTGAGTAACAGCAGGGAGCATAGAACATACTGGGCACTTAGTTTATATAAATCTAGATTAAGGATAGATAAACCTGCTGGTTATTAGACTTTGGTCGAAAGTTTAAAAATTGTGTCCTAATTAACTATGCAGCAGAAAACATCACTAATCTAAGAATTAAGTATTCATAGCTTGCGGTTAATGACATATTTTACATATTAGAGGATGTTTGAAAAGTGTTTGGCTGTGATATAAGGCACTTATTGATCCCCCCTAGCCCCCCTTAAAAAGGGGGGAACCGGAATCAAAGTCCCCCTTAAAAAGGGGGATTTAGAGGGGTATAGAACGTTTTGATACCGACAAGGAGACTTTTCAAACATCCTCTTAGACCTATTGCAAAATTCGGCGTTGCATAATAGGGGGATGAATTGAGGTCATCTACTGTGCAATGTCCAT
>NZ_CAXTNE010000207.1:0-14932 GCF_964245445.1 uncultured Nostoc sp.
CAGTTGCCCCACCAGCACCTGTACCAACCAGCGCCCCAGTTGCACCCCCAGCACCTCGCACACCAGCACCCGCGCCAGCAGTAGCGGCTGTTCCTGGTCAAATCGTGCCTTTAACTACCTTCCAAAATGCTGTAGTGCGGAACATGGTAGCTACCATATCCGTGCCCGTCTTCCGTGTTGGTTATACAATTACCACCGATGGATTAGACAAACTTTATAAACAAATTAAATCCAAAGGCGTGACAATGACAGCGCTACTGGCGAAAGCTGTAGCGGTAACGTTGCAAAAACACCCATTGTTAAATGCTAGCTACTCAGACCAGGGTATTGTTTATCATTCTGATATCAACATTTCTGTAGCTGTTGCGATGGATGATGGCGGATTAATTACACCTGTGCTGCAAAATGCAGACGCAGTGGATATTTATTCTCTATCGCGTACTTGGAAGTCTTTGGTAGAACGTGCCAGGACAAAACAACTACAGCCCCAAGAATACAACAGTGGTACTTTTACACTGTCCAATTTGGGAATGTTTGGCGTAGATAAATTTGATGCGATTTTACCGCCTGGACAAGGTTCAATTTTAGCGATCGGAGCATCTCGCCCACAAGTGGTAGCAACACCCGATGGTTTATTTGGCGTGCGGCAACAAATGCAAGTCAATATTACTTCTGACCACCGGATTATTTACGGTGCCCATGCTGCGGCGTTCTTGCAAGATTTAGCGAAATTGATTGAGACGAATCCTCAATCTTTGACAATGTAATTTTGAAAAGACACCAAATTTAAATGTTAGCGCTATCAGCGAACAGGAGTTTTTCGTAGAGTAGCGCTAACAATAAATAATGCCTACATTTAAATTTTATGGACAAACTATGTGGTGATATCATGTCTCTACATGAGTTTATGTCCAAACTATCAAAGTGACATACGACAACGTCCTGAAATATCTGGTTGAGCAGTATCCAGAAGATTTTATCCGCTACTTACTCGCATCTGAGGCAACGGATATCCAAATTATCAAAACAGAATTAAATCAAGAACCAATTCGTGCCGACTAAGTAACTTTTTTGCAAATTGCCAATCAAATACTGCATTTAGAGTTTCAAACCCTAGCAGCATCGACTCCATCTTTGCCACTGCGAATGTTAGACTATTGGGTGCGGCTATATCGACAATATAATTGCGATTACTAGATTTTGCCAATGAGGCTGATTTAATGAATTGGCTAAATACAATAGAAAATTAAAGTTTGCTCTAAACCTTTCTACCAGTTACAAAAAAAGTTAGATTTTCGTACCAAGCTCCTTGGTTTGTTGCTTCTGCTTCAATTTTTTGACTATATTCTGCTTTTAATTGTGCCATTTGCTCTGATGAAACCTGTAATAAGGGATTTTCTCTGGGATGAAACCATCCTCCATTCCATTCTTTAGCTTGCTCTAGATTGCGATAGAAACCTAATTGTTGGGTCTTCACTTCAATATCTTGAAAACCAGCTTCTGCAAGCAGATGATGACACTTTTCGGGTGTACCTGTCGGCTCATTGATACTTGTTAGCGAAATGCCATGTTTATCACAAATTTCGATTATAAATGGCGCTCCACAAGATTCCTCAGAACAACAAGAAAAACCGACAGTTCCCCCTGGTTTGAGAAAACGATACCATTTACGTAGAGCAGCAGGAATATCTTTAAAATAGACTATTGCTGTAGAGCAAAGAATTACATCGAAACTCTCATCATTAAAGTCAATATATTCAGCGTCGGCTTCAATAAGTTCGATATTTTGTAAGTCTAATTCTTCAATTCTCTGTTGTGCTTGAGCTAGCATCCCTGAAGAGAAATCTACTCCAGTGACTTTTCCTTCAAAACCGATAATTTTTGCAACAGCAATGGCAATGATACCTGTGCCCGTTGCCATATCCAATACTTTTTGTCCTTTTTGCAGTTGAACTAAATCTAGTAGAGGCAGAGCGCGATGAATTGTATAATCATTGTCATAGCTAGTTCTGCTATCGAAGAAATCAATTACTCTTTTCTTATACTGTTGTTCGTATTGGCTATTTTGCATGATATTCTCGATTTTAACTGGTCAATTATGAGAATAAATTGTGAGTGAAACTTCTGTCTTCTGAAAACTTGCTTTCAAAATGTTGAAATCTTGCAAAATCCCAAAATTTATATCATTTCTCTATATGCTTTGGGTGTGATTCCTATATGCTTACGAAAAAGGGTAGTAAAGTTGCTTTGGCTAGAACAGCCAACTTGAAGTGCAATTTCGATAATAGCTAATTGAGTATAAGTCAGTAAAAATTTAGCTCGCTCAATGCGACATTGAATAACGTATTGATGTGGAGAAAGACCCATTAAAGCTTTAAACCAACGACAGAATGAATAAGAACTCATATTCACTAGACTAGCGAGTTCTACCAACGTTAATTCTAGTGCTAAGTTGTCATAAATATAATCAATTACCTCCCGTAATTGACGCTTAGAAAGATTAACCTCAAATGCAATTAGTTGCCGTGTTCCAGAATAAGTTTTGAGGAGATGGGCTGCTAAAGCGATCGCAACTGATTCACCATATAGTTTACCAGATGGACATCCGGCTTCAAGCTCTGCTTTGAGTGCCATTCCCAGATGAAGAATTTGGCGATCGCAGACTCCGCGCTGCGGGATAATTTCGATAGTGCGTAGCCCGTCGTAGACATCGCTCCCAACGATCAGCTCATCTGCTACTCTCTTAAAGATGGATTACGGCGTTACGCTGATAGTATTGACTGGGAGAAAGAGTGCGATCGCTATCGACGAGATGATGTGATAATTCCCCCGTACTACAGCAGTCAAAACTTTCACGGGATTGCAGGCGGATATCTTAATTACGGTGCAGCAGTGACTTACGATCCGATTACCCAATATGTTCTGCCACCGAATGAAAGTATTGTCCGTCAGGCTTTAGTTGATGCCGTCAAGGTAAAACCACGACGCATACTCGATTTAGGCTGTGGTACAGGTTCCACTACTTTAATGTTAAAGCAAGCTTTCCCCCAAGCGGAAGTTATTGGTTTGGATTTATCACCCTATATGCTGGTAAGGGCAGAAGATAAAGCTAGAAATGCTGGTTTAGATATACTCTGGCGACACGGGAATGCTGAAAAAACTGGTTTGAGTGACGCAACATTTGACTTAGTGACAGCTTCTTTGCTATTCCACGAAACACCAGATGCGGTGTCTCTAGCAATTCTGCGCGAAAGCTTCCGGTTGCTGGTAGCTGGAGGGCAAGTATTAATTCTAGATGGGAATCAGAAGACTCTGCGTCAGTTAGAATGGCTTAATGATGTTTTTGAGGAGCCATATATTCGTGAGTATGCTGCTGGTAGCGTGGACGCGAATATGGGTGCAGCCGGATTTGAAGCTGTGCGATCGCACGATGTATGGTGGATAAATCAGGTAACTAGCGGCGTTAAACCAATAGCAAGCGAAAATATCCGTCGGTATACTCCCACATCAATAGATAATGATTTGGAGGGACTTGGATCTCCAGCATTTGGCATAACGGCATGAGTTTAAAGGCAGTTCTCTTTGATTTTAATGGTGTCATCATTAACGATGAGCCAATCCACCTGCAACTGATAGATGAGATTCTCATGAAAGAAAATCTCCAACCCCAACGGGTTAATGAGCGTCAAGCTTCTTTAGGACGCAGCGATCGCGCTTGTTTTCAGCAATTACTCGCTAATCGTGGTAGAGTAAATGACGAAAACTATTTAACTCAGTTGCTGTACCGGAAAGCCCAAGCGTATGTGGTAGAACTAGAGAAAATAGAGAGACTGCCTTTATATCCAGGTGTAGAAGATTTAATATTTCAGGTGCGATCGCGTCATCTGAAACTAGGATTAGTCAGTGGCGCTTTTCGCAAAGAAATAGAACTGGTACTCCATCGAGCTAAACTAGCCGAACATTTTAAAATTATCGTCTCTGGTGATGACATCACCACCAGTAAGCCAGAACCCGATGGTTATTTACTGGCAGTAAAACGTCTGAATCAAGAATATCCCGAATTGAATCTTCAACCACAGGAGTGTCTGGCAATTGAAGATACTCCAGCAGGTATAGAAGCGGCGAAGCGATCGCAGATGCAAGTTGTAGGTGTAGCGAATACTTACCCATTCCACATGCTCCAACGCTGCTGTAACTGGACTGTTGATTATCTCAGTGATTTGGAACTTGAACGGGTACAGAAGGTTTATTCTCAAAAACAGCCTCAACCATCGATAACTGAATGTTAGAATACTAAGTAGGTGATAGTGTATTGAGTTAATGAGTAATATTACTCTTGACTTTGCAGAGATTTTGGGGAATTAGCTCAGTTGGTAGAGTGCTGCGATCGCACCGCAGAGGCCATCGGTTCAAATCCGTTATTCTCCATTTGTCCTGTACATTAAATAATTATTGTCCATTTTAAAGAATTAATGTCCATTTTTTCCAAGTTCAGGGGCATAAGTTACGTATTTTCGGTGCTTTCAGCAATCAAATCAGTTTTAAAGAATTATTGTCCAAAATCAGCCTGTAAAACTCGGCTAAATATATGTTTTCTAATTTAATTTATTACAGCAAGCCCAAGGCTCTTAAATTACAAGAGTAGCTTTCAAGCACTTTATTTGCAGTCTAATAAAAAATTTACTACCTCTTGTTTTGCTGTTTTCACCTAAACAGAGGCTCCGCTAATATATAGCTGCGTTTTTACGTGCGATCGCTGTCAGTGCGATCACTATACTAGATGCGGAGGTGCGAAGATTTTGGCGAGGATTGACGGAATGCTATGCAGTTGACATTAAAGAAAAATCCAAAAAAAAGGAGCCTAACTTAGGCTCCTTAATAATAAAACTGGTAATAGAATTGTGACTACTTAACAGTTACCTTACCGCCAGCTTCTTCGATGCGCTTCTTAGCATCTTCAGCAGCATCCTTAGCAATACCTTCTTTAACCGCCTTGGGCGCAGCTTCTACCAAGTCTTTCGCTTCTTTCAGACCCAAACCGGTCAATTCCCGGACAATCTTCAGTACGGCAATCTTCTTATCAGCTGGGACTGATTCGAGAATCACTTCAAACTCGGTTTGCTCAACAGCTTCCTCAGTAGGAGCAGCACCAGTACTAGGGCCTGCGAACGCTACTCCAACAGGTGCAGCAGCACTCACGCCGAAGGCATCTTCAATTTGCTTGACTAACTCAGAAGCTTCCAGCAAAGAAAGGGTTTTTAGTTGTTCTAAAATTTGATCGGTTGTAGCAGACATTGATATAACTCCTGTAATTTTTGATTATTTATTAGTCATTAGTCATTAGCTTTTGACTGATGAACCAAGAAGTCTATTCAGCAGCAGTTTCGGTGCTGCTATCAGCTTCACTAGCGGTTTCGGCGCTGCTATCTTGTACAGCAGCAGTTTCGGTGCTACCACCACTTTGCTCTTGTTCAGCCACAGCCTGCAAAGCACGAGCCAGCGAACCAGGAACTTCGTTGATACCCACAGCAATCTTGGTAGCCAAGGCGTTGATAGCCCCAGCAATTTGGGCGATGAGTTGTTCCTTAGATGGCAAGTCTCCCAGTACCTTGACATCAGGTTCTTTGAGTAGGCGACCTTCCAGTACACCACCACGAAGTTCTGTCTTCTTGCTGACTTTTTGGAATTCTTGGTATGCCTTAATTGCCGATGAAAAATCTTCTTTTACCAGCAAAAAGGCGGAAGAACCGTTAAGCAATTCCGACAAAGGCTGCCATTTTTCATCATCTTTAATGGCAATGCCCATTAGAGTGTTCTTCGTCACCTTACAAACAGTGCCACTAGGACGCAGCCGCTGCCGTAAGTCTGTGATTTCAGAAACTGTTAGCCCCTGATAGTCAATTACCAGTGCCAGAGTTGACTGACTCAAAGTTTCTTTGAGGTCAGCTACTATCTCTTTTTTATTTTCTAGTGTTCTACCCATTCCAATCTCACCTCCTTAAAATAATCGGTGAAGTGCCCTATTTGTACCTTTCTTCTAAACCTGAACCCAAACAACAAACCCCAGCTAACTTAGCCGGGGTTGAGTATTAAGACTCTTGACGCCATAGTTATCACACCTTTATGGGTGGTAATTCTGACTATTAGAGTTTTAACCTCGGCAGGATATTTAAGTTGTTAGCACCTGCTGTCTCCGGCTTTGCCTATTTAATTAGGTACTGGTGATTGGGTATTGGGTACTAGGTATTAGATAACCAAGATTAGGTATTATCCCCAGTCCCTAATCCCTAGTCCCCAGTCCCTTTTACGCTGCTTCGCTCAGTTTCAAATCTCGTAGAGCGGTGACATCAATTTTAATCGATGGCCCCATTGTGGCTGACACATAAAATGTACGCCAATAACGACCTTTAGCCCCTGAAGGACGGTTACGGTCAATCGTCTCCTGCAATGCCTTCAGGTTGACTAACAAATCTTCAGGCGAGAATGTTGTCTTACCAAACATAACATGGACAATACCAGTTCGGTCAGCTCGGAATTCTAATTTACCAGCTTTGAATTCTGCGATCGCACTTCCTAAATCAAACGTTACGGTTCCACCCTTGGGCGATGGCATCAAACCACGCGGCCCAAGCAACTTACCCAGCTTTGCCACCTGTGGCATCACATCGGGTGTGGCAATCAGCTTGTCAAAATCCAATCTACCTTTCTGAATTTCGTCAATCAATTCTTCTGAACCGACTATATCAGCACCAGCGTTGCTTGCTTCGTTCACTTTTTCGCCTCTGGCAATTACCGCCACCCGGACGATTTGTCCTGTACCTTTAGGCAATGCTACCGTTGTCCGCAACTGTTGGTCTGTATACTTAGGGTCAATTCCCAGCCGGATATGCGCTTCCGCAGCTTCGGTAAATTTAGCTGTTGCTGTGTCTTTCAGAAGGGCTAAAGCCTCTAGAGGATTATAATCCTTATCTTCTACTTTTGCTTGCAGTCCTTGCAAACGACGCGATATTTTTGGCATTTTGTTCTCCTGGGGTAATTCCGAAGCCTCGCCTCTCCCCCGATAATTTTTGGTTACTTATTCTCTGTCATTTGTCCTTTGTCATTTGTTATTCACCAATGACCAATGACCAATGACTAATCCGTGATTGTTACACCCATATTTTTAGCCGTTCCTGCCACAATCTTCATTGCCGCGTCTATGTCGTTGGCATTAAGGTCGGGGAGTTTCGTTTGGGCTATTTCTTGCAATTGGGCTTTGCTAATTGACCCAACCTTCTTTTTGTTGGGTTCATTCGAGCCTTTTTCAACTTTCGCCGCCTTCCGAATCAGCACTGATGCTGGTGGCGTTTTAAGGACAAATGTAAAACTCCGGTCTTCAAAAACCGATATTTCTACAGGTATCACCATTCCGGCTTGGTCTGCTGTTTTGGCGTTGTACTCTTTGCAGAACATCATGATGTTAACGCCATGTTGACCCAAGGCGGGTCCCACTGGCGGTGCTGGGTTGGCTTTTCCAGCATTCAGGGCCAGTTTAATGACCGCCACTACTTTCTTCGCCATTTGTATTTAACTCTGTTTCTCTACCTGATTAAATTCCAGTTCTACTGGTGTATCCCTGCCGAAAATTGAGAGCAAGGCTTTAAGTTTACTCCGTTCTGGAGAAACTTCAATTACCTCGCCTTCAAAATCTTTAAATGGGCCAGAAAGCACCATTATCTTATCACCAGTAGCCATGTCAATTTTGAGAACCGGCTCTTGTTCGCTGGTTTGTTTGAATATGCGTTCGACTTCTGAAGAACTCAGTGGTATGGGGTTCACATGACCGCGACCCTTACTGCTACCACGTTTTTGTTCTGCACCCACAAAATTAATTACATGAGAGGTGTTTCGTACCACCTGCCAGGTATCATCATCCATCATCATCCGCACCAGCACATAGCCAGGGAAAACTTTTTCTTCTGTATGCTGGCGACTGCCATCTTTGCGGATTTTCACCGCCGGCGTTTGCGGAATTTCTACCTGAACGATTTTGTCGGCTACATCAAAAGTTTGAATGCGTTGCTCTAAGTTAGTCTTTACACGCTTTTCACAGCCTGAGGCTACTTGCACTGCATACCAGCGTGCTTCTTTTGACGCTGCTTCTGCTGTTTCTCCTGTTTCCTCCGACTGCAACGTGGAGTTGCGAGGTTCATCTGTTGCAAAAGTCATCAGAACACCTGTTGTGCTGCCCAACGAAATAATCCATCGACCAAGTATATCAAAGATGCCGAGAGTGCCACCATTAACAACACAGCGGCGGATTCGCTCACTATTTGTTTCCGACTGGGCCAAACTACTTTTTCAAGTTCTTCTTTGGTTCCCTGTATGAAGTTGTTAAAGCTAAACCCATTTGTGGTTTCTGGCAATTCTGCTTCACTTTTTTTGGCCACGACCCTTAATTCTCCCGTTTGTCACTCAATTTTGGTCATCCAGGTTTGCAGTTTCGACTCTATTTCACTTACTGAAAGCAAAACAACTACAAATACAATAAGTTTACCCGAAATTATTATCGCTAACTGCTAATATAGCAGTTGCGTAATTATTTCGGGCTTTGTTTTTTGCTCTTGAGCGCGCCCTGGAGGACTTGAACCCCCGACATCAGGTTTTGGAGACCTGCGTTCTACCAACTGAACTAAGAGCGCACAAGCTGTTTTTGATTCAGTTATTGCACTGAACTAAATTTTCAGTTGAACGCAACACGCGATTTTTATCATACCTCAATTTCGTCAAAAAAACAAGTTAGCGGCAGATGCCGCTTAAGATTTCTCTCATACTATTGAAGGACGAATCACAAAGGGCGGTCAAACCGTTGTTTGATTCGGGTTGCCTTACCTACGCGATCGCGGAGATAATACAGTTTAGCACGGCGTACCTTACCACGACGTAATACTTTGATGCTGTCAATCCGGGGAGAATGCAACAGAAACACCCGCTCAACGCCTACACCTTGAAAAACCTTACGAACTGTAATCGTTTCGTTGATGCCACCGTTGCGCTTGGCAATCACTACTCCCTCGTAGGGTTGTACGCGGTACTTTTCGCCTTCCTTGATTTTCACTCCGACTTTTACGGTGTCGCCCACATAAATGTCGGGCAGATTCGATTTTATCTGTTCCGCTTCAATCGAGCGGATAATCTCTTGAGCGCTCATAGTCTTTGGTGTCTGCTTAAAAAAATCTCACGATCATCAATGATAAATCGATAATCCTATTTCAGTCTACTTGTTAGGATTGATAATTTTACTGATACAACAGCCTAAAGTTCAAAGCTATATTGCAGAATGCCGTAACACAGGGATGAAATTTATGAAATTTAGCGTCGTCATCAGTACCTATAATCGCTTAAATTTGCTACAAAGAGCAATTGAATCGGCTCGTAACCAAACAATGGAGTGTGAGGTGGTTGTTGCCGATGACTGTTCTTCTGACGATACCCAAACCTATATCAAAAGCTTAGGGGACAAGGTTGTTTACCATCGTAACGAAGTGAACCAAGGCCATGCAGCAACGGTAAATGCTGGAGTTGCTAAAGCTAATGGCGATTGGATTAAGTTTTTAGATGATGACGACTATTTAGCACCTAACTGCATAGAAGAGATGATTAAGGCGATCGCACTTCGTCCCGATGCTGTAATCTGCTCTTGTGTGGCGGCTCAGGTGGATGGCAATGAAGTTGAACTTAGCCGCACCCCCCAAGTTGGCCCCGGTTTAGCTTTTTATATCCCACAAGCCGATATTCACTACGGTATGCTCTTAGAGCTTGTACCATTTGGCACGCCTGTACAAGTAGCTTCTCGACGTGATGCTTTTCTAAAAACTGGTGGCTGGGACTCCACACTTGATGCTAACTGTGATGATATAGATTCCTGGATTCGGATTGCTCAGTTTGGCGATGCTATTTTCTTTAATCAGTGTCTTGCTTACCGCACTGTGTGGCCAGGTGCTTATAATCAAAAGTTTTCTTTGTCTCGACGGTTAGCTACAAATATTTTGATGAAGGAAAAAATTTACGCCTTGGTAGATGAGCAACATCGCTCAAAGATTCCTCATCTTCAGGATATAAAAAATTACCTGAAACTCCATTGGATTTTAGTAGCACTGAAGCAAAAAAATATCAAGAGTTTTCTTTCAATGATCGATCCGTCTATAATTTCTCCTCAGTCTTGGAAGTTTTTGCTAACTGCTGCCTCATCACGCCGTTCTCAGGGAAACAATTCTCAGGTTCGCAAACTTGTGTTGATTGAGTCGTAACTTATTAAGTGACGATGGTTTTTGCTGTTAAAAAATTAGCATTTACAAAAGTGAATAAGTAGATAAACCTTCGCTAAGTTGAGAACCGTAGTTTTTGCCCTCACCCTAAATCCCTCTCCCATATCTGTCCGAGTGACTTTGAAATTCTGGCTCCCTTTGGACTATATATGGGGGATAGGTTGGGGGATCAGGGCAAATCCTTTTGAAGACAGTTGAACTATAGGTTTCAAGATAGACGTGGTTTAATTTCGTAAATTGGTGACGAATTAAGAGTTGAAATTGAAATGTAACGAGAAATCTGAGCAGTAAAAGCTGCTGCTCAGATTTCTGTGAGGGCGCAAAGTCTGTTTTCGTCAATTCGCTATGAACTTATGCAATTTAGTACTGGCATGTGTATTCCCGCCATACTATGCTAAATCTGAGCGCTAGACGATGACGTTACTACCGACTACCAGATTTGTCGCGGTGAAATTATCCAACGTTGCGAAGGTGTTAAAAGAAGAATAACTAGGACTATAAGAAATAAGGACTTCAACTAGTGTAGAAGTACCCGATTGCACAAATTTTAGGTGGCCATCACCGATGGGATTGCTGCTACTGTAGCCCTGACTCTTAAACAGGTCAGTGAAAACTAACTTATCCTGGCTCTGATTAAAGTCTGTGATTGTAGTATAGGAATACCTGATTTGGTAGATGAACTGGTCATTACCGCTACCGCCAGTCAAGGTCTCGGAAGCTTCACCACCAACAACAAGAATGTCATCACCAGCACCGCCGATTAGGCTATTATTACCTCGACCACCAACCAGAGTGTCATTACCAACACCACCAAGCAGGGTGACGTTACCTTCACCACCTCGTAATAGGTCGTTACCACTCAAGCCGTCGATGCGGTCATTACCCCCCTCACCATTAATAACATCATCTGAGTTGTCAAAGCCATTGACATTGTTGTTCAGGTCATTAAGAAAGGTGACTGTGTTTTTGTTGAATATGCTGGTTTGGGTGGAGTTGGCATTGAAGACATCAAAGCTGTCACGAATGCTGGTTTGCCCATCAAACAAGATATTGCCCACTGCCCATAGGTTGTCTAGGTTTTCCAGGGGAAAGTTTTGCAGGATAATTTTGTCATCAGCCACCCCTTCAAAAGTAACTTCTAGATTGTTACCATTCTGGGTGAGTAGCAGATTTTGGGCTGTCAACCCACTACCTTGGAATTTCAGGGTATCCAATTCGCTAATAACTGCTGCCGATGGATTTGAGCCTTTACCTAGCCCACCAAAATCGGTGATGGTATCAACGCCGTCACCTAAGTTGTAAATAAATTTATCTTTGCCGCCGCCACCAGTTAGAATGTCGTTGCCTTGATTACCTGTGATAGTATCGTTCCCAGCTTGGGCGTTAATTATGTCAGAAATAGTGTTGCCCACTAGATTATCAGGGTCATTGGTTCCATTCACCCCGTTAAACTCTAATGCACCAATATCAACCGTATCCTCAGATATTCTGTCAAATCCAGCGCCGCGCTGGTCAGTGGTAATACCTGGTGGAATCAGGGCATTATTGCCTGCGTTAATGGCAGGACTATTCCCAATTAAGGCATTAGTCAACGTTGTACCACCGTTATTTTGCAGGGCGCTGAGTTTGGGATCAATAGGGTTAGCGTTGGTGCCGACAAGGGTGCTGGCACTAAAGCCAGTGCTACCTGTGTTGTCGCCAATTAGGTTATTTCCAGCGTCGGTGAACTTGCCGGAAACGTCGCGGGAATAACTGGAAAAGTCGCGGGGATCATCAGAATAAACTGTGTGGAAATTACCTGCAATAATGGTATCGCCAACGATAACACTGCCGCCATTACTGAGAATACCCCCACCGTTGCCAATAACACCGCTATAGCTAAAGCCCTCTGCTACGTTATTGGTAACGGTGTCATTGGTGAGGGTGAGAGTGCCACTGTTAAGGATGCCGCCGCCGGTATAAAGTACACTATTATCAGAGACAGTGCTGTTAGTCAGGCTAAAAGTACCTGAGTTAGAGATGCCACCGCCGTCTCTCGCGCTATTATTAGAGATAGTGCTGCGAGTGATATCGACGCTGCCTGAGTTATAAATGCCACCACCATAGGATGGATAAGGGTCAGGGCTGCGATCTGAGCCGTTGGCGGACGCGCTATTATTAGAGATAGTGCTGTCAGCTATACTTAGGTTGCCTGTGTTGAATATGCCGCCCCCGTAGGCAGTGTTGTAAACGACAAATGCACGATTATTAGAGACACTGCTGTTAGTTAGGCTCAGGTTGCCTTTGTTAAAGATGCCTCCGCCTAATGATGACCCACTATTACCAGAGACAGTGGTGTTAGTAAGGCTGAGAGTGCCTTTGTTAAAGATGCCGCCTACTAACCCCGTATTGTCTGAGACAGTGCTTCCCGTCAGGCTAAGGCTGGTTTTGGTATTGAGCAAAATACTGTCCAAGGGGTCATTAGCATTAGCAATCTTTAAAGCATCAATGCTGGCATCTGTGCCTGTGCCTGATATCTCGAACACGCCTGAGAGATTATTCCCGCTAATGGTGAGGTTGGATGCCCCAGTCCCCAAAATCGTAATATCATCGGTAATCGTTAATTTCCCAGAGGTGAGGGTAATGATATCCGGGGTGGCATCGGTGAACACGCCTGCAAAGGTAATCGTATCTGCCCCAAGGGTCGCATTGGCATTGAGAATAGCCTGCCGCAATGATCCTGCCCCAGAATCGTTGGTATTAGTCACCACTGTGTCAGTATTAACAACAGGTGGGTTAGTTGTGGGGGTCTGGACTTCATAAGCACCAATATCAACAACACCGTTGAATATCCGGTTAAATTGAGTGCCGCGTTGGTCAGTGGTGACACCAGTAGTAACTAGGGAATTCTTGCCAGCATCAATAGCGGGGCTACCCGCAAGTAACGCCTGGGTAAGGGTTGCACCACCGTTGTTTTGCAGCAGTCCGAGTTTGGGGTCAATGGGGCTAGCACTTGTACCGACAAGGGTGCTGGTGGTAAAGGCAGTGCTACCAGTATTATTGCCAATCAGGTTATTGCCGGAGTCAATCAGTCCACCACGCACGTCGGGGTCTATATCACCGGAGGTGGAGTTGTCTAAGTTGCCTGCAATGATGGTGTTATTAACTTTGACGTGATCAGAAGAATCACGGTAACTAAAAACACCGCCGCCATCGCCAGTACCATCACCATCTGAGTCAGCTGTGTTGTTATTAATTGTGCTGTTGATTAAGGTCAGCCTGTTGTCTTCATAGATGGCTTCGCCATTATATATACCACCGCCATCCTTTAACGCTGTATTGCCAGAGATGGTGCTATTAGTTAGAATAGCTGATCCGGCATCATAATCTACACCTGCGTTATAAATGCCACCGCCATCCTCTAACGCTGTATTGCCAGAGACAGTGCTATTGATTAGCCTTAGAGTACCACCAGTATAGATACCACCGCCGAAGTTTGCCGTATTGCCAGAGACACTGCTGTTAATTAGGCTGAGAGTACCAATTTTATCACCAGAAGCGTCATTAAAAATGCCGCCTCCAGCATAATTATTGTAGGCAGAACCACTGTTTCCCCCGGTATTGCCATAAACACTGCTTCCCGTTAGGCTGAGACTACCACCATTATAGATACCGCCTTGCGTGTTGCCAAAGACACTGGTGTTATCAAGACTGAGGATGCCGCTATTAGAGATGCCACTTCCTGCTGTATTACCAGACACACTGCTGTTAGCTAGGCTGAGAATGGAATTTCTATTAACCTTAATACCGCCGCTAGCGATCGCCAGTCCATTAATATTTACATCTGTTGCTAGTCCCGATATTTCCAATACTGTAGAGGCATTATTTCCATTCACAGTCAGATTAGATGTTCCAGTCCCCAAGATGCTTAGATCATCGGTAATTGTCAGTTGTCCAGAGGTAAGGGTAATGGTATCTGGAGTGGTATCTGTGAATATTCCTCCAAAAGCGATCGCATCATCCCCAGCAGTAGCATTGGCTAAGTTAATTGCTTCCCGGAGTGTCGTGATGCCGTTATTGCGATCACCATCATCTGTGTCCCCAGTATCATTCACCGTGAACGTCGTCAGTACTCCTGCGTAAGCTTGACGCGTCGTTTCTGCAAATGCTAGAGTCACTTCCATTTGGGCAGTACGTACTTCCAGTTCCCAGTTTCCGCCTAATGCTGCACTGCCTATCAGGTAACGGGAAGCGGCAATTCGCTCCTGTAAGTTGGTGCAATTTGGCAATAAATTCTGCCTCCACTTCACCAAAAGCTACATTGCAACCATAAATGAGCAAGTTGGCTATAGATGTTGTAGCGGATGTAACTAATGGGTTATCGGTTTTGGACGAGGTGGAAAATATCTTCTGCCATTGTTGGAGTTGCTGGCTATGATATTCAAGGGTTTCGAGTCCCAAGTGAGCATTGCCTAGTTGTAAGTTACCAGGGGTACCGTGGCAAACAATATGAATGCTGCTAATATTTTGGTCAGCGCGAGTTGCTAAAATTTCCGTAATTTGCTCAACGCCGTTCTTTGTCGAGTCAATAAGGGGTACAGCCGGGATACGTGCAAAATGGGACACGTTGTAAAGTTTTATAAAAA
>NZ_CAXTNE010000208.1:0-14861 GCF_964245445.1 uncultured Nostoc sp.
TCCTGTGTACAGTGTCAGCTTCAGCCCGGATGGACAAACGATCGCCTCTGGCAGTTGGGATGGCACCATCAAACTGTGGAAAAAAGACGGCACGCTGATCACCACGCTGAGTGACACCACGCAGAGTGACGATGGTTTGCTGAGTGAGAATGCTCTTGTGAGCCGTGTCAGCTTCAGCCCGGATGGACAAATGATCGCCTCTATTGCTAGATTTGATAAGACCGTCAAGCTGTGGAAGCGAGACGGCACGCCCATCAAGACGCTGAGGGGACACAAGGGTACTTTGTTCAGTGTCAGCTTCAGCCCGGATGGACAAACGTTCGCCTCTGGCGATGGGTTTGGCAACATCAAGCTGTGGAAACGAGACGGCACGCCCATCAAGACGCTGAGGGCACACAATGATGCTGTGTGGAGTATCAGCTTCAGCCCGGATGGACAAACGTTCGCCTCTGCCAGTGGAGATAAGACCATCAAGCTGTGGAAAAAAGACGGCACGCCCATCAAGACGCTGAGTGGACACTACTGATATTGTGTGGAATATCAGCTTCAGCCCGGATGAACAAACGATCGCCTTTATCAGTAATAATACCATCAAGCTGTGGAATTTGAACTAGGCTAGTTTAGCCACACTCAGCTGTTACTGGCTACAAGATTATCTACCTAGCTCACCTTGAAGCAGAAGGACTAGTACTCGACCAACCCAAAAATGATGGGTGAAGGCAGGCAGGGGAAGCAGAGGAAGAAAAGAACTTGATTTTCTTACCATAAACCCCGCAAAGTTTCTTTGGTGGACTACTATAAATCTGTCAGAATCAGTCTGTTCTAGAGATTGTGTCGCAAAAAATTTAAGATACCTATTTCTGGTAGAAAAAATTTAAGTTTTAACGTTTATCTATAGCGGTTCTTAATTGGATGAAATACAGACTTAACAAGAACAGCCCCAACCCTTGTAGCGTTGGGGAGTAAAACTCATACCAATTCGCAATTCGTTTTTTTGCCCATTCGCAATTGAAAAATTTAGATGCAGCAAGGCAATCCCTGCTTACATCTGTTTCCTTATTTTAGAGAATTGGTATCAACACCCTCTCTCCTTTTAGGAGAGAGGAATGGAAGTGAGGTCAAAGTGTATTGCTTCCATTCGAGCGTAGACGCAAAGCGGCTTGTCGTAAGACATCGCTATACTCTACCAGTAACGTAGTTAGAATTTTTGGCGATACAACCCTTACTAATGCGATCGCTATAGTCAATTGTTGATGACTAAAATATACCTAAAATCTTTAGTCTACTTCAGTAGACTAAAGCTTGTAGCCAAGAAATTTAGTTCCAGGCGGGTGAATCAAGCCAAAAGTTTTGCTATTTCTAGGCTTTTGTTGACACCAATGAGCTGGCTCGTGCCCCTAGAGTATGCTCTATTTACGATCACAGAATAATTAAGAAAAGCCTGAAAACTTCCGGGAGCATCGTTAATTCACATACAGACCAGTCGCTTATATAATTAATCAACCAACAACTCAACTTTCTTTATTATGATGGTGTTACAGAGGATATTTTTTTTGAGAGATTATAGGCGATTTTTGGTATTCAAAACCTGAAGCATAATTGGTGTATAAAACACACAGTTATTAATACAAAAAATAGGAATTTAGCAAGTGTATGGTGATACAAATAGAACCCAAAAATCAGACTTTATACGACCAAGATTATTACCTTTGGCTCAGGACAACCATCAACCAACTTCGCGCTGGTCAGTTTTCATCTGTGGATTTAGATAATTTGTTAGAAGAATTAGAAAGTATGGGTAGGAGCCAAAAGCGAACAGTGAAAAGTCTGTTAATTCGACTTTTTGAACATCTGCTTAAGCTCACATACTGGGATATGGAACGGGAGCACAATGAAGGGCATTGGAAAGGGGAAATCAGGACATTCCGTAGAGAGATTAAGGATGAATTCAAAGATAGTCCTAGTTTTAAACCTTACATTTTAGAAATATTTGATGAATGTTATCAAGATGCAAGAGCAGAAGCAAGCGATCGCTCTCAACTTCCCATTGATACATTCCCTGTTGCACTGCTTGGCTCTTTAGAACAAATTTTAGATGAAAACTGGTTTCCTGGGTAGAAGTGGTGCAATTTGGCAAATATGATGATTAAATACCAGCCTCAGTCAATGCCCTACTCAACGCATCAACTAAATTTAAATGTTCCGCCCACTCTATAAGGTGAGTGTACATAAGTATCGGCATTAATGCTGGTTTCGGCAGCTTGCGAACGATAATTTAGTTTTGCGCTCATCTGAGAAGATGCATTTTCAGCATTTGCAACATCAAAAGTTATCAATTGTTGTTTTATGGTCATAATACTCAACTTAATGTGCGCTTAAATGCGATCGCCTACATAAGTACTGCATTGTATCCAAAATAGAGCAGTAAATAAGTGTAAATGATTTTTAGCTTTATCTAATCGTGTTCCACAATCTGCTTTTTATCATAACTATACGTAACCACCCATTGCTTCTCTACCAAACCCGATTAAAATAAATACGCAACTTGGGCTTCCATAGGAGTTATCCAGCCGTGCAGCCGGACTTAATAGGCTTGGAAATTAGTAAGGGGGAATTAAGACGTTTGACTGGGTTCGATCCAGAAGACGTTTTTCGCCCCTCTGTTTTGCGAGACAGCAAGAAGCGATTAGGGTTTTTTATCAATGAAATGCTGGTGACGCTGGCGCTAACGCCAATAATTGTTGGTTTTGTTTACGCATTTATTATTCTGCCAACAATTGGTTCTTCAATTCGACTGGGAATTCTTTTACTCATTTTAGTGCCAATGCCAATATTAGTGGGGCGATGGCTCTGGCGACAGTTGACCTGTCCTGAAGGACTGACAATACTTTTAGATGAAGTTGATAAATATCATGACCTGGTTGCTGCCATAGATATTAATGACCAATTGGCAGCATCAGGAAACGTAGAAAGCAGTTTCCATGACCGAGATCAAGTAATCGCGGCCCTGCAACTGATTAGAGAAGATTTAGTCCGCGCTCTGAAAACGGAACGAATTTTGCGGGATAATAAAAAATTGCTTGCTAATAATCAAGAGTTATTTGTAAATAATTTAGCCAGTCTGCAAGCTTTACAAGTTAGTAGTCAAGCAGGCGAATATGCTCAACTGCTAAATCAATCATTGCAAATTGCGATCGATGTACAAGCAGAAATCAGAAAATTGCATAAAGGCTGAGTAGAGTTTTTCTTTGCTGATGACTTTCTTAAAAAACAATCGCCCCGTTGACCTAAATGAGCAAGAAACCAAAAATAATTGTCCTGGATGATGACCCTACAGGTTCTCAAACAGTCCACAGCTGCTTGCTGCTAATGCACTGGGATGTGGATACTTTACGCATCGGGTTGCAGGATGATTCGCCGATTTTCTTTGTGCTGACTAATACTAGATCGCTAACGCCAGAGTCAGCTGCATCTGTAACTAAAGAAGTTTGCCATAACCTGAAAATCGCTTTGAATGCGGAAGGAATTGAGGATTTTCTGATTGTCAGCCGTTCTGATTCTACTTTGCGGGGACATTATCCCATTGAAACTGATGCGATCGCACAAGAACTCGGCCCCTTTGATGCTCATTTTCTTGTACCAGCTTTTTTTGAAGGTGGACGCATCACCCGCGACAGCGTGCATTATTTAATTATTGCTGGTGTACCTACCCCAGTCCATGAAACTGAATTTGCCCGTGATTCAGTCTTCAGCTACCATCACAGTTACTTACCCAAGTATGTCGAAGAAAAGACTCAAGGACGAATTAGGGCCGAAGCTGTAGAAAGGTTTCTCCTCGCTGATATTCGCGCTGGTAGTTTGGAACGCTTGCTAAAACTGAGTGGTAATCAGTGCGCTGTCGTCGATGGTGAAACTCAAGCCGATCTCAACAGCTTTGCAGTAGATATATTAGCAGCGGCAAGTCAAGGGAAACGCTTTTTATTTCGCAGTGCAGCAAGTATTTTAACGGCTTTAGCTGCTTTACCACCCCAACCAATTGCTGCCGAAAACATGGGGCAGTACGTGCGCCAAGGCAAACCAGGTGCGGTGATTATTGGTTCCCATGTGAAAAAAACTACCCAGCAATTAGAGGCGCTATTGCAAGTAGAAGGAACAGTGGGAATTGAAGTGAATGTAGCGCGATTACTTGATGATGCAAATCAATCTGCGGCATTGCTAACTGAAATTCAAGAAGGTACACGGGCCGCACACGAGGCTGGCAAAACACCAGTGGTTTATACTAGCCGTCAGGAACTGAGTTTTAAAGATGTCAAGACACGATTGGAGTTTGGGGAAAAAGTTTCAGGTTTATTGATGGATATTGTCCGCGCTTTACCATCTGATATAGGATTCTTAATCAGCAAGGGTGGCATTACTTCTAATGATGTTTTGAGTACTGGACTAGCTTTAACTTCAGCCCGTTTACTCGGTCAAATTTTAGCTGGTTGTTCAATGGTGTTAACGCCATCCGATCATCCTCAGTTTCCTGATTTACCTGTGGTGCTGTTTCCAGGTAACGTTGGCGATACTGATGCCTTGGGGACAGTTTATCAGAGGTTGACCCTGCCAATTTGAGATTTAAGACTTTCCTGCGGAACGCTACGCGTAGCTTGCTTCCCCGGAGGGGTACGGTTACGCTCAGTCGAACGATTTGAGATTAAATAATCTTTTGGTTCATGTTATATTAACCTCCCGCTACTTCCTTTCTATCGATTGTGGGTAATCCAAATCCAAAATCCCAAATTTAAAATCCAAAATCTGTGTATCCTTTGTCTTTTGGCTAGTACTGCATGACTTCTGATTCTGCTGTTCCCGATCTAAAGTCAAATTCTGCACTTCCTAATGCAGAATCAAACTCTATTCTTTCAGAGGTAGAGGAAAATCCTACTGTTTCTGATGTAGAGTCAGATCCTATCCCCCCTGATGCGGAGTTAAAATCCGTCCTCCTTTATTTAAAATCAAATACTGCCCTTGAGGATGTAGAGTCAAATCCTGTTAACCCAGATGTAGATTCAAATACTGATGCAGTATCAGATGATTTTATTCTTACTGATTTAAATCCCAATGAGGCAGCAATATCAGGGCATCGGCTAAATGACAATAGTCAAGTCCAGTTAAAAAGTAAGGAGGGACGGCTGTTATTAATTCTGCCCTCGGAATCTCAACTATCTGCCTCAGAACTCACTTGGTCTGATATTTGGCAACAAATAAGACAGCGTTTAAATGCAGGCGATCGCTTTCGGATATCTAATACCCCTGTGCATCTAATGGCACAAGACCGCCTTGTAGATGCCAGACAACTCCAAGAACTCGCCGAGGCTTTGAGTGAAGTCCAACTGCGGCTAATATCAGTCTCGACTAGTCGTCGGCAAACTGCGATCGCTGCCGTCACATCTGGGTATTCTGTAGAACAACTACAGCCCGTAACTTCTTTGAATTCCGAGCCAAAAGCTACAGCCATACCCCAAGAAGATGCCCTTTATTTAGAAATAACAGTCCGTTCTGGAGTAGAAATTCGTCATCCTGGTACAGTAATTATCTTGGGAGATGTAAATCCAGGTGGTATTGTAATTGCAGATGGAGATATTATCATCTGGGGTCGCCTACGTGGAATCGCTCATGCTGGTGCTGGAGGCAATCGTGAGTGTCTGATTATGGCTTTGCAAATGGAACCAACCCAACTACGGATCGCAGATGCTGTAGCTAGGGCACCAGAAAAACCGCCAATGCAGTTTTCTCCAGAGGTGGCACATATTACGCCTCAAGGAATTCGTATCGCTAGGGCTACTGATTTTTCCAGAAACCAATTTACCAAGAGCAATCAAGAGCCATAAATATTTACTTAAAGAATGAAGTATAAAGGATGAAATAACATAAATATTCATGCCTCGCCCTTATCAGGGAGAACAGATATTTCTTCATACTTGATACGATACTTCATACTTTATACTGCAATTTACTGTTTTATATTTTCTGAACCCTTATTGACCGCATTTCTATCATGACTCGCATTATAGTGATTACCTCCGGCAAAGGAGGAGTGGGTAAAACCACAGTTTCAGCAAATCTGGGCATGGCTTTAGCCAAAATGGGGCGTCAAGTTGCCTTGGTTGATGCGGATTTTGGTCTGAGAAATTTGGATTTGCTGCTAGGGCTAGAAAACCGCATCGTTTATACTGCGGTGGAAGTCTTAGCCAGAGAGTGCCGCTTAGAACAAGCACTGGTGAAAGATAAGCGCCAACCCAATCTCGTACTTTTGCCGGCAGCCCAAAATCGCTCTAAAGATGCAGTCACGCCTGAACAGATGAAGTTATTGGTGAATGCACTGGCGCAAAAATATCAGTACGTGATCATCGATAGCCCCGCCGGGATTGAAAATGGATTTAAAAATGCGATCGGCCCAGCAAAAGAAGCACTAGTTGTCAGCACACCAGAAATTTCCTCAGTTCGTGACGCTGACCGGGTAGTGGGGTTACTTGAGGCACAAGGTATCAAACGTGTTCATTTAATAATTAACCGCATCAGACCCTCAATGGTGCAGGCAAATGATATGATGTCAGTGCAAGATGTTCAGGAACTTCTCGCCATTCCCCTGATCGGGGTAATCCCTGACGACGAGCGTGTTATTGTATCTACCAATCGCGGCGAACCCTTAGTGTTAGCGGAAAATCCCTCTTTAGCTGCCACAGCCTTTGAGAACATTGCTCGTAGATTAGAAGGGGAAAGTGTCGAATTTCTGGAGATCGACTCGTCCCAAGACAGCATCTTCGCCCGTATACGAAGGTTGTTCAGGACAAAGATTGTTTAACTTACTCTTCCAGTCTCCGCGCCAGACCTATTCGTAATGATTGAACTTCTAGAACGACTTTTTTCTCGCGGCTCTGATAGCAGTCGAACTCAAGTCAAACGTCGCCTGCAATTGGTGATTGCTCATGATCGCGCTGACATAGACCCTCAAACGTTGGAAAAAATGCGGAAAGAAATCTTAGATGTAGTCTGTCGCTATGTCGAAGTTGAGACGGAGGGCTTGGAGTTCTCCTTAGAAAGCAACCAACGAACGACAGCTTTAATTGCTAATTTGCCCATCCGCCGAGTCAAAGGAGCCATACCTGAATGGGAAAGAGATGATAAATAAGTTTCTATAATTTTATTTTTAAGTAAAATGTTTTTACGACTTATATCATTTCACTTTAATAATGATCCAAATACGCTGGTAGGGGCATGGCATTGCCATGCCCCTACGAGAAATCTTCTATATGTATCAGAATTTTCGTGAATTGGTATCAAAACCATAAATATTTATCACATAAAAAAATCTCCCGTTATCGTCATTGCTGACAACGGGAGTATATAAAATATTTAATAAATTATCGGTAGGCTACTTGTGGGCCTGCCCAAATTTCTGTAACCTTTTTACCAAAAGTAATCGGCTGATCTTCGTCTGTTGTGGGTACAGTCTTGCCATCATTACCAACTTCCATTAATGGCCAGTTTTCCTCACCTAACTCACCTGCACGGAACAACACATGATCCGGTTGCCTTTTACTCCAACCTAACAATACTGCAATTTGTTCATGTTCCTCCTCCTTAGTATTAGCAGGAGCAACTGTGTTAGCTTGATTTTTTTGCCGATCCCAAATCACTGCACTATCTGTAGAATCGCCTGTATTAAATATACCTTCAAACTTGCGTGCTAAGAAGCGATCGCCTTTTTCTGACCAGCTAACTGGAACTAATACCCCAATTTTACCGCTCGTATCGGTTTCTTCTGACGACGTAGCCTTTACAGCCTTTACTTTTAATAAAGGATCGCTAACAGAAGTTGTTGAAGCCATCACCCACAATTTCTTGGTGTGCATATTTTGGACAAACAGCACGCTAGTGACACGGCTGTTGTACATTTGGGGTTTTACCTCTAGTTGCACCCGACTATAAACTGCATATTTCCCATCTGGAGAAACCACGGGTACGCTGCGGTAGTGACGCACTCCCGAACCACCCTTGGAACCAATAGCTTCTTGAGTTGCTGTAATCCATTTCCAAGGAATAGGATGAGGACTACCTATGGGATCTATTTGTTCTGCTTGGGACTCATCGCGTGGTTCAGATACAGGTATTTCTGTTGTTGTGGTTGGTTCTGATTCTCTAAGAGTTGGTGCTACTTGAGTTGCTGTCAATGATTCAGTTAAAGACTTTTCTCTAGAGAGAGAATTTCCTTGTCCTTTTAAAGACTTGATATTAGCAGCTTTGAGTTTTCGGATTAAATTAAGCTGACTAACAGGAACATCTGTTACTGGTGCGAGTTCAACTGCTGCCAAAGAATTAGGAATAGTTAAATCGCTGCTTGACACAAAACTATGTACTTGAGCCAAAGACTCTATTTTAGCGGCTGGTAATACTTGCGGTTCCTGGACAGTAGTACTTTGTGTTGGTACAGAGTCTAATTCTTCTATTAAGGAGTCAATTTGCTCTGTTTTTGATATTTCAGCTATCTCAGGTTCCCCAACTACAGCTATTTCCTTTGATACAGAGTCAGAATCTCCAGTCATCGAAGTTAGTTTAGATACTTCGGATTTTACCGGAAATGAGTGAGCGGATGCCCCTAGTAAGGGTGCAATTATTATTACAACGACAACGTAATTGAGAAATGGTTGAGCGCGGAACCATCCTGACAGCAAAAGGGGTTTAAACATTTGTAGACTCTCTAGAGGGGCGGTTGCTATGTGAGAAGCAATACCTATGCAGCAATGGGCAGGGGGTAATTATATGTATAACAAGAAACTAAAAACTTTGACGAGATTTTTGTTTCAAAGTTTGCAGACTTTTATAAAAATTAAGTATCATTGTCAACACCTTTTATTACTTAGGTACTGGATGTTTTTGTACAAGAATATGTGAGTATAGTAAATATGCTGACAAGTCAGTAATTACTAGACAATATGTAATCTTACTAGTTGCTAAACAAATATTAGTCAAGGGATATTTAGTGTGTAATAACGCTGGCAACCAAGAGTAAGATAAATCGGCTATTGGGGATCGTACTAGCGATCGCTAGTACACAACAAACAAGCCAGGTTACACACTAATATTAAGAGGGCAATCCCTCATAATGGTAAACGTGAGGCGTTACGTGAAAAGCTCTTAAAGCAGACGCACAATACATCATACTCAGAAAATACTGCTGTCAGCAACCCAAAGTTATAAACTGCAATCTCAACTACAGAAATAGTTAGAAAACGCAATAGTTTTTCAGAAACCCAATTGCATTTAACGGCAATTTTGGGCAAATTATCGGGAACACAACAAAATTTACTCGGTAGATGCTCTAGTGGCTCGTGACGAGACACCACTAAACTGTTAGGCTCACTAAAGGTAGATGCAGTTGATACTAGCTGTTACACTTGTCAACTTAACTATTAAGTTAATCAAGAAGCCTTTTGTTTCACTAATACGAAAATATTGTACCACCAAACAGCCGATATTATTTACCATTAATTAATCACTAACGATTAAGAACTAATTATTAATGAAAATTGTATTCTTTGGGACACCGCAGTTTGCTGTACCCACATTGGAAAAGTTATTGAATCACCCAGAATTTGAGGTGTTGGCAGTTGTCACCCAACCAGATAAACGCCGGGAGCGGGGAAATAAACTTACGCCAACACCTGTAAAAGCGATCGCTACTGCTCACAACTTACCAGTATGGCAACCTAAACGGGTGAAAAAAGACACCGAAACTTTAACCAAACTCAAACAGTTAGATGCAGATGTGTTTGTTGTTGTCGCCTATGGACAGATATTATCGTTAAAAATCCTAAATATGCCAAAGTTAGCCTGTATTAATGTGCATGGCTCGATTTTACCGAAATATCGGGGTGCAGCGCCGATTCAGTGGTGCTTGTACAACGGTGAGAGGGAAACGGGGATCACGACAATGTTAATGGATGCGGGGATGGATACCGGGGCAATGCTACAAATAGCCACTACACCGATTGGATTACTGGATAATACCGAAGATTTAGCCTTCAAACTAGCTGAGATCGGTGGGGATTTGTTGGTAGAAACTCTGTTGAAGTTGGAACGTAAAGAAATTCAACCAATTCCCCAAGATAATTTAGCAGCTACTTATGCACCTCTGATTCAAAAACAAGATTATGGTTTGGATTGGTCAAAAAGCGCTATCCAATTACACAATCAAATCAGAGGCTTTTACCCTAACTGCACGGCTACCTTTCGTAACAACCTATTGAAAATCACCGCTTCTGCTCCTTTTAGTTCTGTAGGCGATCGCGTCCCACCAGAATTACAAGATTTACTGCATAAATTGCCTGATTTGTCAAATGGATCAGACAGACCAGGAGTTGTAGTCAGCATTGCCAAAGGAATTGGTGCGATCGTCCAAACTGGGGAAGGTTTGTTGCTGTTGCGAGAAGTTCAGCTAGCCGGTAAACGTCCCCAGTCGGGATGGGATTTTGTTAATGGTACCCGCTTAACTGTGGGAGAAGTTTTTGGTGCGGGTAGTTGAGAGGGATGTAGATTTAGTTTCCCGCAGGGTGGGAGATGGGGAAGAATAACTTTTAACTTCAAACTCTTAACTCCTGTACAGACGCGATCAATCGCGTCTCTACTCTTAACTCTCAACTTCTAACTTTTCATAAAAGCGGCAAGATTCGCAAGGGCCGTCTGGGTTGACTGCACACCGCATGATTTCTGAATGAGCATTATAGGAACAGGTGGCATCGCCAACTACCCAACGTCCCGCTACCAAAGTTTTCTCAGATGGCCGTTTAGCCGACTGCACGTAAATGGCAATATTATGCAAGCGGTAGCGCCCACCTTTAAGTTGGTATCGATGGCGGCGTTCTAAAACCGCGTAGGTTTTACCTTCAAAATCGAGATAGTTTCCGGGTTGGGGTGTCCAATCAAGTTGCACTTTACCGAGGGACTCACGGGGATGCGTTAGAATCACCTCAGTTTGTAAAGAGTCTGGCTCCATAAGCTTATGTAGTTTGATTTACATTATAAGGATGGTATCGCAATAGCTTTCTTTAGCTTACCGAATTTAGATTATAATTAATGATTAACTCTTTGCGTCCCTACGAATTAGGGCAACCAAAATTCAGGTAAGATAGATTTGCTCAAGTTACGGAAAGTTTGGTTGAGCGATCGCGCCACTTGGATATGCACTTCATCCTCTTCTACTGCTAAAATCTCAGATGGCTGACCTTCTCCCAAATAAGACACAACCAAATTCGCCGCCTCTAAACCGGTAACATAAGCTTTTTCTTGTGACCAGGAACCATGACGGTTCACAATCCAATCCCCACTCATAAACACATTTTCAAAACTTGTTTTAGCAGGCAACATATAACGATAGCTGCCTGGTGCAAAGTGAGTCACCGCTTGCGGTAACCGAATTACACTGCTATCAATTATCTTTGCCTGCCGAAACGCTGGTATACAAGTTGCTAAATAACCTTGAACTATTGCTAAAATCTCTTCATCATTCAAATTGAGAAACTGATTCGCGTGATAAAAATCAGCTTCAATCACCGTTCCTGGCTCATCCCGATATTCATCATGTAAAGCATTCAAATCAAAAAATGTCCAACCTGTACTTGCGTCGAATCCAAAGCAAGCATTGGAAGGACGAGGAATATCAATTTTGCGGTCAAACCATAGCCGCGTTGCTAAAACATCAATTCCTCCTAAATTGCTCAAATTACGGAATTCTTCATGGCTTTGTAAACTACGGCTAGTTGAGACAATTTTCTTCATACCCGTGATCCCAACTGCAAAAATCACCGCATCTGCTTCAATTACTTCATCACCGCAAACCACACCCTTTGCTCGATGATTGCTATCAACAATTAAGTCTGTAACCCGACGCTTGGGTAATACTCGCACACCAGCTTTTTCGATACGTTCTACCCAAGGACGAAATATCTTTTCTCCAACAGTTCCTCGACACCAAACTACATCAAAATCTGGTTGATGAGCCAAAATAAAAAAGTAAAGCATCCCTAAAGTTGCTGCGGCTGAACATTGTTCGCCAGGCGCAAATAAGCCTACTAATAACATTGGTTCAAAAGCATCGCGGTAAAGCCGGAAAGAAACATTAAAGTCTTTGAACAATTCACGGGCAGTTACAAAGTCATAGCGCCGCCAAGCTGCATCAGAATTGTCAAAATCAACAACAGCATAAAGTAAAGGTAAGGCGCTGAGACGGTCAATTAGTGGCAGCCGCTTAAATTGAGTGTAGAGAAAAGTTCCCAGTGGCGAGGGAAGCCGTGGTAAATCTTGAAAAATCGGTGATTCAACTTCCAAACCTGCTGGCGAATATTGCGAAGAACGAGTCCAAGTAGTAAAAGGATTAATTCCTAACTCATTGATTAGGGAAAAAATATTTTTGTAAGGATACCAAAAGCCATGAATCCCAGCTTCAACAGATTTTCCAGCGGCTGTTTGCCAACCTGCCACCAGTCCACCAGGATAGGGGCCTGCTTCTAGAAGCGTCACATCATAGCCTTGTTTTGCCAAATGGTAGGTTGCTCCTAAACCAGCCCAACCAGCACCTACAACTACCACCCGTTTTTGTTGTGACTCTTCTACCATCGCAGCCTCCGATTGTTGCAGTCTATTAACTAATGTATACGAACTGTATACGAACTTGCCGTTCTCATCAGATAACGGCTTGCTATTACAATGGTTTTCCTTTGGATACAATACGTGCTTTGGTAGCATAGCTGTGCTACCCTACGAACCATATTCCATTGAATTAAAAACACTTATAGACTTTGAGAAAGGCTAAGGTGAAGCAATTCAGTAAAAATCGCTTGCGGTTAATGCTGAGTTAAGAGTATAACAGGAAACAGATTTAACTATTGATGAGGAATAATCATAATGTCTCAATTAGCAAATGTAAAATCCAGTCTGAATGACTTTGAATTACGGGATGGAATTTATTTTCCTAACGATTATGAACAATTGAATAATACTCAACATAAAAAAAGATGGGACGCAATTGGTAAAACATACTATGGTTCCCAAAAAGTTGAAAAACTTGCAGATACATCGCCCATCAAACAAGATTACACTCTGTTAACTGGCACACCTGGAGGTACTTGGAACAAATTTCCATTGAATAAATCTGTTGGTTCTATTTTAGAAATTGGTTGTGGTTATGGTCGCGCACCCTTACATCTATCTAAAGCTAAAAACTTGAAATGCGAAAAATATTATGGAATTGATATTTCTGAACCTTTATTGCGGCGGTTAATTAAGGTTAAACAAGAATACAATTTTTTTCCTGAAGCTGAATTTAACTTAATTTGCAATTCGGCTGAAATAATGCCTTTAGAAGATAATTCTATAGATTTGGTAATTTCTAACTGCGTCTTTATGCATATCCCAGATGCACAATTAAGAAATTTGCTAGCTGATATATCTCGCGTACTAAAACCTGGTGGAATTTTCGTTTTTAATCATTCCTTTCACAACAAGTCTTGTCCTTCTCATATTATCCATAATTTTATCAGAAGGCTGAATCCATTTGTGAGAAATCCAGTTTATCTCAAGCAATATACATCTGCTGAAATAAATGAAATGTTGGCGACTGCTGGGATAAAAGCTAAGTGTCCCCAATACAGTGTCGAACCAACGCAAGAATATGCAATATTGCCGGAAACGATTAAAGGAATTCCAGTGCCGTTTGCTAATGCTATCAATAGAAGTCTTAAGCCATCAGATGCTTTAAAAGAAACTTTGGCTTATGGTTTTAGCGCCTACAGCACTCAACTGGACTAATTAAGAAAGTATTTTTTTGTCACAATAGACCTCTTGCATAAATCAAAAATAAGAACTCCACCCCGCCAAAGCTACGCTTTGTCTCCCTGCCCCTAATCCCCAGAGGGGGCCCCGAGTTCCCCGCAAGCGAGAAGGGGTTGGGGGTAGAGTGTTAGGGACTTTTGCAAGAGGTCTAATGAACTGAATACAAAGAAAAAAACTACGAAAGCACAACATTGTTGTGCTTTTATTTTGACAATAAATGTAATCTACCAACTTTTACCAACATGTTTTAACTAAAGTTGGTAAATTAGGGATTAGTTGAGCTAATTCTTCCCTTTGCAACTATGCCATTGGATTTATCCCCTCTTTGGATATCACTTAAAACTTCATTACTTGCTACATTTATCACATTTTTCTTGGGTATCGCTGCTGCCTACTGGATGCTGGGATATCGTGGCAAAGGGAAATCGTTGATTGAGAGTATCTTTATTGCGCCACTGATTTTACCACCTACGGTTGTCGGTTTCTTGTTGCTGCTATTTTTTGGCAAAAATGGTCCTGTAGGGAAATTTATGGAGACTTTTGACTTCACCATCGTCTTTACTTGGTATGGTGCAGCGATCGCAGCTACCGTAGTTTCTTTTCCTTTGATGTATAAAACTACATTGGGAGCTTTTGAACAAATAGATGGTAATTTGCTGCGAGTAGCCAGAACCCTTGGTGCAACTGAAACCACAATCTTTTGGCGCATTAGTTTCCCCCTAGCATTACCCGGAATTGCAGCCGCCACAATGCTCGCTTTTGCCCGTGCTTTGGGAGAATTCGGGGCGACGCTGATGTTGGCTGGTAATATTCCTGGACAAACGCAGACAATCCCAATGGCGATTTATTTTGCTGTGGAAGGGGGAGCAATAAATGAGGCGTGGTTCTGGGCGATCGCTATTATGGTGATTTCTCTATCTGGAATTATTGTAGTCAACTTTTGGCAAGAATTGAGGGAAAAGAGGAGGGGAGCAGGGGGCAGGGAGCAG
>NZ_CAXTNE010000209.1:0-14855 GCF_964245445.1 uncultured Nostoc sp.
CCCTAACCCCTCCCCCAATCCCTCCCCGCTCTTCGGGAGGGGAGACAAAGCGTAGTTTTGGCGGGGTGGGGTTCAAATTGTTTGATTTATGCAAGAGGTCTATTGATCGTTAGTTATTTTTTACTCATCCTCCTCATCTCCTCCATTCTCCCACTCCATCATTAGTTGTCTGAGTTACTCCCAGACTGTACTAATTCTTGTTAACTTAAAAGAATGCTAATTAATGCTGAACTCCTACTGCAATACCAACGTTGTAAACGTCGGACTTTTCTAGATATCCACGGTGACAAAAGTCAGCGTGATGCTCCCAATGAGTTGCTGCAAAAACTGCAACAAGACAAAATCGCTCATCAGCTGAGTGCTTTGGCAAAGGTGACTTATCACCAACCAGATTATTCTTATGGAAACTGGGAAGCGGCAGAGGCAGCAACTTTAGAATTGATGCAGCGTGGGGTTGAGTACATCTATAAGGGAGTTTTGTTAGCAACTTATTCTGAAGGATACACTCTGCTAAGTCGTCCAGATTTACTCGTCAAACGACCAGGAAAATCTTGCTTTGGAGATTGGATGTATGTTCCGGCTAGTATTGAACTGGGTAAGCGTCCTAAGCAAGAATATCAAGTTGTTGCCGCATTTCACGCCCAAGTATTGGCAACAATACAAGACTTGGCACCAGAAACAGCTTGGCTGATATTGCGTACCAAAGAGAGAAATTATCCTGTGGATTTGCTCAAATGGACACCACGGATGCAGCAGATTCTGGAGGAGTTTATTCAAGTTTTAGAGTTACCAAATCCGCCAGAGGTGTTTATTTCTCGGCAAAAGTGCAATCTTTGCCATTGGTATAGTCAATGTTATGCGATTGCTCAATCTGAAAAACATCTCTCATTATTACCAGGTGTAACACCTCTTCGCTACACTCAACTCCAAGACGTAGCCATCACCACACTAGAATCTCTGGCTAACACCAGTCCTAGCACCTTAGAAAACTTGCTTGGTTTTGACACAGAAGTTGCGCCCAAACTGATAGTACAAGCTCAATCTTCACTGGAAAAACGACCATTAATCTTACCATACCCGCTACCAACAGAAGATATTACATTCACAGCACCCATAGAGCTTTACTTTGATATTGAGGCACAGCCCGACTTAAATTTAAATTATCTTTTAGGGGTTTTGGTCGTTGATAGACTTGCCAATACAGAACAATTTTACTCGTTTTTAGCAGATAAACCAGAAGACGAACAATTAGTTTGGCAGCAATTTTTGGATTTGGTTTGGCAATATCCCGAAGCGCCAATTTATCATTTTTGTGTCTACGAGTTTGATACAGTCAAACGGTTGGCAAGGCTTTACAACACTCCTTCCTCCTTAGTGCGTCCTGTACTGAATCGATTTGTGGATGTATATGAACAATTAACCCAAAGTGTAGCATTGCCTGTAGAAAGTTATGCCCTGAAAGCGATCGCTCGTTGGTTAGGATTCGAGTGGCGGGAAAAAGAAGCTAGTGGTGCTAAATGTATTTACTGGTATGATCAGTGGCTAGAAACAGGCGATCGCAGCTTACTAGAAATTATCCAAAGCTACAACGAAGATGACTGTCGCGCTACCCTGAAAGTGAAAAACTGGCTTGTAAACTTTTTTCAGAATGAATACGGTTTGCGGTTAGCTTAAGTAATTTCGGATTTTTTAAAAGGTTTCAATTGCTTAGAATACATGTTATTTGTAGCGGTCTACAGATGTAAACCCTGCTTGCTTTAGCGTGATATCTCATTTATAATTTTCCCACTTCAACAAAAACTATATGCAGCTAATTAAAAATATATTCCAACTTCCAAGAATTATTTACTTTTTTATCCCAGTTATAATTATCATTCTTTTATTCAATTTTTTACCCATAAATGCTGTTGAAATAAGTAGCATAGAGTTTATCGGAGAAGTTACTTTAGCAAAAGGTTTAAACTTACAAAAAACTGAAGTTGGAGGTCTATCTGGAATTACCTATGATGCCAAAAACAACCTCTATTATGCTATTTCCGATGACCGTGGACAAAAAGCTAATGCCCGTTTTTACACCCTGACAATCGACTTAAGCAAGGGTTCTCTACAAAAGGGTAAAATTGTTCCTGTCGGTGTTACCACATTATTAAATGAAAACGGTCAAACATTTCGCCCTGGTAAAACTGATACAGAAGGTATTACCTTAACTAATAAAGCAACTGTATTTATTTCTTCTGAAGGCGATGCTGCAAAATTAATTAATCCTTTTATTAAAGAGTTCTCATTATCTTCTGGTAAAGAAATTACCACACTTCCCATACCAAACAAATTTTTGCCTAATAAAAGCGGTAAACAAGGTATCCGCAACAATTTGGCTTTTGAAAGCCTTACCATTACACCCGATAAAAAGTATCTATTCACAGCTACCGAAAATGCTCTAATTCAAGATGGTGTCGCAGCAAAAGCTAACATCGGTACTCCTTGTCGGATTTTGCAATACAACTTGCTCAACAACCAGCCAGAAAAGGAATTTCTTTACCAAACAGAATCAGTTTCTCCCTTTTTGAATGTGACTGGCAAATTCGCTAGTGGATTACCTGATTTACTTGCTCTAGATAATCAAGGACACTTCCTAAGTTTAGAACGGTCTTTTACTGGTTTAGGATTTGCTATTTCTCTATTTCAGGTTTCTTTAGAAAAAGCTGATGATATTCATAAGATAGACAGCCTTTTAGCAGTTGGCTCTAAAAATATTAAACCAGTTCAGAAAAAACTGCTGTTAGATTTGAGAACCCTAGATGTACTGCTAGATAATATTGAAGGCTTAACTCTTGGCCCTAAGTTACCTGATGGTCAGCAATCATTAATTCTCATCAGTGATAACAATTTCAACTCCTTGCAACGCACCCAGATACTAGCCTTTAAAATTAAAATTGAAACACCACTAATCAGATTATTACACCGTTTACTCCCGAATCTCAACCCTTAGGCATACAGAGGTATCAGGGTTTTAATGCCATTTACTTTTTCCTGTGTATTCACGGAATCTACTAGCCAGCTTTATCTAGCTTATTTGTAGTTTACGTGTAATTTCTCAACCGTATTGCTTAATAGATATGTTACACAATATTTAGGAGATTTTTCCGAGAGATTAACCATGATTATAGAATATGATTAATTTTCTACAAATTATGATAGTTTATAAATTTAAATTTAATAATTAGCTAAGACTTATTGAAGTATTTTGCCAACAATATTTTTCATAAATAATTTTTATGTCACAAAATAAAATTGAGAATATGGTAGGGCAAAAAGCAGAATTAGACAATTACATTGGACAGTTTTTAAATAATCGCTATTTAATCAGAGATTTGATTGGCAAAGGTGGGATGGGTAGAGTTTATTTAGCAGAAGATACTGCTAAAGGTAGTATGCCGATCGCAGTCAAAATTTTATCACTCAGTTTGGCGAACCAGCACATGTCCCAACGCTTTGCTAGAGAGATTTTTATCGGCGCTCAATTGGGGCGCAAAAGTAAACATATTGTTCGCATATTAAGTTATGGTATTACTGAAGATAAAACTCCGTTTTATGTAATGGAATACCTGCAAGGAAAAAATCTCAAACAAATTCTTCAAATTCAGCCCTTAATAATATCGAAATTTTTGGAGATTTGTAATCAAATTTGTTTAGGCTTACAATGTGCCCACCAAGGTATCAGCCTCAAAGGAGAGATTTATCCTATTGTTCATAGAGATATTAAACCAGAAAATATATTCATTACTGAAGATAGTAAACAGGGAGAAATTGTTAAAATACTAGATTTTGGTATTGCCAAGTTTTTAACAGAGCGAAGTGGGATGACGCTAACAGATTCTTTTATTGGCAGTTTACCTTACTGTTCTCCCGAACACATGGAAGGGCGAAAATTGCTAGATGTCCGCTCTGATATTTACAGTTTGGGAGTACTAATGTTTGAGATGCTGACAGGAAAGCATCCATTTCAGATTCAGACAAAAAGTAACTCCTTTGGTACTTGGTATCAAGCGCATCGCTTTCAAATTCCACCCACTCTTGAGGAAGTGAATCCGCAAGTCAAAATCCCGCAGGTATTAGAAAAAACAGTGCTGAGTTGTTTAGCTAAAGATGTAAGCGATCGCCCTCAAAATATTAACCAAATATTAGAAGAATTAAAAAAAATTAATATTCAGATTAATGATGGGATTCCTAGCAATAGCAGTGACATTATTCAACTTTCATTTCCGGTTCAATTAGTACCTTCAACTTTATTATCAGAACAAGAGTGTTTGCAGAAGAATTGGCCTAAAAATAAACCAATTGCGCCAATAGGGTTTCCCCATTTACTACAAACAACTGAAAGAGCTATACCAACTTTTTGGGCAATGTTACCCAAACAAGAAATTACAAAATTTTTGGATAAAATACATGGTACTGAATTTATTAGTAAAATAAACGTTTACCCGATGCTATTGTGGGTAACTGTACTATATGATACCCAACCTTCTATGACTAAGTGGTTACCTTATTTTCTGGATTTGAAAGATAATAAAGGCCAGAATATAGCACGTACTTTAGCGGAAGTAGGTTACTATCATCTACTATTTTTTGCCATAGAAGATCCAACTCGTTGCTCTCATGTAACAACTTTAAGCCTTACGGGTAACCAGCGCCAGCAACTTATAGATTGTTTAGACATGAGTCAACATTCAAATGAATTAGTTCTGTATAATCAAGCCAAAAATCTTTTAAAAGCAGATTATGAAAAACTGAAGTTAGACATTTTACATAAGTTAGCCGCAGAGCAAAAATCTGAGACAGAAGGTTTAAAAATTTGGATCGATAAATTTTTGGAGATGTTTTTAAACCTTTTATCACGTCCTTGAAAGTCTGCTATCAAAATAAAAATGCTTGTTACCATTACCTGATGATATTTTTATGTGTGTATTGCTAACTTTAAATAGACTCAGCAGCAGAGGTGAATAAAGTGAATAAAAGCCCATTTACATCTCCAAGTAGTACGGGCTTGCTTGCCAATCGTTATCAACTCAAGCAATTAATTGGTAGCGGTGGCATGGGTGAAGTTTTTTTAGCAAATGATATTTTGTTAGGAGGCATACCAGTTGCTATCAAGTTTTTGACTCAAACTGTTGTCGATAACAAAATGCAACAAGACTTTGCTCGTGAAGCTTTAATGAGTGCAGCTTTGAGTCAAAAGAGCTTACATATAGTACGGGCGTATGATTATGGTGTGAATGAGAAAGGAAAACCATACTATGTTATGGAATATCTATGTGGTAAGAGTTTAAAGGATTTAATTCCGCTATCACTGCCCATGTTTTTGACTCTCTCCCGCCAAATTTGTTTGGGCTTACAGTGCGCCCATCAAGGCATTAACATTGATGGCAAAATTTGTCCGTTAGTTCATAGAGATATCAAGCCTGCTAATATATTAGTTATTCCCGATCCGATATTGGGCCAGTTAGTTAAAATTCTCGATTTTGGTATTGCTAGATTTTTGAATTATGCATCAACAGCTAGTACAAGCAAAGGATTTAATGGCACTTTACCCTACTGTTCTCCAGAACAGCTAGATGGGGAAAAATTAGATAGTCGCTCTGATATTTATAGCTTGGGTGTGATGATGTTTGAAATGCTTACAGGCAAAAAACCTTGGAAACCAGAAACTGATTACTTTGGTGCTTGGTATAAAGCACATCACTTTGAGCAACCAAAGGCGATCTCAGAGGTTAAACCTACTCTTAAAATACCTCATAAGCTAAATAATTTAATCATGTCTTGTATTGCGAAAAAATCTTGCGATCGCCCACAAAATATCGCTCAAATTTTGCAAGTCTTAAATAGTTTAGAAGAGTCTAATTCTCCCAGTATACCTACAACTTTACCCCCTAGTTCTATCCTTAGCCGTCCCTTAGATTCAGGTTTAGCAATCACAGTACAACAAAGCTGTCGGAAACTTTTGTGGCCTCAGAATAAACCAATTCAAGAAATTGTTTTTCCTCAGGTTCTAGACACCGCACAAGGATCTATGACAGCCCTATGGTTGATGTTGTCTAAACAAGAAATCAAAAACTATGCTCTTTCTACCCGTTATAACCACTTTATCTTCATGACATCCCCTCACCCAATGCTGTTGTGGGTAACTGTACTCTACAATCGGCAATTGGCTCCTAAGTGGCTACCTTGCTACTTAGATATGCAAAATCCCCAAAATCTTAGGCTGGTAAGTTTCCTGGCTGAAAATGAACACTATCCTTTAATTTTCTTTACTCTGGAAGCACCACATTCGTGCACCAACGTTCTCAGTAGTCGCATCGAGCCAACTCAGCGACAAATGTTGAAAAACTGGGCGCAACAAATTCATAGTCTACCACCCGCTTCTCAACCCCAGTTGAGCAAACAGCTATTAAAGCAGCAGTATAAACAAATGCAATCCCGCATATTGCAGCATCTGGAATCACAGCCACAGGTTGTATTATCAAGCTCTATTTAAGGAAAAATCCGCACCTGGGAGAGACGTAATACCGTTCGGTTAAGGAATTTTTTGGTTGAGGCAGGCAGGGGAGGCAGGGGGAGAACAGAAGCAGGTAAAGAGAAGAATTACTGAACAATAACTCTCTTTCTTCAAGAGCCTCAAGAGCTTATCCGAACAGTATTGGGGAGAGACGGGACAAAAATAATTGCTAATTTTCCACTCCAAAACACTTGACAAGTAGAAAAAAAATAGTGATAATAGCAAAGTTGCCAAACAAGGGACTGTAGTTCAATTGGTTAGAGCACCGCCCTGTCACGGCGGAAGTTGCGGGTTCGAGCCCCGTCAGTCCCGTTAAAAATTTATAAGTAGTGAATTACTGAACTAAAGTTCGACGATTTTGGATTTTGAATTCCCTAAAGGGATTGAACCAGAATTCAGGGTTTGAATATAAGCTACATTTATCATGCTTTGCGAAAGAGAGAATTAACTGTGACTGTCAGAGTCCGAATTGCGCCAAGTCCAACTGGAAATTTACATATTGGTACAGCTAGAACAGCTGTATTTAACTGGTTATTTGCCCGCCACCACGGCGGTAAATTTATATTGCGAATAGAAGACACAGATTTAGAGCGATCGCGTCCTGAATACACCGACAATATTCTTGAAGGATTGCGTTGGCTAGGGCTTAACTGGGATGAAGGGCCTTTTTTCCAATCTCAACGCCTGGATTTTTATAAGGAAGCAGTGCAAAAACTGCTAGATCAAGGATTAGCTTATCGCTGCTACACCACTTCTGAAGAACTAGAAACTCTAAGAGAAGCCCAAAAAGCTAGAGGCGAAGCTCCTCGCTATGACAACCGTCACCGCAACCTCACGCCAGAACAACGCGCCGCATTTGAAGCAGAAGGTCGCTCCTCTGTGATTCGCTTCAAAATCGAAGATGGGCAGGAAATTGTCTGGAACGACCTAGTAAGGGGAAAAATGTCTTGGCGAGGTAGCGATTTAGGTGGTGATATGGTCATCGCCCGCGCCTCAGAAGAGGGTAGCGGTCAACCTTTATACAACTTTGTAGTTGTAGTGGATGACATTGATATGCAAATCACCCATGTCATCCGGGGAGAAGACCACATCGCCAATACCGCCAAGCAAATTTTACTGTATGAAGCAATGGGTGCAAAAATTCCGGAGTTTGCCCACACGCCCCTGATTTTGAACATGGAAGGGCGCAAACTTTCTAAACGAGATGGTGTCACTTCTATTTCTGACTTTCAGCAAATGGGCTTTATTGCTGATGGCTTGGTGAATTACATGACATTGCTGGGTTGGTCGCCACCAGACTCGACGCAAGAAATATTTACCTTAGAAGAAGCAGCGAAAGAATTTGGTTTTGAGCGTGTAAATAAAGCAGGTGCAAAGTTTGACTGGGACAAGCTGGATTGGTTGAACAGTCAGTATATCCACAAGACGCCAGTAGATAAACTCACAGATTTACTTATACCCTATTGGCAAGCGGCTGGGTATAAATTTGATGGTGGAAGAGATCGCGCCTGGTTAGAACAGCTTGTAACTTTAATTAGTCAGAGTCTGACTCGTTTAGTAGATGCAGTACCTCAAAGCCAACTGTTTTTTACTGACACAGTTGAATTTAGCGACGAAGGTAGTACACAACTCAAGCAAGAAGGTTCTACTGCTGTGCTTGAGGGGATTGTCACAGCTTTAGAAAATCAGCCGCAACTCTCCGAAGCCGCCGCCCAGGACATTATTAAACAAGTGGTGAAAGAGCAAAAAGTCAAAAAAGGCTTGGTAATGCGATCGCTCAGAGCAGCCTTAACTGGAGATGTTCATGGCCCCGACTTGATCCAATCTTGGTTACTACTAAATCAGATTGGTTTAGATAAGTCACGCTTGAGTAAGGCAATAACAGAAGCTAATTAGCGATTACAACAAATTTTAGATGGATCTGGGAGTGGGGAGTAGGGAGTAGTGAGTGAGGAATTATAAGAATTCTTCCCCCATTTTCTATTCCCCAATTTCAAATCTAAAATAGGTAGTCAATTCTCCTCACGTTGGGAACTTGGTGTGTAAAATTCATGTCTTCAAAAACACTTAGAAGCGAACGTAATTACAATGCCAATAAAAGCGCTCAATAGTGGGATGAGATTATCGTTCATGATAGTTATGTTGTTCATCACATCGACAGTAAATGCTGCGGTTGATGCTCAGGAAGCGCCAACGATATTTGGAGATGTCACCATTAGTCCTCAGTTTTCTCCAGATCCCCTGACAGTTCGCGGGATGAGTGGTGGTTCAATATCTGGGAGTCAAGTAGGTGCCAGAAGTGAAACAGCCACTGGCCCTTGCACTGGCTTTGTTGATGAAACACCAGACCACACATTAGCGCTAACAAGTAAATTTGACTACCTAAAGCTGCAAGTGCAAAGTCCTGAAGACACCACCATCATTATCAAGGGGCCCGGTGGTACTTGGTGCAATGACGATTCTGATGGCAAAAATGCTGGCATTAGTGGTGAATGGCTGCCTGGAAATTACGAAGTTTGGGTTGGTTCCTACGAAGAAGGTAAGTATCTTCCTTACACTCTACAAATTACAGAAGTTAAGTAGGGAATATGGGGCATTGGGCATGGGGCACTAGTTATTTCTCCCTCCCCACTCCCTACTCCCCCTAATGATGATTGAAAGAGGCTGGAATGACACAAGGAGCATTCTAAAGAAATTATCCGTGTCTTTGCATCCCGTTGCGCTCCCTTTTCTCGTGCGATATTGTATTAAAATTAAGTTAACTTTGATTAAGATTCTTGTTGGCATCGCCATAATGCGCCAATCGCTGTATGGCAGTGCATATAAGAGATCAAATTAAACAAAATGGATTTATAGACATCCGTTTAACAGCTTAGAGTGACAGAGTGATGAACATTCGGTTGCTGAGGCTGATGAGTTGTATAGGCATCTAGAGGCAAATTAAGATGAAATTCTCTTGGAAAGTTGTAGTACTCTGGACATTGCCTGCTTTGGTAATTGGTTTTTTCTTTTGGCAAGGGGCCTTTGCAGGCGCTCCTACCGACATGAGTAAGAATGCAGCCAATACGCGCATGACTTATGGTCGCTTTCTAGAATACTTGGATGGCGATCGCGTCACCAGCGTGGATCTGTACGAAGGCGGTAGGACAGCAATTATAGAAGCCCGCGATCCAGACATCGAAAATCGTGTCCAAAGGTGGCGTGTGGATTTGCCTGTTAACGCTCCTGAGTTAATTAGCAAGCTCAAAGAAAAAGACATTAGTTTTGATGCTCACCCCATGCGGAATGATGGCGCAATTTGGGGATTGTTGGGCAATCTCATATTCCCAGTTTTATTGATTACCGGGCTGTTCTTTTTGTTCCGGCGTTCAAGCAATCTTCCCGGCGGGCCAGGTCAAGCAATGAACTTCGGCAAATCCAAGGCGCGTTTCCAAATGGAGGCGAAAACCGGGGTCAAGTTTGATGACGTAGCCGGGATTGAAGAAGCTAAGGAAGAATTGCAAGAAGTTGTCACCTTCCTCAAGCAGCCAGAAAGATTTACTGCTGTAGGCGCACGGATTCCCAAGGGAGTGCTGTTAGTTGGACCTCCTGGAACTGGTAAAACTTTACTAGCAAAAGCGATCGCAGGCGAAGCAGGCGTACCTTTCTTCAGTATTTCCGGTTCGGAATTTGTGGAAATGTTCGTTGGTGTGGGTGCATCCCGCGTCCGCGATTTGTTCAAGAAAGCCAAAGATAACGCCCCCTGTATCATATTCATCGATGAAATTGACGCAGTTGGACGGCAACGGGGCGCTGGTATCGGTGGCGGTAACGACGAAAGAGAGCAAACCCTTAACCAATTGCTCACCGAAATGGACGGGTTTGAAGGTAATACAGGCATCATTATTATTGCTGCCACCAACCGTCCCGACGTATTAGACTCAGCCTTGTTACGTCCCGGTCGCTTTGACAGACAAGTAACTGTCGATGCACCCGATATTAAAGGACGTTTGGAAATCTTACAAGTCCATGCGCGGAACAAGAAATTAGATCCTAGTGTATCTTTGGATGCGATTGCTCGCCGTACTCCTGGATTTACTGGTGCTGACTTAGCTAACTTACTCAACGAAGCGGCAATTCTGACTGCTAGAAGACGCAAAGAAGCTATCACCCTCCGCGAAATTGATGACGCCGTAGATCGGGTAGTCGCTGGGATGGAAGGTACTCCTTTGGTAGACAGCAAGAGCAAGCGCTTAATTGCATACCACGAAATCGGACACGCTTTGGTTGGGACTTTGTTAAAAGACCATGACCCAGTGCAGAAAGTCACCTTGATTCCAAGAGGACAAGCACAGGGTTTAACTTGGTTTACTCCCAACGAAGAACAAGGGTTAATTTCTCGTTCTCAGTTGAAAGCAAGGATTACTGGTGCTTTGGGCGGTCGCGCTGCTGAAGAGGTGATTTTTGGGGCTGCGGAAGTCACAACTGGTGCTGGTGGAGATTTGCAGCAGTTATCGGGGATGGCGCGGCAAATGGTGACTCGTTTCGGGATGTCTGACTTAGGTCCATTGTCGTTGGAAAGCCAGCAGGGTGAAGTGTTCTTGGGTCGTGACTGGACAACCCGATCTGAGTATTCCGAATCCATCGCCTCTCGCATTGATGGACAAGTCCGAGCGATCGTGGAAGAATGCTATGAAAACTCCAAGAAGATTATCCGTGACCATCGCACTGTCACCGATCGCTTAGTCGATTTGCTTATCGAAAAAGAAACCATTGACGGCGAAGAATTCCGTCAGATTGTCGCTGAGTATGCTGAAGTCCCTGAGAAACAGCAGTACATACCGCAACTGTAGTAGCTGGCTTATTTCCAGTCTTTTGCCTGGGAATGATAAAAGAAGTAAAAAATTAAATGAGGATGGTATGTACCATCCTCATTTTTTATGTGAAATTTTGTAGTACATTTTTGGGTTGGTAGACAACGAGTGACAGCTACGCTAGTTTAACGGCTATTTGTCTTCCACTAATGTCATACCATACCTCTAAAGTAATCCCAATTTGAAAAAAGAATAGATATACACTCTCAAACCCTGTGATATCTAGTTTTCTTCCTAACAGAATTTTGAATGCGTGAATTTTGAATTAGTATAAGGTTTTTTCCATTTGTTGTTCTGTATCTGGGCTTTTTCCCAATCGTTTTTCTAGACTCTCAATGAGCTTTTGCTTTTGATTTTTACGCCATTTAGCAACAGCTACAGCAGTTCCCAAGACAGCTAAACCCAATGAGTAGTCAGGTTCGGGGACTGGAGTGCTTTGAGTATTATTTACATCTAAAACTTGGATGCGACCTTGGAAAAAGTCACCTACATAAAGCTTGCCATTTTTGTAATCCGAGCCAGCTGTCCAGTTAAATGTACCTGGTGTGAGGTCAAGAGGGTCGCCATAAGGCGATTGCTCACCTAGCTGAGGAGGTCGTCCAGCCGCAGCTTTACCATATTCACTTAAAAAGTTTCCGTCTTTATCAAAAACTTGGACTCTGCTATTAATCAAATCCATCACATAGATATTATCAAACTTGTCTACTTCGACATCAACAGGCTGATTAAACTGCCCAGGTTTACTGCCAGCTTCGCCAAATGTTTTGATAGGCTTTGCTTCTGAATTAAGTATCTGAACGCGATTATTGAACTGGTCAGTCACAACAAAGTTTCCGCTACCTGGGGATATTGCTATGCCTGCTGGGCCTTGGAACTGTCCTAATTGGTTGCCGGAGTTACCAATGCTACCAATAATCTCACCATCGGGATTAATTTTAATTATCCGATCATTACTAAAATCACCCACATAACCATTGCCTCCTTTATCGAATACAATACTTGATGGCCCAAAAAATAGCCTCCCCTCAATTAGACCGCCAAATTGACCTTCAACAATGGATTTGAGATAGTTACCTTTAGAATTGAATACATTAATACGGTTGTTGAAAACATCACCTGCATAGAGATTTCCAGTACCTGGCTGGAATGCTATAGCTGCTGGCTCGTCGAACTGTCCAGGGCCGCTGCCAGTGCCACCAATTCCTTTAAGATAGTTACCAGAGCTACTGAATACATCAATGCGATCAATACCACGACCATTAGCCACAAAGATGTTGCCAGTTGATTCCTGTACGGCTACGCCTTGAGGAGTAGCAAGCGTCCCTGGAGTTCCTGGAAGTTCCCCTTGAGCTAGGTTAGCAGGTCTACCAATACTAGTATTGTATTTTAAGCTAACAGCCTTAACTTCGACGGCGGTTGCCAAAAGTAAGAATCCAGCACTGGCAATAGCTACTGAGAAAATTTTTACTGCTTTCATACAGTTGAACTCCTAGATTATGCAACTTTAACGGTTGTTCCTAAACAAGCGCAAAAACAACTGTGCAATTGCACACTGTTACGTCAGCAACACAGATGCCAATTATTGCATCAATCACACACGACTGTTACTTGCTTTGTTTGTCAGATAAGCTGTTAAGCAAATAAGATTGCACATCAACTGGTGAGGTTGTCCAAAGTCAATTGTCCTTTGTCCTTAGTAAACACTTCTGGACTAATGACTAATGACTAATGACGGTCTACACGGAGTTTGTGCAATATGTAGGCGCGTTAGCTTAGTAGGATTCTTTTAATCCTGATAGAGGTACGATAGCGGCTGTCCAAACTTATAACGGATTAGTTACTTCAATAGTTACTATAAGTTACCTAGTAAAAATGTAAAGTAGGTACTTTAAAGTAACTAAATCACCCCTGATAAACTATTTATGCCTCTATTTAACGAACCTACAAGTTGTCCCATTGGCGTATTAACAAATTTGCTAACTGGGCCTTGGACACTAACCATTCTTTGGATTTTGCACTCCAAAGGCCCTACTCGGTTTGGTGCTTTAAAACGTCAGCTTGAAGGGATATCATCAAAAGTCTTAACTGAGAGGCTACGAATGCTTGAGGAGGCAGAGGTCGTTTACCGCGTTTATAAGCCGATGATTCCTCCTCAAGTTACTTATGGTCTAACAGAACGAGCGCAAGACTTGATTGTAGTTTTAGATCAACTTGAAGCGATCGCCCATAAATGGTATGCACAGGAGCAGGAAAAGATAAAACCGTCAGTGAAAGGATAATACGAACTGCAACATTGAGTTAGGTTAAAAAATTTGCTAGGAACAATTGCTCCAAAATCGATGTTTGGAACGCCCTTTCCTACCCACCGTGCTGTCCAATTTTCCAATTTGGGAAAACTTGTAGTGAGGAAATAAGCTCAGAAATTCTAACTTGCATTAATCCTTAACTACAATATTGGTGCTTTCTGCGTTTCTGTAAGCGTTAATAAATGATTGAGCAGTCATAACTTCATTAAGAGGATTTACAGAAGTTCAATCGTAATATTAATTTGTTGGTTTGATTAAAGTAGTAGACCAATTCCACTATTCAACAGATTAAAAATCCGAAACTGATAACATAGGTATTGTATATAAACATATACCCAATTTTATTTGCAGCAAATGAATAGCAAAGCTAAATTACTGAGTCTTGGTATCGTAACGGTTGCTCTTTCTTCTCTAACTGTCGGCACAGTTATAGCACAGACAAAACTGACAAATCAATCGAAATTATTCATCAATGGTGTTGGACAAGTTCGAGTTGGGATGACTGTTTCCCAAGCGGCAAAGGCTGCTGGTACTAAGCTAATTGGCGATTCAGCTAATAACAATTGCTACTATGTTAAGCCGGAATGGGAACCTAAGAATCTTGGGTTCATGGTTACAGAAGGTCGCATTTCTAGGGTAGATGTGTGGAGAGATGGCAAAATTACTACCTTAAAAGGTGCAAAAATCGGCGACACCGAAGCACGGATCAAATCTCTTTATCCAGGACAAATTAAAGTCACACCGCATAAATACGTCGAAGGTGGACATTACCTAACATTCATCCCAAAAGACCAATCTGACCAGAACTATCGTGTAATATTTGAGACTGATGGTAAGCGTGTTACTCAGTCTCGGTCAGGTAAACTACCGGAAGTTGAATTTGTTGAAGGCTGTTCTTGATCTGAAATATCATCAAACTTACTTTCTTAGCTTTCGCAAGTTGGTTGGCTATGCCCGCCGTTCGCGTAGCGTCTCGTAGAGAAAGCATCGCTGCACTTTACCCCCAAGATGATATAACTATGCATTTAAGCCTGATTGAGGGGTGATACAGTGCCGTACAGCGCCTTTAATCTCAGCCTCAGCAAAGTATTTGCTTGTTGAGCGTACGCATTTGCTTGTTGAGCGTACGCATTTGCTTGTTGA
>NZ_CAXTNE010000210.1:0-14700 GCF_964245445.1 uncultured Nostoc sp.
AACGCATGGGCAAGGTAGTCGGCATCGACTTGGGTACAACCAACTCAGTAGTCGCCGTTATGGAGGGTGGCAAGCCGGTGGTGATTGCCAATGCAGAAGGAATGCGAACAACCCCCTCCGTAGTTGGGTTTAGCAAAGAAGGCGAAAGGGTAGTTGGGCAAATGGCACGCCGCCAAACCGTCCTCAATCCCCAAAATACCTTTTTTGCAGTTAAACGCTTCATTGGGCGCAAATATGCAGAACTGAGTCCAGATTCCAAGCGTGTACCCTACACCATCCGCAAGGACGAAGTGGGCAATATTAAAATTGCCTGTCCCCGTCTGAATAAGGATTTCGCCCCAGAAGAAATTTCGGCAATGGTGCTGAAGAAATTGGCCGACGATGCTAGTCGCTATTTGGGCGAACCAGTAACAGGGGCAGTGATTACAGTACCCGCTTATTTTAACGATTCTCAACGGCAAGCAACCCGCGATGCTGGCAGAATTGCTGGTTTAGAGGTGCTGCGGATTCTCAATGAACCAACTGCTGCATCTTTAGCTTATGGATTGGATCGGGGTGACACGGAAACTATCTTAGTATTTGACTTGGGTGGTGGCACTTTTGACGTGTCGATTTTAGAAGTAGGCGATGGAATATTTGAAGTTAAAGCTACCAGTGGAGATACGCAACTTGGTGGTAACGACTTTGACAAAGTAATAGTAGATTGGCTAGCAGAGCAATTTCTGGAAGCCGAAGGGGTAGATTTAAGACGCGAGAGACAATCTTTACAACGCCTGATGGAAGCTGCGGAAAAGGCAAAAATTGAGCTTTCTGCTGTCAGCATCACCGAAATTAACTTACCTTTTATTGCTGCCGATCAGGAAGGCCCCAAACATCTAGAAACTCGTCTAACGCGTTCTCAATTTGAAGGCTTATGTGGTGATTTGGTGGGGCGATTGCGGACACCAGTGAAACGCGCCCTCAAAGATGCCGGACTCTCACCCAGAGACATTGAAGAAGTGGTGTTAGTTGGCGGTTCTACACGGATGCCTATGGTGAAGCAGCTAGTGCGGGACTTGATTGGTACAGAACCCAACGAAAACGTCAACCCCGATGAAGTAGTGGGAGTGGGTGCAGCAATTCAAGCAGGTATTCTCGCGGGCGAACTTAAAGATGTGCTACTTTTGGATGTCACACCCCTTTCTATGGGGTTAGAAACCATCGGCGGCGTGATGAAAAAACTCATTCCCCGCAATACCACCATCCCAGTCCGTCGTTCGGACATTTTTTCCACGTCCGAAAATAACCAGAATACTGTGGAAATTCACGTAGTCCAGGGCGAACGGGATATGGCAGCAAACAATAAGTCTTTAGGACGTTTCAAGCTGTATGGGATTCCACCAGCACCACGAGGAATTCCCCAAGTTCAAGTGTCATTTGATATTGATGCTAACGGGATTTTACAGGTAACAGCCCTAGATAGAACCACTGGGCGAGAGCAGAGTATAACCATTCAAGGCGCTTCCACCTTGAACGAGTCAGAAGTGAATCGGATGATTCAGGATGCTGAGAAATACGCCGATGTTGATCGTGAACGTAAAGAAAGGGTAGAAAAGCGGACTCGTTCTGAGGCGTTGATTTTCCAAGCAGAACGACAGCTTAGAGAAGTAGCACTAGAATTTGGTATGCAGTTTGCCCGCAGCCGCCGCCAAAGAATTGATAATATTTGCCGAGACTTAAAAGAGAGTCTTAAGGAAAATAGCGATCGCGGTATTGACCAAGCTTACGCCGATTTGCAAGATGCTCTCTATGAGCTAAATCGGGAAGTCAGGGAAACTTATGCTGAAGATGAAGATGACGACTTGTTTGGTACAATCCGTGACATCTTTACTGGTGATAAAGATAAAGAACGCGACTTTCCCAGAGATACATATCGGGACCGCGACTCATACAGTAAGGACTATGGCAGAGATTACGGTAAAGACTATGGGAGGGACTATAGTCGAGACAGTCGTTCTTCCTCCTATGAAAGCCAAAGCCGTCCGCCACGCAAATCCCGTCCTAGCTACCAAGATAACTGGGATGATGAAGAAGACAATGATTGGTTGTAATACTCTTAATAGAAGCGAAAAGTGAGGAGTTAGGAGTGAGAAGTGAGGAGTTAAAAATTAAATCTTTCAACTCCTAACTCATAATTCTTAATTAAACCAAAATCTAAAATCTAAAATTTAAATAACTATGCAAAATTTGCCGAATTTCCGCGATTACTACGAGATTTTAGGAGTATCTAAAGACGCCTCTGGTGAGGAAATTAAAAAGGTTTATCGGCGTTTAGCAAGGCAATATCACCCCGATCTCAATCCGGGTAACAAAGAATCTGAAGAAAAATTTAAGGATATTGGCGAGGCTTATGAAGTCCTTTCAGACTCAGCCAAGCGATCGCAATACGACCAGTTTAGCCGCTACTGGAAGCAAAAAGGTTTTACAGGCAACAAACAAACACCAAAGGCTAAAACCTGGCAGACTGGTGCTAGCGATCGCAACGGCAATCAGGACGTAGATCCAAGCCAATTCTCTGATTTTGAAAGCTTTATTAATCAAGTTATCGGCGTCAAAAATAAAAATACGGCAAGTAAGTCCAATAATGGCAATACTAGCGATCCGTTTCGTTCCCCCAGAACAAAAGTTGCCTACACAGTTAGCACCCCACCTCGCACTACCCGTCGAGATATAGAAGCTAGATTAACGCTCCCACTAGAAAAAGCTTACAATGGTGGTAATGAACGCATTCGTTTGGAAGATGGGCGATCGCTAGAAGTTAGTATGCCTCCAGGTATGGTAACAGGTCAAACCATCCGTTTGCGAAACCAAGGTGTTGGTGGTGGCGATTTATACTTAAAAATTACCGTTAATCCCCATCCATTATTTAAGCTAGATGGTTTAAATATCCTCTGCCAAGTACCAGTCACTCCCACTGAGGCAGTTTTAGGAGGACAGGTAGAAGCACCAACTTTGGACGGCCCTGTAAAAATGACCATCCCTGAAGGAGTTAGGTCTGGTCAAAAATTCCGGCTAGGGAATAAAGGCTACCCCAGCGATGATGGCAAACGTGGCGATCAATTAGTCGAAATTCAAATAGTTACCCCAAAAAACATTAGTCAAGAAGAACGGGAACTGTACGAAAAGTTACGCCAAATTGAAACCTTTAAACCCCGTGCTGATTTACTGAGTTAAGGATGAAGTGATGTATCAACCTATTACTAGTAAAAATTTAGCATAATTTTATACCTTCAACTTTTATTGCTCTGAATTTTCTGCGCCTTTCAAGAAATATAGCCTCATTATGGACTTGCGCGATAATCGCAACAAACCTTATGGAGAGTGGTATGGCGATCGCATGTATTAACTCTTGAAAAGCTAAAAGGGGGTGGGTCTAAGTAGAATTACTACTTAGATACACGGCATGAAGCCAACGTTCGCCCTTTTAAATACTATTGTAGAGTATATAAATACAACCATTCAATTCCTCACCTATAAAAGGCTTGGGCATGATGTCAGAATCTCATCAGCCATTTTTTCTTCTGTGAATGGGCAGAGGTTTACAATATTATAAAAAACTTGATTGCAAGGTGACTCAAACAGCCGTGAATCACAACGGGGCAATGCCACAAAGCAGTAAACCAACTTATTACTCCCTGCTAGGACTGCATCCCTCGGCATCAATAATCGACATTCGTCGTGCTTATAGGGAACTGAGCAAACGCTATCATCCTGATACTACAGACTTGCCTACTGCGATCGCCACTCTCAAATTTCAGCAAATCAACGAAGCCTACGCTACCCTTAGCCATCCAGAACGGCGCTTGGGCTACGATTCAAAAATTGGCTATTCTCGCTTTGCGGTGATTCAACCACCTCCTGACTTGAACCGTCCCGTCTCGCGTTCTCATGATTGGTCAAAATCAGCTTACCTCGATCCTAGCGATCGCCCCCTCTCATCTGGCGAAATTTTTGCTTTATTTATGCTGGTGTTAACATTTGTAGGTTGTCTGATACTAGCAATTGCCATTGGCTTAACGCGTGGTGAGGCTGCTTTCCAAACGCATTTGCTACAGCCAACTCCATCTGTACAACAGCAAATTAACCATGTATTGCAACTAATTACCCCTATAGTAATTAAAAACTAAAAAATTTCCTAATCCAAAATCTCAAATCCAAAATTCCTATGCCTCTTCTTCCCTCTGATACCCCGTTATATAATCATCCCCTGCCACAAATTGAACAGTGGTTAAAAGACCAAGGCTGTCAACAAGACGACACACAGAGGCATTGCTGGCATGTGCAGCGCCCTAGTTGGAAAGCTGAACTATGGCTTGATGTTGAGCAAATCGTAGTGCGATATGTCCAATCTGGGGAAAATGGGCAAGATATCCAACGTTCATTCAAGTATTCTCTCAGTCGGGATGATGTAGAACAAGCGGTATTTTCTGGGCCATAAGGAAGTGCGAAGTACCGTTCACGGTAAAAAGGTACGGAAATCAAGCCGCAATCACGTTCAAAAAAGAATGAACACCCAACAATCGGATGCCATAAGTTGCCATTACTGCCCTCAACTCATCATCAGCACGTAAATCATCATCCCCAGACACAATAATTTCTGCTTGGCCATCAATAGCCGTAGCAAGCACAGCTAAATCTTTGGGATCTCGACAATTAGGTGGAACCGTTTCCAACTCAATCCATATTGCTCGGTATTGCAACTGCTGTTCAAGTTGAATAGCAACACTTGGGTTAATCCGTTCTCTTAACCGGGGGCGATTCCAAACTAGATGGAGTTCTTCCATTAGGGGTTGACTCATCACCAACTGGAATTTGTCCTCATTAAATGCTTCCAATATGGGCAATGTAACTCGGCCTTTGAGCAAAATACGAATCCAAATATTAGTGTCGATGACCACTCGAAACTTCATGTTTGGTGAGATTGCTGGCGCACAGCCTTAATTTCAGCCATGATATTTTCATCTGTAATGTCATCAACCGGGGGTTGAGCATAAAGTTCTTGAATTAAAGCCCTCAAATCTGAACGTAAATCCACTAAAACCAACGCTCTGGCAACCTCTGCCCGTTCCTCTGGTTGCAACTGTTGCACAGCCGTAATGAGTTGTTCCAGGGTGATAGGAATCGATACCATATCAATAGCCATCATTGAGTTTATTAAATTGTAGTGCGATCGCCAATCTTGTAGCTTTGCTAACGCATCCTAGCAACTTAATGAATGTAATATTTTATACTTTTCCAAATCGCCGTTCGCGTTGTTGGTAGGCACATAAGGCGCGGTGAAACTCAGCCCGGTCAAAATCGGGCCAAAGAGCATCTGTGATGTAAATTTCTCCATAAGCCATTTGCCAGAGAAGGAAATTTGAGAGGCGCATTTCTCCACTAGTGCGAATTAACAAATCTGGGTCAGTAATTCCGGCTGTGTACAAGTGGCTTTCAAATACCTGTTCATTAATTTCATCGGGTTGTAGCAGACCTTGCTGGACTTGTTTTGCGATCGCCTGACAAGCTTGTAATATCTCCTGTCGTCCGCCATAATTAGTTGCTACTGAAAACCGGATACCACCATTATCCTTTGTTGCTTCCATTGAACGGTATATTTCTTGTTGGAGCGATCGGGGGAGAGCTTGCAAATTTCCCACAAACTTAATTTGCACATTCTCTTCGACCATTTCTCGCAGTTCTTGGCGCAAAACTCTTTGAAACAGAGTCATTAAAAAATCCACCTCTTCCTGCGGCCTTTTCCAGTTCTCCGTTGAAAAAGCATAAGCCGTCAGCGCCTGAATTCCCCAATCTTGACAACAGCGAAGTAAATCCTTGAGAGCATCTACTCCTCGCTTATGGCCCATAATCCGAGGTAAACCCTGACGTTTAGCCCATCGACCATTGCCATCCATAATCACTGCAACGTGCTGTGGCAATAGTTCTCGTTTTAAATCAGTAGGCAAATCTTGCAGTTTAGTTTGTTGTGCTGTCATTTTTTATCTCGAGAAGCGGTCGATGGTAATCTGAGTAAACGTGAAACCAGTGCTAGTGTCTTCCTACCTATCTGATGAACAAAACTAAACAGACCAGGAGCTACAGCTTCCCTATCCACGATTGGGGACAAAAGAGCTTCTAATGACTCTTGCAGTTTCCTAATCGTTAGGGGTCTATTTAGGGTTCCCCGTTCCGCTAAGGAAATAGAACCCGTTTCTTCAGACACAACGACACAAATGCAATTTTCGACCCGCTCAGTAATTCCCATTGCCGCCCGGTGGCGTGTTCCCAACTGGCGCGAGGCTGTGCGTCCCGAAAGTGGTAAAATTATACCCGATGAGATGATCCGCGATCCGCGAATTAATGTTGCCCCATCGTGTAACAAAGTTTTTGGCTGAAAAATTGTCTGGATTAGTTCTTTAGAAACCTCAGCATTTAGCTTTACTCCTGGCACAGAAAAATCTCGCTCATCAATTGGCCCTGTGGTTTCCACAATTAGTAAAGCTCCAATACGGTTTTTTGACAATTCTTTAACAGCCTCAACAATTTCATCAATTACACTATCAGATTTGGGGATTGCCAGCCGATCAGGTTGAAACAGCTGGCGGAATTCGCCACGACCTAATTGCTCTAAAAAACGCCGAAACTCTGACTGTAAAGCAACTGCCATCGCTACAGCACAACCTATTACCAACTTTTCCAATACAAAACTTAGCAGAGGTAGTCCTAATCTGCCACTTAGTGCTGAGGCTAGCATTAAGATAATGAATCCCCTCACCATCCACAGTGTTCGGCGCTCACTAATAATAACTAGTATCATGTACGTCAGCGCCAGCACTAACACAATATCCAGAGTCCCAAGTAGCAAGGACTGTGACCATCCTAGGTTTATCAGCCATTGCTTCCACCAATCTCTCATGACATCTGGATTACACTTTTGCCTCTAATTACATTTAGTCATTAGTCATAAGTCATTAGTCATTAGTAATTAGTTCCTGGCTAATGACTAATGACCAAGGACAAATGACTATTTCTTTAGCCTTTCTGGTAGGCGATCTTGTCGAATTAAGTCTTGATAAGTTTCACGTTGCAAAATTAAATTTGCTTCGCCATTCGCCACCACAACTGCTGCCGATCGGGGCAAGCGGTTGTAGTTAGATGCCATACTGTAATTGTACGCACCAGTTCCCATAACTACGAGAATATCTCCTGGTTCAGTCTTTGGAAGTAGTGCATTCTTAATCAGAATATCTCCTGATTCACAATGTTTACCAGCAATTGTGACTGTTTGGGTTAAAGGTGAAGACATTTTATTGGCAATTACTGCCCGATAAACTGATTGGTAAGTAATCGGGCGGGGATTATCAGACATTCCCCCATCGATCGCTACGTAGGTACGAATTTCTGGGATAACTTTGGATGAACCAATAGTATAGGCAGTGACGCAAGCTGTGGCAATTAACGATCGCCCCGGTTCACTCAGTAATTTCGGCAAAGGCAGATTTTCGGCTGCACAAGCTTCTTGGATTACTTCAGAAATCGCCTTCACCCACTCTTCAATACTAGGGGGATCGTCTGATTCTATATACTTAATTCCTAAACCGCCACCTACATTTAACTCTGTCAAATGTAAACCATACTTCGCCGCATCACGTAACCACTGTACCATCAGAGCCGCTAAATCTTGATGCGGTTGGCGCTCAAAAATTTGGGAACCGATATGAGCATGTAACCCTACACACTTAATGACAGATTGTTTACTGACAAAAGTAAATAATTCCTCTAACTCATTTGGATCAAAGCCAAATTTACTATCTAGTTGCCCCGTGCGGATATATTCATGTGTGTGACATTCAATACCTGGGGTCAGGCGCAACAAGAATCGAGGATGTACAGAGGGGGAATTTGCCCTCTCGACAATTTCTACTAAAGTGCGTAATTCGTGCCAATTATCCACCACAATAGTGCAACCCACTTCAGTGGCAAAAATCAGTTCTTCACGAGATTTATTGTTGCTATGAAGATAGATTTTCTCAGGATTGACGCCTGCTTGCAGCGCAGTGTAGAGTTCACCGCCTGATGCGACATCGATTCCTAAACCTTCTGATGCCGCGATCGCACAAACTGCTAAACAATTCCAAGCTTTTGAGGCGTACAATACTTGAGATTCGCCCTTGTAGTATTGCTTGAAAGCATCTCGGTATTGCTGACAAGCCAAACGCAAGGTTTCTTCATCTAAAATATATAAAGGTGAACCAAACTGCTCAACTAGGGTTGTGACATCACACTCACCAATTTGCAGGAGGTCATGATTATGAACTCTGGCAGTTAAGGGTAAAAGTTCCTGATTAGGCGATGGATTTGCCTTGGTGTCGTACCTTTGAGGTAAATATTGACTTCCAGAATGTTGAACCCCTGTGGGGTGAGTCGATACCATAACTATAAAAGTTTTCCTTGTTCAAATTACGGGCTTTGAGTTTGTCTCTCGGTTCCCAGTGTACAAAGGGTTTGTAACGTTATTCAATAAATGTGATCTTATTAGACTTAGAAATTAAATTACTGACATTAGAAAATCTCAGTGCTATTTTGGAACTCGATCAAGCCTGTTTTGGCGGACTTTGGACTCTAGACGGCTACAAACGAGAATTGGATAGTCCCAACAGCGATTTACTCGGTTTATTTTCTCCTTCCTCCAGCACAAGTTTGCTAGGAATGGGTTGCTTTTGGTCAATTTTAGATGAAGCCCACATTACAATTTTGGCGGTTCATCCTCAATATCACCGTCAAGGAATGGGTGCGGCTTTATTATATTCACTCATTAAGACAGCTTGCGATCGCAAAATGGAGCGAGCTACCCTCGAAGTCCGAGCTTCCAACTTGGCGGCAATATCTTTATATCAAAAATTTGGCTTCAAAACAGCTGGGCGGCGGCGGCGCTATTACCAAGATAACGATGAGGATGCTTTAATCCTTTGGCTCCCAGATTTACAACACCGCAAATTTAAAGCAACTTTAGACCAGTGGTATTCCATTGTCAGCGATCGCCTCGAAAAATCCTCTTGGCACTTGCTTTTTAAGTAGGTAGGCAAGAAAATTTATAACTATGTCATTGCGTTCGCCCCTGGCGTTCCCGTTGGCGCAGCCTCTCGTAGAGAAGGGTACGGAGCGAAGCAAACTGAACTAATCACAAGGATTTTGAATTTTTTACATTTTGTTACATAGTTAAGTTTATTTGTATTTACCTACTTAGTTGGGCATTATTATACTAATTTTGAATTATTGGGGCTTGCGATCAGCTTCAGCAAAAAAATGTAACTTTGTGTGCCTATTTTGATTTAACTTTTTTATTTAAAAGCCAGTTGATATAACAAAATAATATATTAATATTTTTTACTTGATATTAAAAAATATATATGATAAATATAAATGTTTGGGATTGAGTCAAGAAACCCTTAATCTAAGCAGTGAACTGTTTGTAATAAATCCCAAAAAGGCTGGTGAACTAAAGCTCCTCAGTACACTAGCCAGATAAGAGTAGTCAATAGTTAACAATTAGCCCATTAACTCAAGTCATAGCTTCAGGATGTCTATAATCTGTTATACAGGCATCCAAAAGCTTTGCCTGTGCTAAAATCAGCATACCGGCACGACCGCAGATGATGGGATAAAGCCATGTTTGAGCGCTTCACAGAAAAAGCCATTAAGGTAATCATGCTGGCCCAAGAAGAGGCCCGCCGTTTAGGTCACAACTTTGTCGGAACCGAGCAGATCCTCCTGGGTCTGATTGGCGAAGGCACTGGAGTGGCTGCCAAGGTGCTGAAATCAATGGGCGTCAATCTCAAAGATGCCCGAATTGAAGTTGAAAAAATTATAGGACGGGGATCAGGCTTTGTTGCCGTGGAAATTCCGTTTACGCCACGGGCAAAGCGAGTTTTAGAACTCTCCTTGGAAGAAGCACGCCAACTGGGGCATAACTACATTGGCACCGAGCATCTGCTGTTGGGCCTAATCCGCGAAGGGGAAGGCGTCGCAGCCAGGGTGCTAGAAAACCTCGGTGTGGATCTATCCAAGGTAAGAACCCAAGTCATCCGCATGTTGGGAGAAACTGCCGAAGTTTCACCAGGTGGTTCATCCGGGCGCACAAAAACCCCGACTCTGGATGAATTTGGCTCAAACCTGACCCAGATGGCAATAGACAATAAGCTCGATCCAGTGGTGGGACGCGCTAAAGAAATTGAGCGGGTGATTCAGATATTGGGTCGCCGAACTAAAAATAACCCAGTGCTGATTGGGGAACCAGGGGTTGGTAAAACTGCGATCGCTGAAGGTTTAGCTTCACGCATTGCCACCAAAGATGTCCCTGACATCCTCGAAGATAAACGCGTCGTCACCTTGGATATTGGTTTGCTCGTAGCAGGAACCAAGTATCGGGGTGAATTTGAAGAACGCTTGAAAAAAATCATGGATGAAATCCGCTCTGCGGGTAATGTCATTCTCGTGATTGATGAGGTACACACCTTAATTGGTGCGGGTGCAGCAGAAGGTGCGATTGACGCAGCGAATATCCTCAAACCAGCTTTGGCAAGAGGTGAGTTGCAGTGCATCGGCGCTACAACCCTAGATGAATACCGGAAGCACATCGAGCGAGATGCAGCGCTAGAGCGGCGTTTCCAGCCAGTGATGGTTGGCGAACCTACAGTAGATGAAACAATTGAAATTTTGTATGGTTTGCGCGAACGCTACGAGCAACACCATAAATTGAAAATCTCCGACGAAGCATTGGTGGCGGCGGCGAAATTGTCAGACCGTTACATTAGCGATCGCTACCTTCCAGATAAAGCCATCGACTTAGTTGATGAAGCTGGTTCTAGGGTGCGCTTGATTAACTCCCAGCTGCCACCCGCAGCCAAAGAGTTAGACAAAGAACTGCGTCAGATATTAAAAGAAAAAGATGATGCAGTGCGCTCTCAGGACTTTGACAAAGCTGGAGAATTGCGCGATCGCGAAATGGAAATCAAAGCCGAAATCCGGGCGATCGCTCAAAGCAAGACCAATGCAACTGGCACAGAACATGAAGAACCTGTAGTTACAGAAGAAGACATTGCCCACATTGTCGCTTCCTGGACTGGGGTACCGGTGAACAAACTCACCGAATCTGAATCTGAAAAGCTGCTGCACATGGAAGACACCTTGCATCAGCGTTTAATTGGTCAGGATGAAGCTGTGAAGGCAGTTTCACGGGCAATTCGTCGCGCTCGTGTCGGTTTGAAAAATCCCAACCGACCCATAGCTAGCTTTGTCTTCTCTGGGCCTACTGGTGTAGGTAAAACCGAGTTGGCCAAGTCCTTAGCTGCTTACTTCTTCGGTTCCGAAGAAGCGATGATCCGCTTAGATATGTCCGAATACATGGAGCGTCACACCGTCAGCAAGCTGATTGGTTCCCCTCCAGGTTATGTTGGTTATAACGAAGGTGGTCAGCTGACCGAAGCCGTGCGGCGGCGTCCTTACACCGTGGTGTTGTTCGACGAAATCGAAAAAGCACACCCCGATGTATTCAACATGCTGCTGCAAATTTTGGAAGACGGACGGTTAACTGATGCCAAAGGTCGCACGGTGGACTTCAAGAACACCTTGCTGATTTTAACTTCCAATATTGGTTCTAAGGTAATTGAAAAAGGCGGTAGCGGTATCGGCTTTGAATTCTCCGAAGATGCCAGCGAGTCAACTTACAACCGGATTCGCTCTTTGGTGAACGAAGAACTCAAGCAGTACTTCCGTCCAGAGTTCCTCAACCGACTCGATGAAATTATCGTCTTCCGTCAGTTGAGCAAGCCTGAAGTCACCCAAATCGCCGAAATTATGCTCAAGGAAGTATTTGGTCGTCTCACTGAAAAGGGTATCACTTTAGAAGTTAGCGATCGCTTCAAAGATCGTTTGATCACTGAAGGTTACAGTCCCAGCTACGGCGCAAGGCCATTACGTCGGGCAATTATGCGTCTGTTAGAAGATAGCCTAGCAGAAGAAATTCTGTCTGGTCGCATTAAGGATGGCGATACAGCCTTAGTTGATGTGGATGAAAACGGCGTTGTGCAAGTTAGTTCTCAACAGCGTCGGGAATTGTTACCCCAAGGTGTTGAGTAAGATTTAGGGTTTGGGATTTGAATCTCAAATAAAAAATTAGAAAACGGTAGAGTGTTTATTGCTCTACCGTTTTTTTATATGGAATGACATACAGATGATAAGCGACTTTGGGCTTAAGTTGACATTAAGGTATTGAGCCTTTTTTGCTTGCTTTAACTAATAAATACAGAGTAGACTGATAAAAATTATACATTGTTACTAAATTTACAAATTTATTGTCAACCAACTTTGTTCTTATATGAGTCAATTAGATAAAGTACTACGTCAATTTGAAGCTACCGAGGCAAATTTAGTTAAGCTTGAAAAGCTATGGGATTTGTTACAAAAAAATATACCTGATGGGATCGTATTCAGTACAAGTCCTGTTTATGAAGATGCTTTGCGTTTGTATGAGCTTATACTCGCAGAACTACCATTGATTGATGGTACGAAACCAAGGACACTACCTTGTGATCTTGATGAGATAGCCAAAGCTCGTTGTCATGTACTTCAAGTTGGAGAACTAGAAATTCAAATCGAATTAAATCGTCGAATTGAACAGCCTAGTAAAGAACTAAGGGAATATAAATTTCGCTTCAATCAAAAACGGCGAAAACTTATTCAAAATAAAATTATGCAAATTTCTAACGAAATAGATCAGGTACTGGAAAAACTTCAGCAGAGGTATTCTATTGACTATGAAGATAGAATTGATTATGGCAAAAATAAAATTGAAGATTTAGCTGCAATCAGCAACAATATAAAGCAAATAGATATATTACTCGGTAACAGTGTGCGTCGTCCAACAGCCTGGATTGATATGAAACGTCATCTTTCTTATGCACAAATTGATGATTTAAGAGATATTATCCTTTTTGATTGGCCATCCGTGAAGGCAGGAATTACAGAATCTCTATACACCGCAAACTATCCAATTCCAGTAGATATTCAAGATTTAGGTGAACTCGTTGCATCAATTCCTTCAGGAAATATTATCACTAAATTAAATTGGGAAAGACTTTCTGCTGAAGATTTTGAACGTTTGATATTTAATTTAATCACTTTAGAACAGAGCTATGAGAATCCTGAATGGTTAATGCATATTAACGCCCCAGATCGTGGTCGTGATTTGTCTGTTTATCGAGTTCATCGAGATTTATTGAGTGGCGTAATCCGTAGACGCATTATTATTCAGTGCAAACATTGGCTTACTAAAAGTATTTCTGTACCAGACCTTAGTGCAGTAAAAGATCAGGTAAAACTTTGGGAACCGTCAAGAATGGATATTTTAGTAATTGCTACAACAGGGCGCTTTACGCCTGATGCTGTTCACTACGTTGAGAAACATAATCAATCAGATTCCGCCATGACGATCGAGTTGTGGCCAGAGAGCCATCTTGAGACTGTCCTTGCTTCAAATCCACATCTAGTAGCAGAGTTTGGTCTGCGGTAGTATATCGTTCACTAAATCGTTACCATGTTAGATTGATCGAATAAGCACTAAAAGGTATTCCAAGTTATGACCTTTAGTGATGTAATTGAAGCAATTAAAAGTCTTTCCAGTGAAGACAAGTTAGAAATTCAACTGTTATTGCAGCAATATCTACGGAAAGAAAGGCGTGAAGAGATTTATCAAAATTTTCAGGCGGCGCAAGTAGAACAGCGAAATAGTGAACTAAAGTTTTCCTCGAATATAGATGAACTGAGACAACTGATATTTCTGAAGTCGATTTAGATATAAACCCTTGGTAAAAGTTGGAGCATTTTATTGAGAGTTAAGATGCACTAATAAAGATGCGATCGCCTTTCGCATCTGATTTCAGATATTATTCACCGAAATGATTCGAGGAGATGACCGTTATGGGATGTTTTTTAATGAACCAATAGGTTATAGAATCAGTCCAGATGGTAGCCGTATTCTACTTTACTATGGGGAGATAAAAATCAATGGAGACGACCAATACCACGTCATCCCCCGCACAAGACCGAGTGAAGAATAACTGGGAATTTACAGAAGTATGGATAGATGCAATGTTATCCCCTCCATATATTCTTTTATTGGTTTGCGGCAGTGAAGATAACTGTCAAGTTTATGATCCGGCGCAAGGTTATAAAGTTGTATTTTCTAGTAATGACTATAATGCAGCCAAATTATGGTTACTAGAAGATGAGTATGAACCAATTGAAGGTAGGCTTTTAGCTGCGGAATTAGCCTAAGTTACTAGAGAGAATATCACCGCATGATTGACGCTGGCATTTTGAGCGATCGCAAAGTTGAACTACTCAAAGGAAAAATTGTCGAAAGGGTAAGCTGTGCTACTCTAGCTTATAGTTTAATACCTGTCAAAGTTCTGAGATATTGATTAACTAAAACCTATTGAATTATAGCTTGATAGTAGAATAGTACATAGTAGTAACAAAGGAACAAAAACGTGCAAAGCATACTTTTAAGCCGCGAAGAAGTTGCACGACGTGCGAAAGAACTATACGAAAACAGTATTCGTCAACAAGTGAAACTATCCCACTAATAAAAAAGTATGGTAATCTACTTCTCAACAAGGAGGG